>JAABTP010000042.1 GCA_011389815.1 Desulfobulbaceae bacterium | reverse complement strand
CTCAAATGTCCATTTTTTTCTGGTGTAAAATTAAAAGATTAACCAGCTAGCAGAAAAAGGCTGTCAGGGGCCTGTTTAATAAGCGATAATGGCAAGCCTGTTGCTTCCCGGATTTTGCGCTGGCCAAGACATACACTGGAGGAAAATTCTTTTTTCTTGAGTCCTGATTGTGACTTGTGTCTTTTTTCATTGATCTCTGATTGTGAATTGATGGGTATCGTTTTTGTGAAAGTGCGAATCAGGAGGGGAAAGATGGGTGATTCGCATTTCTGTTTGTCTTCATTAGCTTCATCCTTCCTTTGGGGAAAGCGAATCAAGAAGCGGTAAGTGTCTCAGGTAGCCCGCTTTGATGCATAAACTTTTCACTCTCTCCACTTGTCTTTCGGTCGCATCCTTTTGGTTACTATCCGTAGATGCCTCTTCCATAAGAACCCTTGCTCTTTCAACTTCTGCATCAATTCGGAAGAGGTGTCGTTCTCCAGCCGTCAGAGAAAGCTCTGAAAGGGCGTCGCTAGCCTTATTAAAATTATTCCCTATTTTGTAGTCACAAAGAATGATCCCAAGACGAGCTTTCATCACATGGTGTCCAGCGGAAATTCCCCTGAATTCTTTTTTTGCTTCTGTAAAGTATTTTCTTGCTTCTTCAAGACAGGTACGGGAAGGGCAGAAGGGCTGGCATGTGGATTCTGCTTTGGCAAGCTCAATATATCCTAGCAAAAGTTTTCCCAGCCATCTGTTTAAAATCCAGTTGGTTTTTTTTGCATTATGAATTAATTGAAAAGCTAACGCGAGGGCTTTTTCAATATTTTCTTTGTTTTGATCTATAAGCACTTTGCCAAATCGGTATTGATAAAGACAGTAAAGTTCTGCCCATAATCTTGGAGGAATGTCGTTATTACCTACAGAAATAGTCTCTTCTGGGGGGAATTTAATATTATCTTCATTGTCAACCCATTCGAGCTGCTCTATAGCCTGATCAGTATTTCCTCTGAGCCAGAGTATTTCTGCGAGTTCAACACGATGAATAAAACGTGCTTTCGGGTCCTCACTTTTGTCAGCCAAACGAACAGCAAGATCTGCATACATAAGAGCATCTGCAAGTGACGCCTGAACCATAGAATACTCAGCACGATTACCAGCTGCATAAGAACTTTCCCGAAAATTATTTTTCTCATCTTCTGATAGGTTATCATTCAGATTCCAGCCAGCTTTTTGCCATTTCAGAAAAGAGCCTCCAGAGGCTTGATGAGCCTCAGTCAACCTGCTGAGTGATCTTAGTCTAAAACCTGCCGCATTAAAAAGAGATGCAATATCTAATGAAGATAACACCTGACCTTTTTCTTTTGCCTGCTTAATGGAGGTCCAAGGCGACTCGAAAAAGTGGCTAAGAGTAGATAAGTCCTCTTCAAACTTGCCCAAAAAACGAGAGAATAGGTATTCCTTATGAACTGACATCCATTCCCAGTAAAGATGCCAAGCGTTACGTAATTCTTTCGCAAGGATAAAATGATAAACGGCTCGTTGCAGAAGCCCCATGTCGGCAAGAGCCTGTTTGCGATCCTGTTTGCGCCAGGTATCTTTTCGTCGCGCCCTTTCCTCCTTAGCATCGTCACTACCAATATCTGCAAAGCCATTTTGGGAAGCTGTTTCAGGATGCAAGTCTGTTAAAATAGATTCTTTCCAGGTCTCACTAAGTTTGCTGAGATAGAAATAAGCCACTTCATGGTGACACCTTGAAGCATCTTCCTCATCTTTATCGAAAATGTAATCACATAGCTTAGATCGTATTAAGGGGTGGCAGTCCCACAGGTTCGGAGCGTCTTCCGTTCCAGAGTCAGAAGGAACAGAACAACTATCATCTTCTATTTCTTTCTTTTTAGCGTCATAAAGTGTGAGAAAACCATCACCTGCTAAGTCTATCAGTGCGGATTCCAATTCTTTGGATTCACTTGATCCTAGAGAGCAACCTCGTAAATTGTCAAGGTAGGTGGCGGCATGTTCAATTTCTTCGAAACTTGCTTCTCGATCAAAAACGCCTACTGCAAGCAACGCTTTGAGTCTGTGCGGGTAGTTGTCTCTGAATGTTTCAATATGAGGAAGAAGCAGGTTGTTTACTCTATTAATTGTATTAGCAAACTCAGTGTCATCAGCTGTTTCGGTTGATCTATGCCGCTTGGGATCAAAATTTTGCGTAACATAGCCCCATCCATAATCGGTATTTGCAATAAGTTGCCCGGCCAATTTAAGTGAAAGAGCGTGGCCTCGTAAGTTGCGTGCGGTCTTTTCAAGATTTTTTCGCAAATCATGATCATTCGCTGGGATTTTATCTTTATGATTTTCCAGTAATGCATCGCGAATAGTTTCGGCTTTTTTTCCTTGTAGCTCAATTTTATCTTCACTTGAGGCTTCGGCTAAAATACGTGTGGCACCTGGTTTGCGCTTGACATAATAATAGAGGACTTTTGCTGCCTCACTTATTTTTTTGTTATAATTCTTCTTTTTGGGAATATTCGTTTTTTCGAATCCAAGCGGTTTGATTCTCTCAGTAAGGATACGCTCTCCAAATTCGGGCGAAATCCCTTCTCCATGTTCGGATGAAGCAAGGGCCATCTCCACTCGTGTTGTAACAACGAGAATACATTGACTGGATTCCGCTTCTACAAAACATTTGAGAAAAGTCCTGAGAAACGCATCCCGAACAATCCACTTGGTTTCTCCGTCGTCAGTCTCACTTAACCGTAGTGCTGCTTCCAGACCATCAAGAATGAGGAGTGTGAGGTCTTTTCGATTTATTAGTATGTCGGCCAGTATATCTGCTTTGTATTCTGAAGGTTCCTTAATAGTTTCATTAAGCTTTCCTCGTGCCTTCTCATCACCAATAAACCACTTGTTGACTGCGTCTTTCCAAATTGGCTCTTCTACGGCAGCTGCTCCTGAGCCTTTTAATGCATTTTTCCCTGTTCCTTGCGAGTAAAGAGAATAACCCAACACAGATTTATGCTTAAATAATTTTAAGTAATTCTCTGATAAAGGTATATGGGGTGTTGGAGACGACAAAGCCATTCGTCTTGAGTGGATCCATCGAGCAACTAATTTCGTTTTTCCTGTTCCTCCCTGAGCAACAAGCTGGATGATTCTGGTGTTATTTTCAATAGCGTTTTTTACGCTTGTGTCCAGGTAGGATAAATAATTTTTGCGTCCCACAAAATCCATGGCTCCCATAATACTTAAGCATGGTGGCAGGCATGGGTCATTGAGCTTAATAGTCGTGACTTTGGAGGGTTTCTTTTTGTCATTAGAGAGGCTTGCAAGACAAGCGGAAAAATTAGTAAGTAATTCTTCTCTATCACAACACGTAGGATGAATATCACCAGCATGATAAAGACGTTTTAAATGTCTCTTACATTGTGATGACCCATTATCTTTTTCTCGCCTTAGGTCAAAACAAAATAATTCAGCTCCGAAGTGAAGAGCTATGTAAGCTTCCCATTCGGTGTATGTTATCTCATCCCAAAAGTCCTCTGACTTTCTAAGCTGATGGCATATTTCCGACTGTCCTTTGTCGAGCCAGTCCCCGGCTCCTCTTCGAAATTCCTCTATTTTATTTTTCCCTACCCCAGTACCGGGATTATCGCCTATGAGATGAATGACAAACTCAGCTTCTTTGATGATATTTTGGAGTTTTTCAAGGGTATAGCTTTGAATGACAAGATTTTCCTGAGCAGTAATTTTATATTCTCTTCTCTTGTCATTGTAGTGATTAGAAATTACTTCACTTTCTTTTTTAAATTCTTCAGAGCAACGTGATAAAAAAATTTCTGTTATTGCCATCGTGATACCCTTTTTATTGTTTTTAACAGAGATTATATAAATGAAACAGACGGGATTGTCCGCAACCACCACAAGATTAACTGCCGGGTACTTTCTATACGTTGCCCATGAAATCCTCCTATTGAGGCACTCTTTTCCAAACCTCACGAGGAATACCATCCGGTGGAGTACGCCGGAATATCTCTTTAAAATCATGCCCCTTGTGAAAATCCACAGACCGCTGATTATACGGCTCAGTTACAATCACCGTGAACAAAGGACAGTCAGCGGTTTGCTGAAAAAGATGCTGATAAAGATGCGTCGCCAACCCTTTCCCCATCAAGAAAGGCTGAATGCATATCTGCTTTATTAACACGAACGGCTCAGGATGTTTGGACTTAATAAGCTGGTTCATCCATTCATCCTCAGCAATCAGATCGCTGGAATAGGCATATAAAAAACCGCAGAGAGTATCACCTTCATACAATACATAGAAATGATCGGCCTTTTCGATATAAGATAAGTATTCTTCTTGTGTAAATTCTGAGACCAGGAATCCAAGTTGCTCAGACTGTTCAGACGGCATTCGTTGAAGACTCAAAGAGCGAGAAAGGTTGAAGATATCCGTGAGATGTTCAGCTGTTGCCTGCTCAATAGTTACGTTCTCTAAATTTAACTGCATAGTTTGGTTTGTTGGGGTAGATCGTTTGTTGTCTCCGCGAAAAGATTCTTCAGGAGAGGAGGGTGTGCGTAGTTTACTTATGCAAGTTAACGAACCATGATCAAAGGAAAAAGTAAACAGGAAAATGCGGTGCTTTATGGGATCGGGATGAAAAAGACTGAATATACGAAGAAACAGAAAAACAGAGCCTAAGCACTGGAGAAAAGGTATCCATGCCCCAACAGGGCAATATTTATATTAGCCCAGTAACACCTTGGGTGCTTCGGATTGAAGATACTTTTCTTTTTTCCTATAATGGATTAAAAAAGATAGCAGGTTGCATGCTGGATTGCAACGTAAGGAACCACTCTCTCAGGAGGATAACTTTCTGGGGCGAAAAAGAAATAAGAGCAAAGAGGAAAATACGATGAATATTGCACAAAAATTCTGTTCCGCGCTTGCGGTAATAGCCCTGAGCACAGGTACATTCTTTATCACCCATGCCCAGGCCGCAGACCCGGTAAAAATAGGCGTGGCCGGTGCCCACAGCGGTGATCTGGCCTCCTATGGTCTGCCCACAGCCCGGGCTGCAGAACTGGTTGTGGAGAATCTCAATGCAGAAGGCGGGTTGAACGGAGCCCCGGTGGAGCTGCTGGTGGAAGACGATGCTTGTAAACCGGAGATCGCCACCAATACGGCAACAAAACTGGTTTCTGCCGGAGTGCATGCCGTGATCGGTCATATCTGTTCCAGTGCCACCAAGGCTGCCCTGCCTATTTATCATGAGGCTGATATCATTCTCATGTCCCCATCAGCCACGGACAGCGAGCTGACCAAGAGCGGCAACTATCCTACTTTTTACAGAACCATTGCTCCCAATGATGCCCAGGCATCTTCTATTGTTAACTTCACTGTTGGTGAATTAAAGGCACAAAAGATTGCCATTATACATGATAAAGGAGATTACGGTAAAGGGCTTGCTGAAGATGCCCGGCGCATTATTGAGCAGGATGCCAAGGCCCAGATTGTCCTGTTTGAAGGGGTAACGCCAGGCGCAGTTGATTACTCTGCTGTGGTGCAGAAAATTAAACGAACCCGTGCAGATGCAGTGATTTTTGGCGGCTATCATCCAGAAGCCTCCAAGATTGTCACCCAGATGCGCAAGAAGCGGATGAAAACCCAGTTTATCTCTGATGACGGGGTGAAAGATGAGACCTTTATCAAGGTGGCTGGTAAGTACGCAGAAGGGGTGTATGCGACAGGGCCAGCTGATGTCTCTGCCAACCCTATTACCCGCCAATACCGTGAAGCCTATGCAAAAAAATATGGAGGAGAACCAGGGCCATTTTTTGATAATGCCGTTGCTGCTGCCCTGGCCCTGACCAATTCCATCCGGGTGGCCGGTTCCACAGAAACGGAAAAGATTGCCAAGACTCTGCAAGTCCAGGCCACAGCTACCCCTTTTGGCGATATTATGTTTGATAAAAACGGAGATGCCACTGGTGTGGGCTATTCCCTCTATGTTGTAAAAAAGGGCGAGTTTGTTCAGGTTGATTAGCAGCAATGAAAATAGCACTTGCACAGATAAATACTCTTATTGGCCAATTTGATGCTCATAAAGAGCGGATCATTGAACAGGTCAGGCAGGCGGAACAGGCAGGCTGCGACCTGATTATCTTTCCGGAACTGGTCCTTTGTGGCTATCCGCCCCAGGATCTGCTGGAACGACCATCATTTCTCCAGGCCCATGATAAGGTTCTGAACGAGCTTGTCCGTTCTGTGGGTGAAATCGGGGTGATTCTTGGTGTGCCGGAAAAGCGACAGGGACAGTATAAGGGCAAGCACCTTTACAATTCTGCGTTGTTGATCCATCAGGGAAGGGTGGTCCATCGGGTGCGTAAGCAATTGCTGCCCACCTATGATGTTTTTGATGAAAGCCGCTATTTTGAACCAGGGCCTCCCTCCTTGCCCTTTTCCTTTCAAGGGCTGCGCATGGGCCTGACCATCTGCGAGGATATCTGGCCCAGCAAATATCCCCATGATCCTGTGGCCTCCTTATTGCAGGATCATGAGAGGCTTGATTGCCTGATCAATATCTCAGCTTCGCCCTATCATCACGGAAAGCTTGCTGAGCGCAGTCAGTTGCTCTCTGCCCTTTGTCGGCAGCATGATCTGCCTTTGATCTATGTGAATCAGGTCGGGGGCCAGGATTCCCTGATTTTTGATGGTCACTCTTTGGCCCTGGATCGCCAGGGAGAGCTTTTTGCTGCGGCTGCTGGTTTTCAGGAAGATATGCTGATCATTGATGTGGATGCCTTAACTGATCGAACAGAGCGAACAAGGCGAGCAGAACAAGAGAAACAGGAAGATCAGAGGAACAAAAAGGGCCTGCCCCAGGACTCCATTGCTCAGGTGGAGCAGGCCCTGGTCCTGGGCTTGCGGGATTATCTCCATAAGACCGGCTTTCACAAGGCTGTTATCGGATTATCCGGTGGGGTTGACTCGGCAGTGACCGCTGTCCTGGCTACCTTGGCCCTTGGCCCGGAAAATGTTCTCTGCGTGGCCCTGCCTTCTCCCTATACGGCCCGGATGAGCATTGATGATGCTGGTGCGTTAGCAGAGAATCTGGGCTGTGGCTTTGAACTCCTGCCCATTGCTCCGGCCATGGAGGTCTATGGTGCCATATTGGAACACCTCTTTGCTGGCAGGGAAGAGGACGTGACTGAGCAGAACCTCCAGGCCCGAATCAGAGGGAATCTGCTCATGGCCCTTTCTAATAAGTTTGGCAGCCTGCTGCTGACCACGGGCAATAAATCTGAAATGGCGGTGGGCTATTGCACCCTGTACGGTGATATGAGTGGTGGTTTGGCTGTGCTGGCTGATGTGCCCAAGGTTATGGTCTATGAGCTGGCCCGATGGATGAACAGGGCAGGGGAGATGATTCCAGAGCGGATTATTACCCGGCCACCTTCTGCAGAACTGAAGCCAGATCAGGCAGATCAGGATGACCTGCCAGGCTATGAGGTACTGGATCCCATCCTGTCTGCCTATTTGGAAGAACACCTGAGTATTGAGGAGATCGTGGCCCGTGGTTTTGCCCAGAGTACAGTGGAAGATATTATCCGTCGCATCCGTATCAATGAACATAAACGCAAGCAGGCTCCGCTGGGTCTCAAGGTGACCAGTAAGGCCTTTGGTTATGGCAGGCGATATCCCATTGTGCATGGGTTTGCAGGGTGATTCATATAAGCTGCAAGCTACCAGTTAAAAAGCCGGGAGACTGCAATATTGACTTAAGCTGGTAGCTCAATTGCCTACAAACTTGATATCTTGACGTTCCTGGTTTTTATTGAGAGCAGAGATCTGATCTTATCTTCTCTTGCACCGTATCAAGCATTTGCATTTGGATTGTCGGTACGCTTGCAAAGTCGTTTATCATGCGTGAGGAAAGGCATGGATTTATATTTATATTCTTCATGGTGTAAGAAATATATTCAGTAAAAATTTTTGCGTCTCTTTCCTGGCAACTTGCTCCACTCTCATGCCACGCTTTTAACAGGCTCTTGCTTGTTTCTGATTTATTGAGATTCTCAATTGCCGTCTCCAGGCATTTTTGCTCGTCTGCTGTCATTTCAGTGGCCTGGACATTTACGCTGTTCATGAGCAAGTACAACAACACAAGTACAATGGATACGATAGAGAATTTGTTTGTTGTTTTTTTGGTTGCAGGTAACATGTTGTTCATTTGTTTTTTTCTCCTTTTAAGAATTCAAAGCATTCCCGAGTTCTTTCCTGGTCAATAGTGTACATATGTCTGGCTGATTGTGCCCTTATTTTTTTTGTCACTGTTAAAAAAAATGCATTTCTGAATACGCTCTATTTTCTGATTCCCAAGCAGAACTTGGGCACGAGTAAAAAAATCAGCAATACTCCGCCGCCGAACGCCCTGCCAACCAGCCTGTAGAAAAGGCAGCCTGGAGATTATAGCCGCCAGTATCGGCCTGGAGATCAAGGACTTCGCCAGCCAGATAGAGACCGGGACAGCATTTGGAGGCCATGGTGCGGGGATCAACCTCTTTCAACGACACCCCGCCGCAGGTGATAATAGCTTCTTTAAAACCGCAATAGCCAGTCACAATAAAGGGGATATTTTTCAGCCAGAAGCGGAGGCGTTTGCGTTCAGCTGTCCGTATTTCGCCAGCAGGGGTATCTGGAGAAAGGCCAGTCTCATCCAGGCAGACCTGAACCAGTTTTTCCGGCATCAGGCCCCGCAGGACAGAGTGCATGGGTTCCTTATGGCGGGTGCGGAAATCACGCTGCAAACGGGCATCCAGTTTTTGTTCATCAAGGGCTGGCTTGAGATCCAATACCAGCTGCACCTGTTGATCTGCCCGCAGGGCGTCAACGATCTCGTTGCTCAGGGTGAGGATGACCGGGCCAGAAAGACCGTATTTCATGAACAGGAGTTCACCGAATGCGTTGCGTTTTTTCGGACGGTTCCGCCTATTCATGCCGTCCGCAGGATCGCTGATCAAGAGCCGAACCCCGACATTACGCAGATGCAGCCCGCTGAGGCGTTGAGCAAGATCACCTTGGGTGACAACAGGCACCAAGCCGGGTCGGATGGGCATAATGCTGTGGCCCACGGATTCAGCTAACCTGTACCCATCCCCGCTTGAGCCGGTTGCCGGGTATGAAGCCCCGCCAGTAGCGAGAATAACCGACTTGCCGTAGACCGGATTGCCGTTGCAAACCACACCTTCAACTTTCCCGTTTCTGACTAAGAGCTTCTCTACAGCCGAATCAGGGCGAAGGGAAACAGATAAACCCTCCAACCAGTGCCGGAGCGTTTTGACCACATCCGGGGCATTACCTTGTGCCGGAAAAACTCGCCCACCCCGTTCGGTGACCAGATCCAATCCTTGCTCCTCAAAGAATCGGATCAGATCGTTATTAAAAAAATCCTGAAAAACCTGACGGAGAAAACGTCCGTTTCTGCCAAAATGACTGATGAACTCTGAGAGGTCTGCGTTGTTGGTGAGGTTGCAACGTCCCTTGCCTGAGATAGCAATCTTGCGTCCGGGTTGCTTCATCTTTTCCAGCACAACCACTTCAGCCCCGCATAACGCGACCTGCCCGGCGGCCATCATGCCTGCGGCTCCTCCTCCGATAACAAGGACTCGATTCATACGGTATCCTGAGCAGATGTTTCTGCTTTGCCGGGATAAACAACAAAGACCGGATTCTTGCAGTTCTCCACCACCACATTAGCCAATGAACCTAAAACCCTGCGTTGCATGCCCTTGAATTCAGAGGCGGTCATGATGATCAGGTCATGGCGGCGGGCCTCTCTGAGGATGGATTCCAGCCGGGATTCCGAGGCTTCGGCAAGACAGCGTATGGAGTCGGCATCATAGACCGTTGAACCAGCCCAGCTCTCCAGTTCTTTTTCTCTGGCCCGTCTCTCGTCCCGTGTGCTGTCCGCAAAGAGGAGCTGTTGAAAGGTCAGTTTAGGATGACAGGAGGTGATCATGGCCTCGATAATCGGCAGCAGGACATCCAGTTCCTGGGGGTGGATAAAGGGGATCAGGATGCGTTCCCAGCTCATTGTCCCGACAAAGCGCACCGCGATTACCGGACAATGAACCTCAGAAGATACTGGATCAAGGATTTTCTGGAATTTCAATGGGTCTCTGCTGATGGGATAGCCAAGAACCAGGGCCTTGGCCTTATGTGCTTCAGTTGCTGCAATAAGTGCTGAGGCCCGTTTATCGTACAGCAATTCCGTGCGCAGGGGATAGCCCAGTTGCGAGGCTTCATCGCTTTCCGGCAAAAAAAGATCCCGACGTTCTTCTGGACTCAGCTCTTTTTCCTCTTCTTTTTTAAGCACCCGCACAGCCAAGGGAAGGGCATCAAAATGATGGGCCAGAATGGTCGCTACTCTGGTCAGGGCCCGGGCTGTGGCAAAATGACAGGTTCCTACTACAATCACGCCAACAGGCACAGTTGGCGGCTGCATTTCGCCCAGTGCCCAGGGTTCCAAGGCAGGGCTGTCCTTATGAGGATCATCTGCGGTAAAAAGGCGGGTTATAAAGGAGGCAGGCTGTTTTTTCTGCTCTTCTGAGCTGATTTCTCCAGACTTTTCCACAGTAATACGGACCAGCAAAGGGCCACAGAGTTCGGAAAGCACAACTCCGGCCAGGACCACCGGGGTGATGGTGCTGGCCCAGTCAGCGAGCTTGGGATCTGTGCTGATCATAAAGACAAAGCCAATAGCCACCCCAGCCTGGGGGATAAGGGCAAAACCGAGATAATTGCGAATATGTTGACTGGCCCCAGAGAGATACGCACCTACCCAGGTGCCGCAGTATTTGCCTATGATTCGGGCAAAAAAATAGGCTATGCCCACCCATCCAGCCAGTTTCAGGGCAGAGAGATCCAGATGGACCCCGGCCAAGGTAAAGAAGAGGACATAAACAGGTGGCTCAAACCCGTTGATAATACGAAAAAGACGAACATCCCGTTCTGACCGGTTGATCATGACAAAACCGGCCATCATCCCGGCCAGCAGCGAGGAGAGATGGAGCTGGCGGGTTAGCTCACCGCAGAGGAGGAGCAGGGCCAGGCCGGCAGTAAGCATTTCTCCGTTATTATGGAGCTTGTCCAGCACCTTGTTAATGATAAGGCCAGTTGTAATCCCGATGAGCAGGGAGCCGCTGATTTCATACAAACAGATAAGCAGGGAGGCAAGGGAAAGACCGTCTGTGCCAGTCAGGCTATGGGCTGTGGAGACTGTTATGCCAAATGTCATTATGGCGATGGCATCAGTCACTGCAACCACAGCCATCAGGGTGGAGGTCATGGGGCCTCGGGTGCCAAGCTCGCGCACTATGTGCAGAGTCGTGGCAGGTGCCGTGGCAACAGAAATAGCCCCTAAAAGCAGAGAGAGAATAAGCTGGTGTCGGGTTATTATTTGTACGTCAGAAACCAACCAAATAATTTGCAGAGTGATGAGTGTAACCAGAGTAAACCCTATCAACGCCTGCATGAGAGCTATATACGCTACATTCTTCCTCATCCCGTCAAGACGGCGAAGCTCCACATGCTCGCCAATGCCAAAGGCGATCAGCATCAGGGCGATGTTGGTAAAATGATCCAGCCGGTTCCCCAACAGGTCAACAGTGATAATGCCGAATCCGGATTCGCCTAAAAGCAGACCAGCCAGAATAAAGCCGGTCACTGAAGGGAGGCGAAGGGCTTGAGCAAGTTTGGCAATGGCAAGCCCGGTTCCGAGCAGAACGGCTATGCCGAAGGTGGCGTCGTGTATCATGGTAAAGAAAAAATATCAGTCCGAGAGATTATTCTTCGACCCGCTCAACCCGATAATGGCGGGTCTCGTCATTAAAGGTAATGTTGTAGGTACCCAGTCCGTTGACAACGATATCGCTTACCGCACGGCCATTATTATCTGATCGTGTTATCGCAGTACCCTCACATACCGATTTATCTCGGCATCTTTGGTCGGTGTCACCGAAGTTGAAGATCCAGTCTCCATTGACATCGAACTTGAACCGGTTCGGGGGATTGTCTGTTTCCTTAAAAATAACTTTGGTCTGCCACAGGTTGTCATCGACTAATTGCATCGCCGTGAGTCCCCAATTATTCGGGGTGCCACGGAAGAAAACCTGCTTGAAGTTGGATTTGTTGCACTTTGGATCGCAGGCCTGCGCTTCCCTCCTGACGGTGAGGTACGGCTTGGTGCGGTTCAAGGTATCCAGCAGAAAAGAGTAGGTGCCGTGCTCAGTTATCCTCAGCGTCATATTCTGCACACCTGGTACGCTGTCCTGCTGTGCCAGTCCGTACGGGATATCCAGGGTGATTGATGCATGCCCCGGATATGCGCCGAAATCTGTTGCTGCTGACCAGTCGGCATCAGCGACCTTGAAACGGTACTCACCTGCGTCCAGATCCACCGTAATTGCATAGAAATGCTTTTCATCCGCAGGTTGCAAGCGAAAAACTTCCTTTACCCCCCAGCCGTCGAGTCCGCGAACATACAGACGCGAGCCGTCCAGAGGTGAATCGGCCTGAAGGTACTCACGAATAGAGCGTTGCTTTACGCGAAAAAAATTATTCTTTTCGCTGCTGTCAGTCAGTCGATACCAAGGCGTTGTGCTCCACCATGCCGGTTCATCAGCAATCCAGCCGAACTGACCCGTCGGATTACTGACATGGTCATTGATTAATTGATAATAACCGGTAATGATGTCGTGGTTCTTTGCAGCGTCAAGAAGGCCATCATTGGCAAGAGAGAGCAGGTATCCCTTGAACTCGTTCAACAAGCCGGGAAAACCCAACAACTTTCCGATCAACGGTACGTTTTCATTGCCCAGCTTGGTGAACTCCCGCCAATTGCCGCGTCCACCGTCATCAAGCAATGCAGGAGGTGTTGTCCCCAGGGAGCTGTCATAGTCCATGGGAATAAAGTAGAAAAAACCGTCCTCGTCAAAGTAAAAATTGAAGTTATTGGTATTGGCCCAGTAGCCGTCGGTCTGCCCCAAGGCCACATCAGCAGCCATAGCCTTCAAAAACAGGCGGACATCCATATGCCTGTGGAGCCATTTCAGAAATTCCCGGCCACTGAGCCTGTCAAAGCTGTCTATAAAAGCAATGAGTTGTTGCTTTGCCTCGTCTGCATCATGCTTTTTATAACGCTTCAAGCTATAAGCAGGCTGATACGACTTGTCGTCGTTTGTGGGATCAATATACTCTTCTCCGGCCTTTGCAGGGTCTCTGAAGGGTAAGAAGTCCGGACGGCCCCATTTCTCAGTTTGCGGACTCATGCCTCCTTTCCAGAGGTCGCCATCGTTATTTTTCTTGGTAAACCGCTTGGTAAGGTATGATTTTGAAATATTCTCCACCATACGGTAGATACCCAGATAGCGTGTGATGACCTCCCCGTTCCCTTGCTCAATTTCCATCTCCACCCTGGCAAAGGAAGAATGCGGTGTTGTCCAGACACCAAAACGTTGCAGGAAATCCAAAGCAAACACGCCGCGAATCATGGTCGGATCATCACCAGCAGCCTTGAACTTGATCCCTTTTATACTGTGAAACTCGTGCTTATCGTCATCAACGAATTCGTTGAAATCGAGCTTGAAGTTGAACGGACGGATATCGTGGATGTCTTGCCCTTGCGGTCGCCTGCGATTTGTGTTGCCGCTGACGCGAATGCCGATATCGTTGATAACCTGGGGTGGCTCACTTCCTTTCTTCCAGGAAAAATTCGCTCGCACATACTCTTCGTTACGGTAATTCTTGTCGTATAAATCAACCAGCCGCTTCCATTCGCATTTGGAAAATCTGATCAACACCTGCGGTAACGCAGTGAGGTCAAAGACGTACTTCAGATCTGCGTTGGATCGAACATCGTTGCCATCGGCCAAGTCGGGCAAGGCCGATACCGTCTGGCTGAAGAAGAGAATCAATGCGACATAGGTTAATGTGAAACTGAGAAATCGGATAATGCAGCGTGATTTTGTGTTCATGATTGAATGTGAAGGCTTGAGTGAATGAGACGATCAGAGAACGGTAGTTGAAGAGCGAACAAGTCACGCAGGTCTGTTTTACAGCACTCCCTTCATTAAACCATCAACAACCTCGTCAACTGGAGCCGTAAACACTCCAGCTTCCCCGGCATTATACGATTCAAGCCATATACCGTAGCCCTCACCAAACCTATCCTCCTCCAGCCCCCATTGCTGTTTTTCGTCGGTAAGCTCTGCAACACAGCTTGATAATGCTGTTGGTTCATAGGGTAAATGAGAAACAAAAATGATACTGCCATCAGCAGAGGGGGATACATGAGCAAGGGAGATGTGAACAACAGGCTGGCTCTCCTGGTAAAGATCGACAAGCCTAATCCAGATCCGTGATGATTCATCGGCAGATCTGGTTTTATTACGCCAAACCTGCCCTTCAGCGAATGGTGGGACAAGCATGGGTAAATGCTTAGGTTGTCCCAGATGACTCCAATCCACAAACGGAGATTTACCTGGCCAATGACACTTCAGGTGAGTAATGGCCATATAAGCCATTCGATTGTTCTCGGTTTCTTGATAGCATTTAACAAGATAAACAAAAGCCAGTGGACTTGAAGGGTCAGCAACGACAGATTGTTCAAAGTATGGAATAGCCTCTTCAAATTCCAATCTTTCTACAAGTCCTATACCGTAATTATCAAGGGCCTCAATATGGGTAGGCAACAGCTCAAAAGCTTTACGATAGAAATTTTGTGCGACTTCTTCATTGCCTGCTCTGCTGGTGGACAAACCATAAATATAGTTTGCTTGCGCTTTATCAATGAGTTCAGAAAGTTCTTCCTGGGAAAGGGTTTGCAGTCTTTGGCGATCAAGCTTCACCCTACCTTCTAGCTCAGTAAGAATCGCATTTGCTTCATCAATCTCTTTCTTTTCACAGTTATCAAAGAGGCTCATATTTTAGCTTTTGCTCCGCTCAAGATGATACCCAAATCCTGGTCCTCAATCATTTCCAGTAAGGCTTCATAGGTTTCCGCCGGAACCAAGTACGCTGTGGGCTTGTTATGGTTCAGAATCGTTATCGGGCTTCCTTCGGCTTCTTGCAGCAATGCACTGGGGTTTCTTTTTAATTCAGAAATGCTTGCAGAAAATCTCGCTAAAATAGGATCCATAATGCTCTCTCTAAGTTATTTTTAGACCTTTATATAGAACCTATTATAGGTCACAGGAAAACGCTTTTTCAAGTTTCATTGCCGCGAATTTTCTTTATTCTTTTGGGGCCGGTCCGGGAGCAGTTCAGGCGATCTTCGCTGAAATGGCACGGGGCGGGCATGATGTTCTCCTGCATTGAGTTGAGGGAAGGATTTCCCGGAAAATAAGTCGTTGCAGGGGGAGAAAACGGCGGTGTAGTGCTACAGAACCGTTTTCTCCCACTGCAGAATGGTTTTCTCCCGCTACAGAATGACTTTTTCCTGCTCCAGGATGAGTTCTGCCTGCTCCGAGGTCTCTTTCTCCTGCTTCAGTGTGATTTCTGCCGCTTCGGGAAGGGTTTCTCCTGTTGCAGCGAGGGATTTTCCTCTTGCAGAACGAATTATTTCAGTGCGGTTGCATGAGTCCGCTTTCGTTTCACTCAGGTAGAGTTACTGTTGAATTTATTAATACGTTACATAAATCCATATTTCTCGCGACGTTGATTGAATGCGTTTTTTCCGCCTTCCAAAATATCAGCCGCTAAGGTCTGTACATTTGGGACATCAATTCCTCCCTGTTGTTCTGGTAAGATTAACCCTTTATCATCTTTTACGCTGAGTACCCCAATCCACTCAGCGTCACCGAATACCGGAATATTAGCATTATGTGTAGCAAATAGAAACTGGCGTGTTAGCTTCGCTCGACGCAGTTCTGAAACAATTCGATCCGCAATAAAAGCATTATCTAAGTTATCTTCTGGCTGATCAAGAATTAGTGGGTCCTGATTTTCTAAAAGCAACAAATGCAAAACTGCTGTACATTGCTGACCGGTTGATAACTCTTCTATCTGACGAAATATCGGCTCTCTCGACCCATGAGCTACATTCAATTCTATAGCCATCGTATCCGGTAGCGTCAGTTCTTCCATTTCTAGTAATGTACTTTCTGGCAATCGGCAAAGAGCCTGCGCTACTGTAGGAGTTACTCCCCAACCAGTATCCTTTAGGGATTCTTCGCTATCCCGAATCGTTGAGGCTAAATTTGCTGGAGAGAAATCACCTTCTGCAACCCAAGCTAAACGCTTTTCGCCAACACCTTCTAGGTTACATTTTGTCAAAAACTGATGAAGTGGCTGGCGGTCTCCTTCATTTTGGAGCGTAAGCTTAACTTTTTGCTCAAGCCTGCGGTTAAGACGTTTGACTGACCTTTGCATTGCACTGGAACGGTTACTGATAGCCTCTGATAGCTCAACAACTAACTTCCGACGCTGTTTATATAGGTTATCAATTTCGGCTTTGCGGGTTTTCAATACACTCTGTTTGGGTCGTATTTGTTCGATCTGCTGTAGCAAATTTTGATATTCATTACCAATTTGTCTACCCGTTTTACCTTGGCTGGTTGGAATCTTTTTAAAAGCGCTCTCAATTATTTTTTCTTCTTTGCAAATCTCTTCCTGTAATTGCTTTTGCAGAGGCTCCTATGATTGCTCTGCTTGATGAATCCGCTCATCAACCTGTTGAATTGTCAAACTCATTGTTTTCGAAAGCTGATCCAATACTGCGCGCTGCTGCTTCAAGGTCTCAGAATGCGGTAAGCCTTCTAATGATCCTTCACTAAGAAAGGGAATATCAGGCAAGCTATCTTTCAAGCTATTTACCGCTTCACGAATTTTGTTCACCTCAGATTCAACCTGCTTGTTGAGCTGCTTCTCTTTTTCTAGCTTTGGGACAACCTTTAACTTTTCATCAAGTCCTAACTCATGAAATTGTCTCACCTGATCTTGCAATTTTGGTAATCGCTCTACATCCGTTTCTATCTCACTTTTTTGATGTAAGGCGTTTATTATTGCATCACGATTTTCCTTCAACTGACTCAGCAGATTTGCAATCGTTGATTCGAGATTATCGTGATCTCCCTCTAAAAAACGCTTAATCAACTTATTACGGCTCTGTGTATCTCGTGTCATTTCATAAACTTCGTTTTGACCGTAAAGTTCTATACCAGGTAAGAGATCAATGGGTTGGTAGTGAGACAACAAATTACCTTGTTCGTCTTGAACAACTGGTTGATCACCCCATTTACGACTAACCTTGAATTTACGACCATTCATTTTTGCTGAACGCAGAGTTAGTTCAACGACCCCCTTCTCACGGCCAAGATTATTCTTCAATATTGCTTCATGCTGTGACTTTGAAGGCTTACCAAATGGTTTAAGATCTAAGACAAAACGAATGCACTCCAATAGCGTCGATTTTCCGGTACCACGTCCTCCTATCACAGTGTTTAAGTGTTCCGACAGTTCAATGTCCATACCATCCAAGTACCCACCTACAAATCTCATTCGCTCAATAGCAGATGCATAACTTTCTGGTTTATCGGTATTCAATCTAACTCTAGAACCCGCATCCAAAAATGCTTGTTTGAAGGATGGAAAACACGGTTTGGTCATTTTTATGGGACAAGACGCCCCATCGTTTTTAATATCTTCTGGATTAGCCACATCAGCGGCGTTGATCGCCGCCATTTCCCGCTCTCGTCGATAATTGGTCTCTTTATTGAGAAGTACTTTACGATAAAAATCGTTTTCGACCCCTTTGAGGGCCTCAATTGGACCAGGTATTTGAGCTGCTAACAATCCGTTGTGCTGCCACACATGGTTCATTTTGCATTTAAGAACGCCATTTTTATTTGTGCAATGGGCTGCAAATAAAAATCCACCAATCTCATTTACTTTCTCAATAAGCCGAGGTGCTGATAATTTTGTAGGTAACACGCCTTCGTCAGGATCAAGTAGTTCTAGATGTCCCAGTATTCTCTCTAATTCCTGAGAAGTTTTATTTTCATCGAATAAACAAACGAAATGTATCTTTTCGCTAGAAGCTATCTCAAAGCCTGGAAATACAACTATTCCATTCCGAGCAAATAAAGTGCGTATTTTATCAACTCCATCAACTGAACCATGATTAGCTAGACCAATCACTTCGATTCCTGCTTCCAGTGCCTCATTCAGCAACTGTTGATTGTAGTCATCTTCTGTAATGGTTTGTTGCTGACCGCGATATTTAATGTAGCCCGCCGGGTTGACTTGCAGAGCACATTTAAAGAACCGAGCTTTGGTATTAACCACGATATCCACCTTATTTATCAATTTAAAGAGTACGTTATCTCTTTTTTTAACGTGTTAAGGATTGATGCGTCAAGTTTTTTAGTCAATCCGCCCACAACTTCTTTTCCGCCTCCACAATCAAAAGCCCGGATTGTGGCAATGTCTTGGTGATTTCATAGGTTGCCACACTAATGGGCTTTCGAGCGTCGTGCAGAGCGTATTCCACCACGGTGCGATTCTTCTCCTTGCAGAGAATGATGCCGTCTCGAAGAATCCCTTCATCCGCCAGAGGTTAGAAGCCGAAAAACCACCCACGCCAAGGAACTCTCTCTGCAAATCTCCAACCAGTGGTTGGACAATTCCCCACCCCCAAGTCTCTCCTGCCTGGTCCTACATCGCCTCCAACACCACATCAACATCCACCTGTCGATTATCCCGCAACAGAGTCAGTGTCACAGTATCCCCGACCTTATATTTTTCCACCTCATCCCGGAGCTGGTTATACTCTGTAATCCGAACCCCGTTGCCCCCAAGGATAATATCACCGAGAATCAGGCCACCCCAGACCTGTCTGGTTCCCTGTAACCCTGCCTGTCCACACAATCGAATATTTCGGAATGTACTCCAAAAATAATTGCTTATTCCAGGAATACATTCTAAAATAATGCAAAATCATTCATCCTAAGGTGTCTCTATGCCGGAAGTACTGCAAGCCATTTATCATCGTTTAGTCAATGCGTTGGACATTGAAACCAAACGATATCTGTATCCCTCTTTCAATCTCAATAACCGACTCATCGGCTTGGCAGGCCCGAGGGGAGCTGGTAAAACCACCCTGATGCTTCAGTACATCAAGGAAAACGTAAATCTGCACTCGGCCTTATATTTTTCCGCTGACAATATCTACTTCAGCAACACATCACTTTTTGAGTGCATTCAAGGGCAGTATGAAACAGAGGCGATCAAACTTTTTTTCATTGATGAAGCACACAAATACACAGGCTGGAGTCAGGAGCTGAAAAATATTTATGATTCCTTTCCTGATGTAACGGTTGTTTTTTCCGGCAGTTCAAGCATGAATTTTGTTAAAGGAGCCTACGACCTGTCCCGCCGAGGCATCATGCACCGGCTCCACGGGATGTCGTTTCGAGAATACCTCAACCTTACATCCGGTTATAACCTTGCCGCTGTTGATTTCGACACGCTCATCACTGACAGAAGACAGCTGGCAGCGGAGCTTGTGGCCCTGCCAAAACTCAAAGGACATTTTCAGGAATACCTCAGATACGGTTATTACCCGTTTATTTTGGAATCAAAAAATCTCTATTTTGAAAAATTGGGTAATATTATTGAAAAAACTATTTTCGAAGACATTGCTGGGTATTATAAGCTGAAAACGGTTAACCTGCACCTTTTCAAACAGATTCTCAATTATCTGAGCAGCATTCCGCCGGGTGAGATTAGCGCACATAACCTGGCTAAAACCCTTTCATTGGACAGCAAAACAGCCATGCATTACCTGACCATCCTCCAGGAAACTGGTCTGGTACGGCTTATTTTTACAAATAAAACCGGCAGCGCACTGATTCGGAAACCGGCAAAAGTTTTTATCGACAACACCAGCCTGTTGTACGGAATAAACGAAACGCTTGGCCGCCGAGCCAATCAGGGCACTGTCAGAGAGCTGTTTTTCATCAGTATGTTGCAGAACAGCGGTGAAAACGTTTTTTACAGCAAAAATGCAGGAGACTACCTGTGCCGGGACATTGTTTTTGAAATAGGCGGTCAAAATAAAAAAGGTAAACAGATAAGCAACAGCACAGGTACAGCTTTTTTGGTGAAAGATGATCAGCTCCATGCCACTGCTGGCTCAATCCCGCTTTGGCTGTTCGGTTTTTTGTATTAACCTGGAGTTGCACCGAACAACTTGTGTTCTCATTAAAGGGCTACCACAGGCTTACATCGCATCCAACACCACATCAACATCCACCTGTCGATTATCCCGCAACAGCGTCAGTGTGACTGTATCGCCGACCTTATATTTTTCCACCTCATCCCGGAGTTGGTTATAATCTGTAACCCGAACCCCGTTGACCCCAAGGATAATATCACCGAGAATCAGGCCACCCCAGACCTGTCTGGTTCCCTGTAATCCTGCCTTTTCCGCTGAAGAATCGGCAGCCATGTTCATGATCAGTACCCCGTCCAGATTTAGCTCGCGCATTACATTTTCCGGGGCAATACTGATGCCCAGGCCGGGCCGGAACATCTTGCCATGGCGGATAATCTGAGGTACCACCCGATTGACTTCATGAACAGGTACGGCAAAACCGATTCCTGAGCTTGCGCCTGAAGGACTGTAGATCATGGTATTAACCCCTATCAGACGACCGGCACTGTCCAGCAAGGGGCCGCCTGAGTTGCCCGGATTAATGGCTGCATCGGTCTGGATAACATTGGGGATCGTGCGGTTGGTGAGCGAACGGATTTCACGCCCAAGGGCACTGACCACGCCGGTGGTCAGGGTTTGATCCAGGCCAAAGGGATTACCAATGGCAAAGACCTTTTGTCCGACCATGAGATTCTCCGATTCTCCGACCATAATCGGAGGGAGTTTATCTGCTGGGGCGGAAATCTGGAGTACAGCCAGATCACGATCCGGGGCCGCACCCACCAGAGCAGCCTTCCAGGTACTGTGGTCAGCCAGAGTGACTTCAATGCGACCTGCATCGGCAATAACATGATAATTCGTTACAATCCTTCCCTGTCTGTCCCAGATAAAGCCGGAACCCGTGCCCTTGGGAATCTCGTAGACATTCAGGGTAAAGAGATTGCGTTGCAACTCAATAGTGGTGATGTAGACCACTGAGGGCGAGACCTCCCGGAACACGGCAATGGTGTTTTTTTCATCATCAGCCAGATCACCCCGTGCTGTGATGGGTTTTGGTTCAGCACGTCGATCAATCCTAGTGGTATCTGGATGCAGGGTATGAAAAAGGAGGTAGAGAAGAGCACACAGGGCCAGCAGCAGGGGCAAAGGGTTCCTGCTGCGAAATAAAGAACGGAAAAGGCGCATAGTTGGATATCCGGGTATTCAGGGGTCAGATATTCAATAAGAATTTTGCCACATAAAAGTAGAGACTGATCCCAAGGACATCAATGGAGGTAGTGATAAAAGGGCCTGTGGCAATGGCCGCATCAACATGAAAGCGTTTCAGGAGCATGGGGATGATTGTGCCCAGGCTGGCTGCCATGACCATGACAGCACAGACCGAAATCCCCACTACCAGGCCGAGATAGGATGGTGTGCTGTATTGCAGTAAGGCCATCAGACCGAGGAGGAATCCGAATAAAATCCCCAAGGCAATGCCCACCAGGGTTTCCCGGCCAACAATATGAAAAAACTGGGGCATATTAACCCGGCCAGTAGCCATCCCCCGGACTACAATGGTACTGGACTGGGTGGCAATATTTCCGCCCATTCCAGCGATAATCGGGATAAAAGCAGCCAAGGCCAGGACTTTTTGCAACTCGTGTTCAAAACCGTTAATGATAAACATGGCAGCTACGCCCCCGATCCAGGAGGCAAAGAGCCACGGAGCCCGGAGCATAATTTTCTGATGCAGGGGTTTGAGCAGGATCTCGTTGTCTTTACCTGCGCCAGCCATCTGGAGAAAGTCTTCTGTGGCCTCTTCCCGGATAACGTCAATAACATCATCCACCGTGATAATCCCAATCAATTTAAAGGTGGCATCCACAACCGGAATGGCCAGCAGGTTATACTGGGACACGATATGGGCCACCTCGCTTTGATCCGTATCTGTGGTCACTGATATCACCGGATGATTCATGATATTTTTCAGCTGCCGATGCATGGGATGAAGCAACAGCTCCCGCAGAGAGAGCACCCCGGTCAGGTGTCCATCACCGTGGGTGATATAGAGATAAAAGACCATCTCCTTGTCTTCGCTGCGTTTTTGTACTTTCTTGATAGCCTCTTCCACAGTGAGCTTTTCATCCAGATACATGAAGTCAGGGGACATGATGCCACCTGCTGTTTCCGGATCATACTTGAGTAACTCCTCAAGTTCGTGGCGGTCATCTCGTTCCATATGGGTGCGCACATCACCAGCCAAATCATCCGGTATGATGTCCAGCAGGTCTGCTGCATCATCAGGTGCCATCTTACTGACCACGTCAGCAAGAAAAATCGGGGTCAGGTCTTCCGCCAGTTCAACAATAATGGAATCATCCAGTTCACTGAAAAAATCCGCCACCAGATCAGTGTTGGCAATGATCTCAAAGAGTTTTTTGCGGTCAGCCGGAGGGAGAGAACGGAAAACCCAGGCCAGGTCAGCAGGGTGCGTTTTCAGGATCAGCTTGAGCAGATTGTCTGTTGCGCCTTTGCGGTGAAGACGGCGCAGGGTGTCGAGCAGAACCTTGCCTTCAAAACCGATCATTTCGCGTTTTGCTGTTTTTTCCATACATTCACCTTAGAGCCGGAGGGTACCGTTGAGGCGAACCCCTGTGTTCGCCCTGTATAGTTTCCGTGCATTAAACAGGCAGGCACAGGGGCCTGCCCTTATACAAAAAATGCTGCTTTTTCACCCCAGCAGACCGCTCCGTTGTCCGATATAACAAAGAAGAAAACCAATAGCCATTGCCAGTAGACCCGTACTCCTGAGACTATCTGGCGACATCTCGGTCAGTTGTTTGAGCCAGCGTTGCATGGCCTCCGGGGAAGCCACATAAGGAAGTCCTTCGAGTATCAGGACCAGACCGATGAGTGTAACAAGGGTTTTCATGGGTAATCAACCTATACCAAATGGAATGCACTGTTGCAATCTTCATACAAACATATTGACAAGCAACAGTAAAAAAGTAATATTCTCAAAATATCCCGCAGCCCGGACTGCCGTAGTTGGCTCGGGGTGTTACCCCAAGCTGGCTATATATTGCCCTTTCAGGGCATTGATTCCCGGTATTTGTTTCGCTCCGACGACAACAATGTCTCGGAAGTGTCATATAATATCCAGTAAGTTCAGCGGGTGTCATAAAAAGAAGCCCTGAAGGGGCTGTATCCAACCAGCTCAGGGTAACACCCTGAGCATTTTCATATAGCGAAAAAATAAAAACAATGACAGCATCTGAAACAGCAGCATCAAAATACAGTGAAGCCGGGGTTGATATTGATAAAGGCAATGCCTTTGTCTCGCGCATTAAAAATATCGTTTCTGCCACCCATAGTCGTACTGTTATTGATGATATTGGTGGTTTTTCCGGCCTGTTCAGTATCGGGAATGTCAACTGCAAAGACCCTGTGCTCATCGCTTCCACAGACGGTGTGGGCACTAAACTAAAAATTGCCCAACTTTGCAACAGGCACGATACCATAGGCATTGATTTGGTGGCTATGTGTGTGAATGATATTATTGTCAGTGGGGCAAAACCGCTGTTCTTTCTGGATTATTTCTCTTGTTCTTCTCTTGATCTTGATGAGGCCACAGATGTGATTAAGGGTATTGCAGAGGGTTGCAAGCAGGCAGCCTGTTCCTTAATCGGAGGCGAGACCGCAGAAATGCCTGGTCTGTATCAACCAGGGGATTATGACTTGGCTGGTTTTTCTGTGGGGATTGCAGAGCGGGATAAGATTATTGATGGCAGTGAGGTACGGGTTGGTAACAAAATTATCGGCCTTGCTTCATCAGGTCTGCATTCCAATGGCTTTTCCCTGGTCCGGAAGATTATTTTTGAAGATCTGGGGTTAAGCGTGGATGATACGTTGGAGGAGCTGGGTTGCACGGTTGGCGAAGAGTTGATTAAACCCACCAGGATTTATGTGAAGAGTGTGCTCGGGGTACTGCATCGCTTTCCTGTCCATAGTCTGGTGCATAATACCGGTGGCGGATTTATTGATAATATCCCCAGAGTTCTGCCCAGAGGTTGTCGGGCCGTGATTGACAAAGACAGCTGGGAAAAACCACCAATCTTTGCCTTGTTGCAGGAAAAAGGTCAGATCCCTGAGTCTGAGATGTATCGGACCTTTAATATGGGCATTGGTATGATGGCGATAGTAAGTGCAGCTGAAGCAGACTCGGTTATGCAGCATTTCCAGGCAATGGGTGAAACACCCTTCCTGATCGGCGAGATAATGGCTGCTCAGGAGAGAGTGCCCCAGGTCTGTATTAACGGGCTTAAGGAAAATTAAGGGATCCGCAGGGGTGGTTCGCGAACCGCACCTACATTTCTGTATTCTTTCTTTGTCCGCAATCGGCAGTCCCGCCTTTGAGCTTGTATAACCCATGGGCAAGGGCGGGCAGGATCACTGCAATATTTTCCTGTGCAGCCCTTTCGCTGCCTGGCAGGTTGATAATCAGGGATTCTCCCCGAATACCAGCAATACCCCGGGACCAGATCGCCTGCCTGGTCTTGGCAAGGCTTGCCTGACGCATGGCCTCAGCAATGCCTGGGATTTCCAGATCAATAACCCGGCGGGTGGCCTCTGGTGTCCGATCTGTGGGAGAAACTCCGGTACCGCCTGTTGTAACGATTACGTCAATCTTCTCTTGATCCACCCATTGGATCAGGCGAGCTTCAATCTGGTACTGTTGATCAGGGAGAATCTCATAGGCTATGACCTTGAAGCCCTGCTCTGTGAGTATCTTTTGCAGGAGCGGGCCAGAGGTGTCTTCCCGTTCGCCTTTGGAGCCTTTATCACTCAGGGTGAGGATGCCGCAGGTGTATGTGGTGTTCATTATGGTTTACATTATGGTTTGTATTGTCTCTCTTCTCTTTCCTTGTAATGGCCCTTCTTTCAGGGATCGCTAGATAATTACCCGCAAACAGTGTTTCGGGCAAGGGTGTTTTTTCCTTATTCATTATCCTGCATTAGGTTGCGACATCATGGTAAAAAAAAGAAAAGCTGCATTGCCGATCATTGGTTGGCGGGAGTGGGTTAAACTTCCAACTCTTGGAATTGACAAGATTAAAGTCAAGGTTGATTCAGGGGCTCGTTCTTCTTCAATACAGGCAGTTAACCTGAAAATATTTGATCGGGATGGAGAACAATGGGTACGCTTCAGGGTTCACCCAATCCAACGTTCGAGTAAGGACACTGTGGAAGCTGAGGCCAAAATACTTGAGTTCAGGTCTGTCAAAAGTTCAAATGGAGTGGCTAAAATCAGGCCGGTTATTTTGGCAAATATCGAACTGCTCAATCAGAGCTGGCAGGTGGAACTGACGCTTGCCAGTCGTGATAATATGGGATTCAGGATGTTGCTTGGACGAGAAGCATTCAGGGATCGATTTTTGGTTGATGGCGGTAAATCCTATTATGGTGGTCGACCGGAACGCAGGAAAAAGGTCAGCAAACGAGTTAAAAGAGATTCTGGAACGCAAAGTCAGGAGGCACTATGAAACTTGCTATTCTCTCATGCAATCGCCATTGCTATAGCACTCGGCGATTACGTGAAGCGGCGCAGCAACGAGGCGATATGGTTAAGGTGTTAAACACTATGAAGTTTGCCATAGATCTGGATCAAGGCAAACCGGACCTCTATTTCCGTCAAAAACACCTCTCCCAATACGATGCTGTCCTGCCAAGAATAGGTGCGTCCATTACCTATTATGGTACTGCGGTTGTCCGGCAATTTGAGCAAATGGATGTGTTTTGTACCAACTCATCTGCAAGTATTTCCAATTCAAGGGATAAGCTCAGGAGTTTGCAGATACTGAGTCGCCATTCCGTTGGCATCCCAAAAACGACCTTTGTCCGCGACAAGAAAGATGTTCTACCGGCAATAGAACGCGTTGGCGGAGCACCTGTTGTTATCAAGTTGATTGAGGGAACCCAGGGAATCGGGGTTATCCTGGCAAATACCCTGAGTACAGCTGCAGGCATTGTTGAGCTTTTGCAGAGCCAGAAGCAGAGTGTGCTTATTCAGAAGTTTGTTAAGGAGAGTAAGGGCAGGGATATCCGGGCCTTTGTTGTGGGGGATCGGGTTGTGGGAGCCATGCGCAGGGTTGCCCAGGGCCAGGAGTTTCGCAGCAATGTCCATCGAGGTGGTATCACTGAGCCGGTTCAGCTCGATGATTTGTATACAGAAACTGCAGTTCGGGCCGCACAAATATTAGGGCTTCGGGTGGCAGGAGTGGATCTTCTTGAAGGAAAAGACGGGCCACAGATCATGGAGGTAAATTCCTCTCCAGGGCTGGAGGGCATTGAGAAATGTACGCAACTTGATATTGCAGGCTCAATCATTGACTATATTGCTGCGCAGGTGAACTTTCCTGAGATTGATCTGCGCCAGCGGTTAACAGTGAGTAGTGGCTATGGTGTTGCAGAAATCCATATCCCGGAAGGTTCTGAATACATAGGGAAAACAATTAATGATTCACAGTTGCGTGACAAAGATATTGTGGTGCTGACCTTGCATCGAAACGCAAAGGTCATACCAAATCCCAAATCAGGACGGGAATTGCTTGCCGGTGATCGTCTGCTCTGCTTTGGTAAACTTGAGCTGATGCGTGATATGACGCCCAAGAAAGTCCGGCGGAAACGGCAGCCCAAGATTAAAAATCTTCCTGACCTGCCTGTGGCTGATGAGGTATACCAAGAAGCCGGGACAGTTGACTCGGTTTCTGTTCCGACAGAGACAACTACTGAGGAACAGAAATAAATATGGATACATCTATGGCCCGAAAATCAATCTTTGACTGGTTTGGTGAAAAAGTTGAACCAGGGCAAGCACGGAATGTTCATCTTGCTGTGGGAGAAAGCTACAGCAGCATGACAGTGAATATTCAAATCCACGTACGACGCGCAAAGAAAGACGGGCCTGTCCTGTTTGTGACCGGGGCCTTGCACGGTGATGAAATCAATGGCTGCGGAGCTATTCGTCAGTTGATTCAGGAAGATAATTTCAAGATTACACGCGGAGCAGTTATCCTGATCCCGGTACTTAATCCTCCAGCCTTTGAACGTCATTCCCGTTACCTGCCTGATCGTCGGGATTTGAATCGCTCCTTTCCAGGTTTTGTTGATGGAAGCCTTGCCAGCCGTATGGCATTTACCATTTTTCATGAAATTGTCATGCGCTGCAATTATGGCATTGATCTCCACACAGCCTCGGTTCGACGAACCAATTACCCCACAGTTCGAGGCGATTTGGAGCATGCCCAAGTCCACCGGCTTGCTGAAGCCTTTGGCACTGAGATTATCGTGAACAGCAAAGGGCCTAAAAACTCCTTTCGCCGGGAAGCATGTCGTGCTGCTTGCCCGACAATCATCATGGAAGGGGGGGAAGTGTGGAAAGTGGAGCCTGGTATTGTTGAAACGGCTGTTCGCGGTATAAAAAATGTTCTGCGTGAGCTGGACATGCTGGAAGGCCGTAGAGAACGTCCTGCTTATCAGATAGTTATTGAAAAAACAAAATGGATTCGGGCTGATCGGGGAGGGTTTCTGGATTTTCATATCACGCCTGGTGATATTGTGGAAAAAGACCAGCCAATAGCAAGCAATTCAACAATTCTTGGTGAAGATCAAAGTACGCTGTATGCACCTTTTAACGGCGTGGTCATGGGGATGACAAGCCTGCCTTCCATCAGTCCAGGGGAGCCTATCTGTAATCTTGGCAAGTTACCCAAAAAATATAGTCCTGAGAAGCTGAAAAGATTGCGTTCAAGGGAAGACGGGCTTGGGCAACAGGTATTAGATGATCTTGGAACAAATGTTCTGGTGACGGACCCGCCCGAGGAAGATTTCAGGTGAGGATGTCAATTGTGACCTCCCCGAAGTCTATTTATCACCGCTGGTTAAGCCTACTCCCTCATCGCCTGAACAGGAACCAATGAAAAGTCGGTACTATTGTTACCGAGTTTCCCGTTACCGTTACTTCCCCAACACCAGACTGTGCCGTTTGCCTTGAGGACTACGGTAAAATTGCTGCCAGCCGCAATAGCTGTGATATTTGCAAGGTTGGCTGCCGAAACAGGCGTTGTACTGTAACTTGTATTTCCGGTGCCGTATTCTCCTTCCATATTTCTACCCCAGGCCCAGAGGGAACCATCTTGTGCAAGGGCGACGGTATGTTCAAAGGATAGGAATTCCCATTTTTTATTCAATAAATCCATGATGATCGTGTAAAATATAGAAAAGAGTTGAAGAGTCGGAAACAGGAGGGAGATATGCGCAAGATTGATCAGAACATTTTTCGACGTATTTTCCAGGATCATTGGGAAGGATTTAAAGAAAGCTTTTCTTG
>JAABTP010000041.1 GCA_011389815.1 Desulfobulbaceae bacterium | reverse complement strand
ATGCCACCAAGGAGAAACTGATCCGAAAAGAGGAATTCATAGAAAGTCTCACCCATGACAGTTATATTATCCAGGTGCCGAGGTTGCGGAGAAAACATCGCAATAAACTGGAAACACTGTTGAGTATCTTTGATCAGAGCAATGCCAGTAAAGAGAGTAAACATTTTCTTGATGTCCTGGAATCCTCGTTTCCAGATGAATTCAAGGTTATTATCAGACGACTGCACAAGGCTTCCGCCAGCAAAGAGCTTTGTGAAGATATGAATATGGAGGATGAAATCTTGGAAGAATTAGCGACCCAGGAGCGGCTCATAGCGTACGAAAGGGCGGAAAAAGAGAAAGCGAAAGTGGAAAAAAGGAAAGCAGAAGAGGGAAAAGAAAAGGCAGAAGCGGAAAAAGCCAGGCTTGAAAAACTATTGAAACAAGCGGGTATTGAGTATTGAGTGCCCGCCGTTAAAACAGCGGGATCCTTTCTGCCGTCCCTCCGGGATTCTTGTCCCAGCAGGACATCCGATCATAGCCCAGTGATTTATCGCTGAGCAGAAAAGCCCCCAACAAAGCTGTATATCAAGCAGGCAAGCGATACCTTCAGCACAGCAAAGACAATGCGGCCTTTGTTCTTCCTATGAAACAGACTGGAAAAAAGATGGAACAGGGGAACAAAACCACAAAGGAGCGGTGCAAAACGGCAAATCAGTCCGGCAAAATCATACAGAAGCACGGAAAAATGACAAAGGAGCGGTGAAAAATCGTTCAGGAGCGCGGAAAAATGACCGAGGAGCAGAGAAAAACCGTTCAGAAGCATGGAAAGATCATCAAGGAGCACTCCTTTGTTGTTTTCCCACCCTGCGCAGCCGCATCGCAGGCCTGCTCCCTTGGTTTGCCCTTTTGCTGAATCATTGAAACGGAGAGACAAGGGGATGAACTCTACCGTAATTCGGCAATACCATGCCCCAACGGGGCTACTATACCCAGCCCAGGGTATCACCCTGGGTATGTAATGAATTCATTCCTAACACCTATTATGCCAAAATACTTCAACACCACCGGCCCCTGCTTCCCTCGCCTGCATTACATGCTGCCACCCAAGGACCGCCTGATCGGTGCCAGTCTGGACCGCTATATCCGGGATGAACTCTACTGGGTTCTGCATGCGCCCCGCCAGACCGGCAAGACCACCTTTCTCCAATCCTGGATGCACGAGATCAACGCCGGAACCGAGGCCGTGGCCTGCTATGTCAGTCTGGAGCGCTGCCAGGAGATTACGGAAAGAGATCAGGCTATGCCGCTGATGGTGGATGCTATCCAGAAATCAGCCAAAACCTTTGGTCTGCCTGTTCCTGAGTACCCCCAGCAGGCCTCCCCAGGCAGTTATCTGTCTGTTATCTTGAGCCGCTGGGCAGAACAGGTCGCTCCCAGAAAATTAGTTGTCCTGTTCGACGAGGTTGATGTGGTTTCCGGGTCAGCTATGGTCAGTTTCCTCCGTCAGCTGCGCGGCGGCTTTGCCCAGCGCGGAGTCGGTGAATTTCCTGTCTCAATAGCCCTTGTGGGTATGCGCGACCTGCGGGATTATCTGGTCACCAGCAAGGACGGTCAGGTTCTTAATCCGGGGAGTCCGTTTAACATAAAACATGATTCTGCTACCTTGGGTAATTTCAGCCTGGACGATCTTGCCGTCCTGACATCCCAGCATACGCAGGCAACCGGACAGGAGTTCACCCCGGAGGCCCTGGACCGGATCTGGGCCTGTTCTTCTGGTCAGCCTTGGCTGGTCAATGCCCTCTGTGAGCAGATCGTCTATCGGATTATTTCCGACGCACAGACAGCTGTGCAGTCGGAACATGTGGATCAGGCACGGGAGCGGCTTATCGCCTCGCGGGCTACCCATATTGATTCCCTGGCTGAACGTCTTAAAGAAGAGCGGGTACGTCGGGTAATCCAGCCCATGATCACCGGCCATGCTGATCCGACTCTGGGACGTTCTGACCGCGACGTGGAGTTCTGTCTGGACCTGGGGCTGATTGCCTGGCAAGGCTCCCTGGTTATTGCCAATGCCATCTATCGTGAGGTTATTGCCCGTTACCTCAGCCAGAACTATCAGGACAATATCCCGGCCCCGGAATTTGCCTGGCAGCGGGATGACGGCACCCTGGATATGGATGCGCTCATGGAGGAGTTTCAGCGCTTTTGGGCCTGGAACTCCGAAATCTGGGAGGAAAAGGCGGATTATACCGAGGCCTTTCCCCATCTCCTGCTCATGGCCTTTTTCCAGCGTATTATCAACGGCGGCGGCTCAGTGGATCGGGAATACGCGGCCGGCCGGGGCCGGATGGATCTGCTGATCCGCTTTAACGGTGGTATTAACCTGATAGAGGTCAAGCTGGTTCATCCCCGCATGGGCAAAGAGGCCACCCGTGATCAGGGGCTGGTCCAGGTTGAGCGCTATGCTGATCAGACCTCGCCCCATACCTGCCACTTGGTCATCTTTGACCGTCGCCCTGAGCAGCGCGATAAAAGCTGGGAGGAACGGATTGGTCAAGAGACCTGCACGACCTCCACTGGGCGTTCTGTGGAGGTGATTTGGTGTTGAATCAACAAAAAATCTTCAGCGTCTCTGAACTGACCCGTTCCATCAAATCCATGCTGGAGGGCCGTTTTTCCTTTATCAGTGTTGCTGGTGAGATCTCCGGCCTCCGGCGACCAGCCTCTGGTCATATGTACTTTACCCTCAAGGACGACCAGGCTCAGATCAAGGCTGTGCTCTTTAAGATGCAGCAGCGCTATCTTTCTCAGCAGCCCAAGGACGGCGATATGGTGGTTTGCCTGGGCAGGGTTTCGGTATATGAACCCAGGGGTGATTACCAGCTCATCATTGATAGCCTGGATTACCACGGGGAAGGGGCCTTGCAGCTGGCCTTTGAGCAGCTGAAAAAACGGCTGGATGCAGAAGGTCTCTTTGATCAGGAACTGAAAAAACCGATCCCGCCTTTGCCCGAGCATCTGGTTCTGGTGACCTCACCTTCCGGGGCTGCAGTCCATGATTTCATTCGCATTGCTCAAAAGAGATACCCCCAGGTGCGGATTTCAGTCTATCCGGCAGCGGTGCAGGGCGAGCAGGCAGCAAAAGAGCTGTGTCTGGCTGTGTCGGAGATTAATCTTGAGCAGAAAGCTGGCCGATTGGCAGCAGATGCGATTATTCTGTGCCGGGGCGGTGGCTCTGCTGAGGATTTGCAGGCCTTTAATAATGAGGAGTTGGCCTGGGAGATCTACAGGTCAACCATCCCGGTGGTCAGTGCTGTAGGCCATGAAATTGATTTCACCATTGCTGACCTGGTGGCCGATCTTCGTGCTCCTACGCCCTCTGGGGCGGCTGAGATGCTCTTGCCTGATGGTCAGGCCCTGCGGGAACATGTTGCAGATTTATCGCACAGGATGCAACGAACTATGCAGGAAAGATTGAATCGCCATCAAGAGCGGATACGGCTGTACCGGCAAAAGCTCAGTGGAGCGGCCCAGCCTGTGGATACCCTGCTGCTTCGCATGGATCATATGACGGAAAATATGGAGCATGCTATGCAGGCCAAGTTGGCTGCTTGCCAGGCCCGGCTGGATCGGGCAGAGAATCGACTTAAACGTAATAATCCTTTGCTGGTGCTCAATCTCTATCAGCAGCGGATTAAGGAGATGCAACGGCGGCTCCATCGGATCGGTACCCGGCTCATTAACGATAAGGAGCAAGAACTTATCCAGGCCGCAGGGATTTTGGAAGCGGTCAGCCCTTTATCTACCCTGGCCCGTGGCTATGCTGTGGCCCGGAAAGGGACTGGTCGTCGCAAGGTCATTACCAGCCCTGCGCAGGTTCAGATTGGGGAGGCTATTGAGGTCTTGCTTCATCAGGGATGGCTGGAATGTGAGGTGACGCAGGTTGAACTGAGTTCAGATGACTTGTAAGGATTAAAGGTAACCATTAGTACAATATATTGTTTCGTTTATCATATTGACCATTCCACCCAACTCGAACTGCTTCAGGCGTTGGAGGGCTTTGCTTCATACTGCGCAATATTTCGTTCACTAAAATCAATCCGTAGCCTGATGAGAATAACTTCGGGGGAAGGGCAACAAAATATGATGACAGCAGCCTGTCTCTAAGGCTAATATATCAGTCTCAGTGAACAGACAATATCATATGTAGAAATAATAAAGAATCCACCCCCAGAGAAGGTTGGGTTCTATGACGTAGTACAATCCAATCGTTCAGACCTGTTCTGTGCGTTGACAACTATGTGCGATCAAAAACAATTTATTAGTGGCTTGAATAAGCTCGGCCTTCCCCTGTCTCAACAACAGCTGGAGAACATCCTCCTCTATTGCCAGGAACTCCAAAAATGGAACAGGCGGGTCAACCTGATTGCCCGTAACACCAGTTCCATTGATATCGTGGAAAAGCATTTTCTTGATTCCCTGACCCTGATGCCGGTGATTCAGCAGTACGGTTTGGAGCAGAAGGATCATGCAGAACATACAGATCATACCACAGAAACTACTCTGCTGGATGTCGGTACAGGTGCTGGATTTCCAGGCCTGGTACTTGCAATAGCTCTGCCAGAGCTGTCTGTAACCTTGGTTGAACCTCGTCAGAAACGGGTTTCTTTTCTCCGCCACATTATCAGAACTCTGGGGCTGGCCAATGTGCAGGTTAAGGACCAACGAATTGAGCCAGGCCAGGGGTGGGAAGGGCCAGTACCCAGCTTTATTACCAGTCGGGCCGTGGCAGCAGCAGATATTTTTCTTCCCATGATAGAGGTGATTGCTGCTGAAAAGACCGTGGTTATTATGATGGGTGTGGAGGAGATCTCGTCTAAGGAAAAGAAAGATCTGCATACTACAGGCTGGCACTCCCTGGAAGAGCCGGAATTTCAACTTCCTTTTTCTCAACACCCAAGAGTCTTGACCTTGTTACAAAAGCTTGCATAATTCTGTTGTGCAAGAACGATTTCGTGCTTTTTCTTGGGCAAAAGATGGCAAAAAAAAAAAAATTCTGGTAGGGTTTCGCCCTATTTGACGCATAATCATTTAAATTTGCTGTCCTCTCTTTTTGAGGGAAGGGCAGAGTATTGAGCAAGCCTGGGGATGAGAAGAAAATCCTTGGACAATAACGAGATATTATGAGCAAGAAAGTAGCAGTACTGGCCGGAGATGGGATCGGCCCGGAGGTAATGGCAGAGGCTATTAAGGTTCTGGATGCAGCCCAGGTCAGGTTTGGCTTTTCGTTGGAATATGAGGCCGCAGATGTAGGCGGTCTTGCCATTGACAATCATGGACAGGCCTTGCCCCAGTCCACCCTGGATACCTGTGAAGCTGCGGATGCCATTCTTTTTGGTTCTGTGGGTGGACCTAAATGGGAAAGTCTGTCCTCGGCAGAGCAACCGGAACGGGCTGCCCTCTTGCCCCTGCGCAAGCATTTTGACCTGTTTTGCAACCTGCGTCCGGCCCGGGTGTTTCCTTCTCTGGCAGCTGCCTGTCCCCTGCGCCCGGATATCGTAGGTGGGGGATTTGATATTCTGGTGGTCCGTGAATTGACCTCGGGCATCTATTTTGGTACCCCTAAGGGGAGAGAAGGCAGTGGCGCTGATGAGATGGCCTATGATACTATGGTTTATAAGCGTTCCGAGATTGAGCGGATTGCCCGCATGGCCTTTGAGGCGGCACGGGTACGGGGTAAAAAAGTGACCTCTGTGGATAAGGCCAATGTCCTGACCACCATGGTGCTGTGGCGTGAGGTGGTCATGGAAGTGGCTGCCGATTACCCGGATGTGGAACTCAAACATATCTATGTGGATAATGCCACCATGCAGCTGGTCCGCTGGCCTCAGCAGTTTGATGTTATGCTTTGCGGGAATATGTTTGGTGATATCATCTCGGATGAGGCAGCTATGCTCACTGGCTCTATGGGGATGTTGGCCTCTGCCAGCCTGAATGCAGATAATTTTGGTCTTTTTGAACCAGCAGGAGGCTCTGCCCCGGATATTGCTGGTCAGGGAATTGCCAATCCCATAGCTCAAATCCTGTCCGCAGCTATGATGCTCCGTTACAGCCTGGACCAGGATGCAGCAGCCACAGCTATAGAAAATGCAGTATCTGCTGCTTTGGATAAGGGTGTCATGACCGCTGATATTGCCACAGAGGGGTGTACCCCGGTTAATACCAAGGAAATGGGCGACGCCGTTATTGCGGCATTAGCATGATGGTGGTTAAGATTGAGAGGAGTGTGCTATGCAGTCAATTGTACTTGAAATTCCAGAGAATATCGCTGCTCAGTTAAAGCTTCCTCCGAAACGGGCAAAGCGGATGCTTATGGAAGAACTTGTTGTACGTCTTTACGAGCAGGGAATAATCACTGCTGCTCAGGGAAGTGGGTTGCTGAACATGAAACGTTTAGCGTTTGAGCAGTTTCTGGCCTCTCATCAAATTGCTATTCACAGTGCGCCGGAAGAGCTTGCAGCAGACATCATGCAGTTGGAACGTATTGTATGATCGTCAGCAACACTACTCCGTTAAGCAATTTTCTCCATCTGGAACGAATGGATATTCTTCAGCAGTTCTTTAAAGAAATCCACATACCTTTTGCTGTAAAAAAGGAAATTGAAGAATGTTTTCAAGATAACATACAGTGGATATAATGTCTTGACGACCGTTTTATTCGCGTTCATCGTATCAGCTCTTCTTTTAAGCTGAATGATTCGTTTCATTTTTTACATCAGGGTGAAGCTGAAGCCCTGAGTTTCTGCCTTGAGCGGAATGCAAAGCTTTGCCTGTTGGATGACAAAGATGCCAGAACCGTAGCAGCATTGCATCGTATCAATATGACAGGGACGTTAGGTCTTTTGCTTAAGGCGAAAAAAGAAGGTATTCTTCCAGTTGTGCAGCCGTTAATGGATACTTTGCGAGAGCAGTATTCATTTTGGATAAGTGAGAAAATGTATCAGCATGTCCTTTGCCTTGCCGATGAAATAGCAAGCTGAAATCATGTTCAATATATTTACCAAGTAGAACAATGACCAGACGAGAAAATATTTTTCTGATTGCGACTCAGGATACCATCCCTTTGGCAGATAAGGTGGCTGCGGAATTAAAGGTTGTTCGTACTCCGATGATCCGCAAACAGTTTGCTGATGGTGAGATCTATCATGCCTTTCCCTGCGATGTCTCAGGCCGGGATATTATTATTATTGCTGCAACCCATACTGACGCCGCTAATCAGGAGCTGATTGATCTGATTGCTGGCGGGCGTTACTGGAATGCCCGGAGCGTGAATGTGGTGATCCCCTATCTCGGGTATTCCACTATGGAACGCTCTAAGCCCGAGTCCGGCGAGATTCCCAAGGGAATTACCCGCACCCGCCAGATTTTCCGTACCCGTCCCAATTACGTGGCTTTTGTTGATCTTCATTCTGAGGCTGTACTCCATGCCCATTCCGGTGAGGTGCGTACCCGCCATCTTTGGACAGAGACCCTGGCAGCAGAGAAAATTCGCGATATTGACCTCAAGGATTACGTGCTGGTATCCCCGGATTACGGTTTCAGTAAACGGGTGGCCCTGTTAGCTGGTATCCTTAAATGTCCTCATACAGCCGCCAATAAGGATCGTTATGATGTGGACAAAACCATTGTCAGCCAGTTGTCCAGTGCTGTTAAGGGGAAAACTGCTATTATCTGCGATGATATGATCCGGACTGGTGGCTCCATGACCCAGACAGCAGATCGTTGCTATGAGGCCGGGGCTGTGGATGTGATGGTTATGGCCACCCATCTGATCCTTTCAGGGGGGGCTCGCGAGCGCTTCAAAGAAAAGGGAATAAACCGAATCATCGGGGCAGACACCTTTCCTGGTATCAAAAAAGATGATTTACTGGAAGTCTACTCTGTGGCTCCAATTATTGCTTCAGAGCTGGTTCATTATTTACGGATTGTCTGAGGGGTGAAGCAGACTGAGGTGGTTTTTAACAAGGTTGAGTATATTAATAATTCGGTGGTATGATTCCACCGCAGACATCAGGAAATTGCAATGAAAAAAGTAGGTATAATTGGTTGGCGTGGCATGGTTGGATCTGTGTTGATGGAGCGCATGCATGAGGAGAAAGATTTTGATGATATTGAACCCTTATTCTTCTCTACGTCTCAGGCAGGTCAGGATGGCCCGGAAATTAACGATACCACCTATCAGCTGCTTGATGCCCATGATGTGAACCTGCTTAAGGAAACTGATATCCTGCTTTCCTGTCAAGGCGGCAGCTACACCTCAAAGGTTCATCCCAAACTGCGGGCTGAAGGCTGGCAAGGCTACTGGATTGATGCAGCCTCCACCCTGCGTATGGATGAGAATGCCATTATTGTGTTGGATCCGGTGAACCGCAAGGTTATTGATCAGGGCCTGACTGATGGAATCAAGGATTATGTGGGTGGAAACTGCACAGTCTCTCTGATGCTCATGGCCTTGGGTGGTCTGTTTGAAAAAGGTTGGGTGGAATGGATTACCTCCCAGACCTATCAGGCTGCTTCCGGTGCCGGTGCTAAGAATATGATTGAGCTGGTGGAGCAGATGCGGCTGATAGGCGAGAATGCCCAGAACGTGCTGGATGATAGAGAAGGTGCTTTGGTCATTGATAAAAACGTTACCAAAACTATCCAGAGTCCTCGTTTTTTGACCAAAAATTTTGGTGCGCCTTTGGCAGCCAGCCTGATTCCCTGGATTGATCAGGCCATGGAGAACGGTCAGACCCGTGAAGAATGGAAGGGTGTGAGTGAAACCAATAAGATTTTGGGTTACTCTGCTGATAATCAGATACCCATTGATGGTTGCTGTGTCCGGGTGGGGTCCATGCGCTGTCATAGCCAGGCCTTCACTATCAAATTGAACAAGGATATCCCCTTAGCAGATATTGAAGAGGCCATTGCCAGCCATAATGAATGGGCGTTCCTGGTAGCAAACACCAAAGAAGAAAGTGTGAACAAACTTACCCCGGCCCGTGTTACCCGAACCCTGGATATCCCGGTGGGCCGTTTGCGCAAAATGAATCTGGGGGATGAATATCTTAGCGCCTTCAGCGTTGGTGACCAGCTGCTCTGGGGTGCTGCAGAACCGCTTCGTCGGATGTTGCGGATTGCTTTGGAGCATCTTGGGTGAGAGATATTTATTATCGGGGAGATTGTCTCACGTTGCATACAAGGGTCATATACAGGGGATAACAGCGTAGTTGGGGGGAATGTAGTATGGCGTTCAGTCAGTTTAAGAGTGAAATAGAGGTGGCCAGAAGGTTCAACCTGAAAACAGATAGCAAGCCCTTTGTCCAAACATTGCCTCTCAAAGATATACCGCAATACAAGCTTGAAGAAATAAAGGAAAACTTCAAGGATCCTTTGAGTTTTCTTTCAGAAGCAGCCACCTGTGAGGATATTATCAAGCCGATATTGAAGGTACTTGATAAGCGTTATCCTGATTTCCGGGTTTGGTCTCATGTAAACTACAGTGTGGATCCAGAGAAGGATCTTGCCGGAACACCGGATTTTCTGATCGCCCGAACAACGCAGATACGTGGTGAGCTTGGGATTCCTCCCCTTTGTGTGGTTGAAGCAAAAAAGGCTGACTGGGACCAAGGCTGGGCCCAGGCCCTGGCCGAGATGTATGCCGCATCAGTTCAAGGGGCAACAATGTGCTACGCAGCTGTTACCACCGGTGTTGAATGGCAGTTCGGACAGTTTGACAGAGAGGCTGCTTTGTTTATAAAGCAGATGAGTAAACTGTCTGTGTTGGATGATAATGATGAGCCAGGTAATCTTCAGAAGTTATTTGATACCTTGAATTGGTTGTTTGATAAGGCACATCAGGTGAAAATTATTTGAATGCATGCAATCATCGGAATGTAACAGGCGATTAACAGGCGATAAGGGATACGCAATATGACCATAGAATTTTACGACACCACCCTCCGGGATGGAACCCAGGCTGAGAATTTTAACCTGTCAGTGGATGATAAGATCAAAATTACCAAGCAATTGGACAAGCTGGGAATTGATTTTATCGAAGGCGGCTGGCCTGGTTCCAATCCCCAGTCTGTGGAATATTTTAAAAAAATGAAGGGCGTGGAATTGCACCATGCCCGCCTTTCTGCTTTTGGTGCGACCCGCCATTTTCAGAATCCTGCTGATAAAGACCCCAATCTTCAGGCTCTGCTGGATGCCAAAACTCCAGCCATCACCATCTTTGGCAAGAGCTGGGATATCCATGTCCATGATGCTCTGCGTATTGAGCTGGACGATAACCTTTTGATCATTGAAGATTCTCTGGCCTATCTCCGACCCCATGTCAAGCATTTGATCTATGATGCTGAGCATTTTTTTGACGGCTTTAAGAATAACCGGGAATACTGCCTGGCCACCTTGGGTCGGGCCATCAAGGGCGGGGCTGAAACCTTGGCCCTTTGCGATACCAACGGTGGTACCTTGCCCCATGAAATCCCTCCCATCATTGAACGGGTCAAGCAGTTCCTGGAAGAGCAGGGCAGCACAGCCAGGATTGGGATCCATCCCCATAATGACTCTGATACCGCAGTGGCCAATGCCTTGCTCGGGGTTTCCTTGGGCTGTACCCAAGTTCAGGGTACCATTAACGGCTATGGTGAGCGTTGCGGCAATGGCAACCTGACCTCTATTATTCCGGCAGTGATTACCAAAATGGGTCTTGGAGCTGAGGTGGGTAAACATATTGATAAGTTGTATTCTACCTCCCGACTGATCAATGAGCTGGCTAACTTGCCCCATAATCGCTATCAGCCCTATGTGGGAGAATCAGCTTTTGCCCATAAAGGTGGCATTCATGTCAGTGCAGTCCAGCGTAATCCTCTGACCTATGAGCATATTGAGCCGGAAAAAGTGGGAAATACCCGCCGGATTCTGATCTCTGATCAGGCTGGCAAATCCAATGTCCTCCATAAAGCGGTTAAGTTTGGTCTGAATCTCACTGCTGATGACCCTGCAATGGCCAAGATTGTCCAGGAACTTAAAGAGCTGGAGAATCAGGGCTTTCAGTACGAGGGGGCTGAGGCCAGCTTTGAGCTGCTTATGCGGCGAGCTATGGAATTGAAACCCCAATTTTTCACCCTGGAGGGCTTTCGGGTGATGAATAATAAGTATCGGATGGATGCGGACACGCTCACGGAAGCAACTATCAGGCTTTCTGTGAATGGTCAGGAGGCCCATACAGCCTCTTTGGGTGCTGGCCCGGTCAATGCTCTGGATAAGGCCATGCGCAAGGCTTTGCTTTGGTTTTATCCTCGGTTAGAGGAAATGGAGCTGGTTGATTATAAGGTACGGGTACTTTCCGGTGAGCACGGAACTGGTGCTAAGGTACGGGTACTGGTGGATAGCCAGGATGGTACAACTCAGTGGAGCACAGTGGGTGTTTCTTTTAACATTATTGAGGCAAGTTGGCAGGCCCTTGAGGATGCAGTGAATTATAAGCTGATGAAAGATGCGCAGAAAGAGGAGGAACATGAATAGAATATTTTTTGCAGTTGCCTTGCTCTGCCTGAGCCTGCTTATCACAGCCTGCGACCAACAGGGCCAACAAAACCAGGGACAGCAGCAAGCTCAAGAAAGTCAGAAACCACAGGCGCCGATAACCCGGACTATACCGATGCAACCCGATGGTCCGCCAGTGAAAGGGAATTATGCCCCGGACTTTACCCTGACTGACCTTGAAGGCAGAACCTGGACCCTGTCTGAACTCAAAGGCCAGGTGGTGTTTATCAATTTCTGGGCAACCTGGTGTCCTCCCTGTATCAGTGAAATGCCTTCTATGCAGAATCTGTACGATACCCTGCCCAAGAATCAGTTTAAAATGCTGGCTCTCCTGTACAGTGATGAAGCTGGTAATGCGGAACAATTTGTCGAGAAGCTTGATATCAGCCTGCCGGTTTTGGTGGATGAAGGTAACAGGGTAGGCATGCAGTACGGGCTCACAGGGGTGCCGGAAACCTTTATTCTGGATAAGGAGGGGATTATCCGGGAAACCGTGAAAGGGCCAGCAGAATGGGATTCTGCTGAGGTCATCCATATGCTCAGGGGATATATTGATCAGTAATGTGTAAGGGCAGATCCTCGTATCTGTCCTACACAGAGGCGTTGATGGCAGAAGAACAGGCAAAACAGGATGCTCGGATTCCAGTTCTCCTGATTATAGGATTGATAATCCTGGGATACAGCTGGTTCTCCCCTGAGTTTAAGCGCCAAGCCTCTGTGTATCATCTCGTCCCGGCAGCTTCCGATCTCCAGATGGGTCAGGCAAAATTGCTTCGTATATCCCAGGATCAGGCAGATCAAGGTCAGCTGCCAACTGGTACGCTTGTCATAACCCCGGATCTCCCTTGTGGAACAGTACCACCAGAATTGACCGCACTTTTCAACCTCCCTTTGCCTATCAATCAGGCTGATCAGGAGAGTTTGATGTTGTTACCAAGGATCGGTACAAAATTATCTGAGCGGATCATTGCCTTTCGGAACGCTCAAGGTCCGATCACTGGACCAGAAGACTTTATCCGTATCAAGGGGATTGGTCCCAAGTTAACAGCTCGCCTGACCCCGCTTCTCTGTTTTGCCTTTACTGAAGCTGAAATCTGAATAAATATCGTGAAAGATTCTCTCTATCCTCAGACAGCTCTTGCCTGCCCGATCATTGTTCTGGTCGGTCCCACTGCTGTGGGCAAAACCGCTCTCTCTCTCCAATTGGTTCAGCGTTTTGACTGCGAGATCATCAGTATGGATTCCATGCAGGTCTATCGTCATATGGATATTGGCACAGCCAAGCCCAGCGAGGAAGAGCAGGCCGTTGTTCCTCACCATCTTATTGATATTGTTAATCCAGATGAACAGTACGATGCGGCCCGTTTTGTCGATGATGCCCTGGCAGCCATTGCGGAGATCGCCTCCCGCAACCGTACGGTCCTGTTGACCGGGGGAACCGGACTCTATCTTAAGAGCCTGTTTGAAGGATTATTTAATGTTTTGCCCATGGATAAAGGAATCCGGGCACAGCTCCGTGAGCGGCTGGAGCACGAAGGCAAAGAGGCACTCCATGCAGAACTCTGTCAGATTGATCCGGCCACTGGAGCACGGATTCATGCCAATGATACCCAGCGCTTATTACGCGGGTTGGAGATCTATCACAGCTCGGGTAGAACCTGGACTGAGCTGATTACTGAACAGCAGGTACAGAAGAACGAGCAGAAAAATCGTTTCAGCCGGGTTTTCCAGGTGGCCTTGGATTGTGAGCGGGTAAAGCTCTATGAACGGATAGAACAACGCAGTCATATCATGCTGGAACAGGGGCTGATTGAAGAGGTGGAACGGTTGCGTGCTCTGGGGTATTCGTCAGAACTGCCGTCCATGCAATCTATTGGCTATAAGCATGTGAATAACCTGCTTGCAGGGGATTGGAATCAGGCTGAAATGTTGGAATACCTTGTTCGGGATACGAGGCGATATGCCAAGCGGCAGATGACCTGGTTCAGGAAGCATCAGGATCTGAATTGGTTTGCTCGGGATGATTATGAGCAGATCGCTGCGCAGGTAGCTGAGGTGCTTTGTTTATAACGTCGGTTCCACCGCTGAGACAAGGGCAAAAAAAACCGGGTTGCGTGCAAAGCACGTACCCGGCTGACATCATTTTCCCTTTAAATCGTGCATCTTGTTTTATCACAGTTTGGACGGGGCTCATCTGCGATTCTTTGTACCTTATCCAGGTCGCATGCATCCGCATGATGCACAGTAGAGTAGATAAGAGCTACAAACTGACCGTTAATTTTTTTCGGTAAGAGACGGATCTGCATATTATCTTTCATCCATCCCTCTCCCATTTCTCTGTCTTTACTGTTAAGAAGAGTTACAGCTGCATGGAAGGCCTTGTCAGCAGTATTTCCATACGCTTTGAAACAATCGTTATCAGCAGCAGAAACAGAGGATACAGAAAGAAGAGAAAAAGGTATTGCGGCAAGTAATAATGCAGCTATGAAGAGACTTCTCTTGAGAGTAGTTGATTTTTGCATAACATTCCTCCTGGAATTATTGAGTTTGAAAGTAGGTAACCCGGCTATCTCTTTGCAAGAGACCCGTGGCTTTCCGACACCGCTTCACAACGGCTGTGGTCTTGTCAACTTTCTGGTTTCATTTTATCCAGAAAGCGCATTACCTCAAAGAACATGCCATAAAGATATATTTCAATGTGACTCTACTTTTTTATATAACGTCCGACATAAAACTGTCAAGTAGTTTATGTTAAAAATTATCAAAAGAAAATCTTTCTCACCTCTGTAACGGCCCGAGAAGAATCACGCAGAAGCCAGATACTCCTTAATCGCCCCAGCAATGGTTTGAAAAATCTGGGTAAACACCTCTTCGTCCCGTTCCAGCAAGGTGATCCGAAAACCTTGCATACTGGTTGCAAAGGAAGACAACGGCACCACGCAAACCCCTGAAGAGCCTAGCAGGTAATAGACAAAACGTTTATCCAGCGAAACATCAGGCCCGCTGACTATTTTCTCCACTGTGCTTCGAACCTGCTCATTTTCTATAGGCAGAGCTTGTTGATCATTGAGTACATCTTCTACAAAGGCAACACTCATATAAAAAGCCCCATTGGTTCTGTTGACCATAATGCCGTCAACCTCTTTCAGGATCTCATAGGCAATATTGGAGTATTTTTCATAGCGTTGTACCCGTTCGTCCAGATAGGTTTGGTATTCAGGGTGTTTCATTACCTGGGGCAACACCACTTGGGGCAGGGTCGTGGAGCAGACTTCCATCATCTTTGCGTTCAGGATGGAATTGATATATTTTTCAAACATGGGGTCTTGATGCCCATTATAAACCTCAATCCAGCCGCAACGCCCGCCAGGCCAAGGCATTTCCTTGGACACACCACGCATGCAGACAGCAGGAACCTTGTCGCCGATCAGGGTGGCTAAGGGCACCGCCTCAGTCCCGTTATAGACCATGTTTTGATAGACCTCGTCGCAGACAATAAAGAGGTCGTATTTTTCTGCCAAGGCAACAATATCCCGCAGAATGACTTCAGGATAGACTGCTCCAGTGGGATTGTCCGGGTTGATGATCAGGATGCCTGCCACTGCCGGATTATAGCGAATATGGTTTTCTATATCCATTAGGTCAGGATACCAATTATTATTTGGGTCCAGCATGTAGGTCAGGGGCCGGTCTCCGGCATGGGCGGCTTCAGCAGAGGAGTGGGTGGTGTAGCTGGGCGTTGGCACCAGTACTCTGGCGGTTCGCCGAAGAAAACCAAATATTTTTGAAATAGCATCTCCGAGCCCGTTAAAAAAGATAATATCTTCCGGGCTTATCTGAACACCACCCAGTGCATTGGTCTCTTTTGCGATAAATTGGCGGGTTGCCAGCATCCCCTTGGTCGGTGAATAGCCGTAGGTCCCATCCTGCTGCACTGCTGCCGCAACAATATCCTTCATCCAGGCCGGAATCTGTTCTCCCTTGGCCACTGGATCGCCGATGTTTTCCCAGTTAACATTCAGCCCAAGTTCTTGTAACTGATTGCCTACATTGACTATATTGCGAATTTCATAGGTTAGTTCACCTGCACCAATATGCAGAATATCCGTTCGCATTGAGGGCTCCTTTTACCGGCTGAGCCGGAAAATCAAATAATAAGTATTGGGTGATCAAGTTTCTCCTGTATAAGGGGACGATGACCGCTCAGTGTATCAATACAGCAAGAAATAAAATAAAAGTCATTACCACAGGGAATGGGGAACGTCAACCTGTTGGTGGAAAATGAACTTTCTGATGAGAAAAAACACTTGTCCTCGTACAAAGGTGTTGTTACAACTTTGGCACGTTTTGGAGAAAAAGTCATCCCCTGGTTCAAGGTCTGCTGTGAATATCCGCTGTCAACAGGAAGAACACGAGAAAAAAATTCTCTCACCCTCTGCTTTTTTGAGTAACCAAACACGGGGACGTTTCCGTTCAGAGCCGGATTGTGACCTGCGTACGGTCTTTCAAAGGGACAGGGACCGTATTATTCACTCCAAATCCTTTCGTCGCCTCAAGCATAAAACCCAGGTTTTTCTTGCTCCGACCGGTGATCATTACCGTACCCGTCTTACCCATGTGTTAGAGGTCTCCCAAATCGCCCGAACCATTGCAACCTGTCTTCGTCTAAATGAGTATTTAACCGAAGCCATTGCTTTGGGCCATGATCTAGGTCATACACCCTTTGGTCATGCTGGTGAGCACAGTCTTAATCAATTGCATCCCGGAGGATTCAGGCATTATATTCAGAGCCTGCGAGTGGTTGATTTCCTTGAGGCGGATGGGAAAGGACTGAATCTGAGCTGGGAAGTACGGAACGGAATTATTAAACATTCAAAAGGGTATCGGGACATTCTGCCTGACAATAGCAAGGATCTGCCTGCCACCCTGGAAGGACAAGCGGTCAGGGTGGCAGATATTATTGCCTATCTGAATCATGATATGGATGATGCCTTACGGGCCGGTATGATTCAGGAGGCTGATCTTCCCAAGCATTTACGTGAGGTGGTTGGTAACAGACCTTCCATGCGGATTGATACTATGGTCCGCGACCTGATTCGTGAAACCTTGCAAAAAAATGACAGCCGCCTGCATCTCAGCCCGATGATGCAGGAGGTGATTACGGATCTGCGTAGTTTTCTTTATAATACTGTGTACCGCAATGAGCGGGTGCATACAGAATTTGAAAAGGCCCAGAATATTATCAAGCAGCTCTACGGCTTTTTCCTGGAGTATGAATTTTCTGATAACCAAGAACCTCCCTTTGTCATGCGTTCGCCGGTTCAGAGTACAGAGGAGCAGAAACAACGGCATCGCCAGGTCTGCGATTTTATCGCTGGCATGACGGATCGTTATGCCTTGGGTCTGTATCGCCATATTTTCATGCCTAAGCCGTGGTCGGTTTTGTAGATGAGAAACATCTCTATTGTGTTCTCTGCTGACCTGCTCTGTTTTTCTTTACCCTGAGGGATAAATGGGCTATGCTCAGGTGTGCTTTGGGAAAAGCAAAAGCAGACTTTTGCCTGCTCAAGGAGCACTAAAGCCTTGAAGAGAATGCAATGATAAGAAAAAAGGAGAAGAGTTGAATGAGCGAGGACACAAAGGTGCAGTTGCCTCTGGGGATTAAGGAGATTCTTGATTTTTTGCCGCACCGATATCCTTTTATTATGTTGGACCGGGTTCTGGAGTTTGAACCGGATACAATGATAACCGCCTTAAAAAATGTTTCTATGGGTGAGCCCTTTTTTCAGGGACATTTTCCTGGTGAGCCAGTTATGCCAGGAGTTTTAATTCTTGAAGGAATGGCCCAGGCCGGAGCCGTGTTAGCCTATCTTTCCACAGAAGATATTACTGGAAAGCTGGTCTATTTTGCCGGAATGGATAAGGTTCGGTTTCGGAAGGTGGTACGCCCTGGAGACCAGCTGATTTATAAGGTGGAAATGGTTCGCAAAAAAAGGAAACTTATCAAGGTGCAATGTCGGGCGTATGTGGATGATGTGCTGGTAACTGAGGCTGAGCAGCTGGCCGCCTTTTCCTGATTTTTTGTTACGAAGCAAAAAGCAAATATGCAGCGTCTGCTGCTTTGAGATTGATTGTCGGCCTGATCATGTCGACAAAGGATGACGTACATGACTATACATGCTACTGCCGTGGTTGACCCACAGGCGGAAGTTCATGCAACTGCTTCCGTTGGTGCATACAGCGTTATTGGGCCCAACGTTTCTATTGGCCCGGACACGGTTATTGACGCACATGCTGTGATTTCCGGCCATACTCGTATCGGGGCTGGTAATCATATTGGTTCTTTTTCTTCTCTGGGTACGCCGCCGCAGGATACCCATTATCAGGGGGAGCCAACCGAACTGGTTATCGGTGACAAGAATACCATACGAGAATATGTTTCAATCCATCGGGGAACCCCTGCTGGCAAAGGAAAAACAGTTATTGGAAATAATAATATGCTCATGGCCTATTGCCATGTGGCCCATGATTGTGTGCTCTATGACCATGTTATTATGTCCAATGTGGCTACCTTGGGGGGGCATGTTGAGGTGGGCAGTTATGCCAATCTTGGCGGTTTAGTGGCTGTCCACCAGTTTTGCCGTATAGGCTCTTATACCTATATTGGTGGCATGTCCGGGGTTTCTATGGATGTTCCTCCCTATGTTATTCTCACCGGAACCAGGAACAGAATGCGTATTGCCGGGGTGAATAAGATTGGTATGCGTCGCAATGGCATGCCACGGGAGGCGATCAGTGATATTGATCGTGCTTTTCGAATAATTTTTCGTTCCTCGCCCCAGGTATTGTTGAAAGAGGCCTTGGTCCAGGCAACCCATGAGTTGGCGGATTCCAAAGAAGTACAGGTTATGGTGGATTTTTTCCGGGAAAGTAAGCGTGGTGTGGTGAAGCGTACTGAAGACAATTAAACCTCTTGCCTATGTCAATACCATCAACACCTATCGGACTTATTGCCGGAGGCGGACAATTTCCTCTTCTTTTTACTGAGGCAGCCCAAAAGCAAGGCCGCCAAGTCGTTGCAATTTGCCATCAGAATGAAACCGCAGCTGAGCTTGAGCAGGTGACTGATGTTTCCTGCTGGGTAAAGCTGGGGCAGCTGGGCAGGATTATCCGTTTTTTTCATGAACAGGGAGTCCGTGAGACTGTATTTTGTGGTACCATCACCAAAACTCGTATGTTTTGGGATGTTCTTCCTGATTTAAAGGGATTAAGCCTGTGGAATAAAATTGATAAGCGTCTGGACGATGCAATTCTGCGGGCCGTTGCCGGAGCACTGGAAGGCGAGGGGATTAAGGTGCTGGCCTCAACCTGTTACCTGGATCACCTCTTTTTTCCAAAAGGCATTTTAGGAGAGAAAAAACCCAGTAAGGAACAATGGGCTGATATTTGTTTTGGCTGGAGAATTGCTCGTGATATAGGGCGGCTGGATATCGGACAATGTGTTGTGGTCCGCGAAGGTGCTGTCTTGGCAGTTGAGGCCATAGAAGGAACAGATGCTGCTATTCAGCGGGGTGGGGAGCTGGCTGGTTCTGGGGCTGTGGTTGTGAAGGTGAAGAAGCCTGGCCAGGATTTTCGTTTTGATTTACCAGCTACCGGGACCAGGACCATTGAGACTCTTTCCTCAGTCAAGGGTGCTGTCTTGGCTGTTGAAGCGGCTCAGTCTCTACTTTTTGATCGTGAGGCTATGATTGCTGCTGCGAATAAAGCGGGTATTGTGGTTGTGGGCGTTGAAGAGGGTGAGGATCAAGAATTAGAATTACTCTGTTAAAGAACCTGGAAGAGGCATGCATCTGAATAATCTATGAGTACCTGTTGTTTCTCATAGATTATTCCGTGCTGCTCTTCGTTCCAGGTTTCTGGACTCGCACCTGCTCATTTCTTTTTTTGGATTCGGGTAAATTCCTGGCGAGCCTTATCCAAAGGGTCTACAGCACCCTCCTGTTCTATGTGATAGGGCATATCAAAAAGGAGAGGCATGAGTTGAGATTGTGTATCAGATGCATCTGATATAATAGTGGAGGGGCAGAATTCCTTCATGCTTAATTTGATCTTTTCCCATTCAAGCATTTCCAGAACAGCCTGATCACCGGTCAGGCTTCCCTGCTCGGCATCAATCAAATAGCCTTTACGAAAAAAGAAACTGCCCTGCTGACCATCAGAGGCAAAAACTTTTAAATGAGCAGTTTTTTTCTCCAGTGCCATAAGTTGAAGAAAAATGTCCAGTTCCGGGCCTCCTTCACTATCCTGGTAAAAATCCAAAGCATCGTAAATAGACTGCTCAAGGGTTTCAATGTCCAGTGGTTTTTCCAGGATATTCAGTGCTCCGGCTTTTCGCAGCTGCTGTTCTAAGCTGGATGTCCCAAAGGCTGTCATAACAAGGCTGGGAATCTCTGGAAAGGATTGACTCACGGCAGCAAGGAGTTCTATCCCATCCATTTTAGGCATTTTGAGATCAGTCACAAGGAGATCTATAGTATTGTCCTCAAGAATATCAAGGGCTTCTATGCCATTTCCGGCGGTCAGCAAATGAAAACGATCATTCTTTTCAAACGCAGCCTGGATGGTAAGGAGCAGATTGAGTTCATCATCAACAATTAATACATTTTTCATAACGCCATTCTTTGTTTATTTGTCTGGTATGTAACTTGCGCATAATATACAATATGTCATGCATATGTATGATAAGGTTGTAACGCTTTCATATTACTGCAAAACGCCTTCACGTATGAGGTGTGGTAACAATAAATCTTGTTTCTCACAACGTTACATGTTAGAGCAATAACAGTGTATGAAATAATTAGCAATAATAGTGTCTGAAGTAAACAAAAAATGTCTATATTATCAATCCGGCCTGAGAGAACAAAACATGAAAAATGAAAAGGCTTGTATCCTGCTGGTTGATGATGATTCACTAGTCCTGAATATTTTACATTATATTCTGGAAAATGAACATTATAAAGTCCTGAATGCGCAAAATGGTCAAGGCGGTTTGCAACTTGCCCAAGAAGAACAACCTGACTTGATTCTTCTTGATATTAATCTCCCTGATATCAGTGGATTCAGTGTTTGTAATCAGCTGAAGCAGCAGGAAAAAACCAAAGGGATACCTATTATTTTTCTTACTGCTACAGGTGTAGAGGCAGATGAACATCGCGGCTTTGCAGAAGGGGCTGTAGATTTTTTGCGCAAGCCAGTGAATAAGGCCCAGCTTTGTGCCAGAGTGAATAATGCCCTGGAGATGCAAGCTGCCCGACAGAAGCTGGAACAGCAGGCCCTTGATCTGGAGCGTACGAATTCGCTGCTTAAAGAATCACTTACTGTTCAACAGAAAACCAGCCGTAATCTGTTGCAGCGGGACCATATTCTGAGTTCAGTGAATTATGTGGCAAAGTCTTTTCTGAAAACAGAGAACTGGGACGAGATCATCAAAAAGGTGCTCAAATATCTTGCTGAAAATATTGATATTGAGCATGTATACCTGAAAACCTTTGAACCCCAGATTGCCCAGCGACATCATTATACCTGGTATAAACCCAATAACACGATTACGTGTTCAAGTATTGATCTCCTGGCCATGTGGAAGGCCCCTATTGAACTCTTGTCAGAAGGTGCGATAACCGGGCCTGATGAAAATATCCCTTCTTTTCTTTGGGGGGAATTTGAAAATAATAATATTCGTACCTACCTGATTCTTCCTGTTTATGTCTATAAACAGTTGTGGGGCTGTATAGGATTTGATTGCAGCCTTTCCAAAAGGTCCTGGGATAAACCTTTGGTGGAGGCGATGATAACCTCTTCTGAGATCATAGGAACAGCAGTGCAGCGTACCTTTGAATCCAGAGAGCGGACCCGGCTGGCAGCAGCAATCAATGAATTTGCAGACTGTGTTTTGATGACAGATAAAGCCGGGACCATATTTTATGCTAATCCGGCAAGCACCCAGGTTACCGGCTATTTACCAGAAGAACTGGTTGGGCTGAAGTTAGGGCAGGTTCAGTTTGATGAACATGGTCAGTTTGAATGCCGTGCTGTATTAAACGCAGCAGCAGCAGGTGCAGAATGGCATGGAGAGATAAAAAATCGCCATAAAGATGGAACAATGTATGATGAGTCTGTTGCCATTATCCCAGTCAAAGGACAAGCAAACAAGGTGAATAGTTTTTGTGTTATCAAGCGCGATCAGACAGAGAAAAAACGTCTGGAATCCATTGCTGAAGCAGCAAACCTTATGGATAACGTAGGGTTTGTTTTTTCGGGTATCAGGCATGAATTGGGCAATCCACTGAATTCGTTAAAGATGGCCATCAGTGTTCTGATCAGGCAATTGGATGAACTTTCCCCGGAGAAAATTAAAGAATTTCTTGATCGTTCCATAGGAGAAATTAAACGAATGGAATACCTGCTCTATTCATTAAAAAATTTCAACGTGTTGGAAGAGCAGGAGATAGTTCTTACAGACCTTGCTGCTTTTCTGGAAAATTTTAAACGAGTTCATGAAAAAGACTTATTAGGTAATGGGGTCAAGATGAGCCTGCATGTAAAAGACAGGGTTTGGAGCATGGTGGATGAACGGGTCTTGCATCAGGTTTTCCTGAATCTCTTGACGAATTCAGTCAATGCTCTGCGAAATACTCCAGACCCATGTATTTCTCTTTATCTCCTAAAAAAAGATGCTCAGGTTATTCAGATAATTTTTCAGGATAATGGCTGTGGTGTTCCAGAGCAGGTCAAGCAGCAATTGTTTAAACCATTCTTCACGACCAAGGCCAAAGGAACAGGCTTGGGGCTTACGATCGTAAAAAAGATGCTTACTTCCATGAATTGTACAGTGAATATTCAAGGAGAGGTGGGCCAGGGAACCAGTATGGTTATCACCTTGCCTGCGGAAAGGGATTTGGTCGAGAATGAGAGGGAGTGAGGATCGTTTCACTTGGATTTCAGGGGAAATGAAACCTGAAACATACGGAACGTATTATTATATTTTAAAATACCTGAAGGGCATGGTAACGTGCTTTTTTTCCAGATTTGTTTATGAGGTTTTTATATTAGTTCATGCATGCTCATCAAAGTTTCGAACGCTCGGTTCGATCAAAAAGAAGGCGGAATACAAAGGAACCCTATTATTTTGTCGCCACCTGCGCCGCAGGACTTGAAAACATCGTTCAGAAGGAGATTGTTGCATTAGGAGGAAAGAATGTAACAACAGCCCCAGGTGCAGTAACCTGGCAGGCCATCTCTCTGAAAACTGCTTATCTTGCCTGTCTCTGGTCTCGATGCAGTTCGCGGATTTTGCTCCGTTTGAGCCAGTTTGAGGCCTTGACACCGGAAGCACTCTATGACGAGGCGAGCAAAATCAACTGGAGTAAACATTTTAACGGTGATACAAGTTTTGCTCTTCATTCCACTTTGGTCAGGTCTACACCTGAACTGAATCATAGTCATTATGCATCTCTGAAAATTAAAGATGCTATTGTGGACCAGTTCCGCAAACGGACCGGCGAGCGGCCTGATGTGGATGTCCGTACCCCAGAGGTACGGATTAACCTGCATGTGGAAGAGACCGCAGCAACCCTGTCTCTGGATTTATCCGGGGATAGCCTCCATCGACGGGGATATCGAACGGGTGCCGGTCAGGCCCCTTTGAAAGAAACCCTGGCAGCAGCTATTGCCCATCTAGCAGGTATCCGGGTTGGTATGTCCCCTGATATCTGTATCATGGATCCTCTCTGTGGTTCTGGAACCCTGCTTATTGAGGCAGCCTTGATCATTGGTGATTCTGCACCAGGCTTATTACGGGACAATTTTGGCTTTCACCACTGGTTAGGTCATAATGAAAAAATGTGGGAGACCTTGGTTGATCATGCCGTGCAAAGGGAAGATCAGTATATTGACAGTCCCTGGCCCATGCTGATCGGCTATGATGCTGATCCACAGGTTGTTGCGGTTGCCCGAAAAAATATCACGAATGCAGGACTGGCCGACAGGATCACGATTAAGCAGCGGCAGCTTGCTCATGTACAGCCGCCAACTGCCAAGGGCCTGTTACTGACCAACCCGCCGTACGGTGAACGTTTGTCAGAAAAAGAAGCTGTAAAATACCTGTACCGTGCTTTGGGACGGATTTTTCGTCAGGAATTTCCTGGCTGGCAACTGGGCTTTTTTACAACAAATCCTGATTTAGCTGATATGGTTGGAGTGCGTTGGCAGGAGCGTCATCGTTTGTATAACGGTCCTTTGAAATGTCGTTTGTTGACAGCAGCCGCTCCTGGTCCTGCAGAGGAAAGTGCGAAAAGAACGACAGGATTCCCCTTTACTCTTCAGGACAATGACCCTGCTTTACCCGCAGAAGATTTTGCCAACCGTTTGCGCAAGAATTGCCAGCGGCTTTTTCCCTGGGCAGGAGAAAAGAATATTAGCTGCTTCCGCCTCTATGATGCAGATCTTCCTGATTATAACCTGGCCATTGATGTGTACGAACAATGGGTGCATGTGCAGGAGTATGAACCACCAGCAACAATAGGATCAGAAAAAGCAGAGGAACGTTTTAACCAGGCCTTACAGGTAATTCGTCACCTGCTCAATGTTCCCCATTCCCAGCTTTTTATCAAAAAACGGCGAAAACAGCAGGGCAAGGAACAGTATCAGAAACGTTCTGGAGCAACCGGGAAAACCGGCAAGGCTGGAAAGCTTTATGAGGTATGTGAAGGAGGTTGTCATTTTCTGGTGAATTTTACCGATTACCTGGATACTGGCTTGTTTCTTGATCATCGCAAAACCAGAGCTAAATTGGCAGAACTTGCTGAAGATAAAACCTTTCTTAATCTCTTTGCTTATACAGGTTCAGCAACCGTGTATGCTGCCAAGGGTGGTGCTGTCTCTACACAGACAGTGGATCTCTCGGAAAAATATCTTGTTCGGGCACAGGCCAACCTCTCCTTAAACGGATTTGGTGGGGCCTTGCATCAGTTCACTGAGGCAGACTGTCTGCAATGGCTCAAATCCTGTCAGGATCGCTCTCATCGTTATGGAGTAATTTTTGTTGATCCACCAACCTTTTCCAATTCTCGCCACAAAAAGATTGTTTTTGATGTGCAGCAGGACCATTCAGCACTGCTTCGGCTTGCCATGAACCTGCTCACACGGGACGGCGTACTGATTTTCTCCACAAATTATAGAAAATTCCAGCTGGATATGGAGTTGGAAAAGGAATTTGTCATCAAGGAAATAACAGATCAGACTCTTCCTGATGATTTTCAGGGAAAAGGTATGCATCGCTGCTGGCAATTACAGCACCAGAGCGGAGATGAAAAACAGGGATGAATAGTGTGGAAGAATACATGGAAGAATACGAGGAAGAATGATGTATACTCCAGGAGAGGAAATTGTCTCCATTGTGGATGAGCACAACCAAGAGCTGGGTGAATTGCCGCGCCGTTTGATGCGGGAGCAGCGCCTTATTCATCGGGCGACTTACATCCTGGTCTTTAATGCTGCGGGAGAAATTTTTATCCAGAAACGTACAAGAACAAAGGATGTCTATCCTGGATATTGGGACGTTGCAGCTGGCGGGGTTGTCCAGGCCGGAGAGACTTATGAGCAATCAGCAAAACGGGAATTGCAGGAAGAGTTAGGGATAGGACCCATCCCTCTCAATTTTCTTTTTGACCAGTATTATGAGGATCAGAAAAATCGAGTCTGGGGCCGTATCTTTTCCTGTGTGCATGAAGGACCTTTTACTCTGCAGGCAGAAGAAGTCGAAGAAGGGCGTTTTATGCATCCGCGCACTGCGCTTGCGTTCAGTGCGTCAGAGACTTTTACCCCAGATGGAATTATTGTATTGGAAAAAATTCTGGAATAATAAGAGAATGTTTTCAGGGTAAGTGAACAAGAAGCCTAATCAGGGTGAGTAAAAAAAACCGGAGGTCACTGTATGAACAAAAAATGGAGTATTCCGCTCAAGTTTTTTGCTGTTTTTACTCTGACAATGTTGTTGATTGCCGGGGCCTTTATTGCCAGTTTATCAGCTCTGCAAACCTATACTGCCCGCCATGAGGCTGGTGCTGTGGCAGATCAGGTTATTGCCTTCCGCACCTGGGTTGCCCAGACTGGGATGGTATGGGTGCGTAAGCTGGTATCAGGTTATCATGATTTTCTTGATCAGGAAAATGCTGTTGATGGCGGAGTATTTTATGGAAAAAATCCTGCCTTAGCCACCAGAGAATTGTCAATGATAGCGAACAAGGAGGCAACCCGTGCTTTTTTTCGGGTAACCAGCGATGATTACCGCCATGAGGACAATATTCCTGATGATTTTGAGCTTTCTGCCGTGAGAGCCTTTAAAGAAAATCACCTGCTTGAATTTGTTGAACAGCATGAGAATGGAACATACCGATACGCCCGCCCTATCTTAGTGCAAAAGGAATGCCTGAAATGTCATGGTGATCCCGAGGATGCGCCACCTGCTGTGATTGAAAAATACGGTTCTCAAAAGGCTTTTGGCTATAAAGTCGGGGAGGTTCGTGGCATTGTCAGTGTCACCCTGCCTGCTATGGGGATTCAGGAGGTTCTTCAGTCATTGATAACCCCCTGGACAGTATTCTTTATCTTTGTTATTTTTGTTATAAATCTTCTTTTTATTCAATCGGTGGTGGTTCGTTTGGTTCGTTTAACCAGAAGTGCAGAGGCTATTGCTGCTGGAAAATTGGAAACTGAGCTTGTCTACACCAATCCGTCTGAATCCAACGATGAACTTGATCATCTCTATCATGCAACAAATCTGTTGAAGCGAAGCCTGATTATTCTTTTTAAACGGCTTGATCAGCAGGCAGAACTGAAGAAACGGCAAAAGAACTCGGATTGATAGAAAGTATTTTTGCGCTCCCGGAAGGAGAGTTTTGCTTGTGAGCGCAGTACTCTTTGAGGCCTTGGGGAGGGCATTATGCGTATTCCTGTTGCTGATACTCAGAAACGCCTGACAAGCATCTGGTTCAGCGGGTCAGTTTTTCTTTTTACCCTGCTTGTGTTGCAGACAATTTTGGGTAAATACGGCAGTGAAGCAAGGCAGGCCTGGATTTTGATTTTGCTGACCTTTACACCAACCCTTTTTCTTCTTCTTGGAGCCTTAATTGCTGAGGCAAGTTCTCCGGCAGAAGCTGATGCCGTCATAACAGTTGATCGCTTTTTTTTTCGTCTTTCTGATTTTCTTTCCATGAGCTACTTAAGCACGGTCAGTTTGACCATCCTTTTCAGTCCGTTTGTACCTCTTTCCCAGCTGGAGTTTTTACAACTTTCTTACCTCTGGCTAATTCCCTTTCAAGGGGTGGTCATGGCAGCTCTTGGGGCATTTCTTATTTCCAAAAACACCCAGGCCGGTGGATCGAGAGATCAATGAATGAGTCAGGTCTGGAACGTATATTGACACAATATCCAGCATGAAGTTGTCCAGAATCTCTCTTCGACTCTATCTGGTTCTTATGAACTCAGTTCTGCTTGTTCTGCTCTATCCTTTACTTACTATTATTTTTCTTGATAAGACCACAGATTTTCGGGATGAGAATTTGCGGGATAATATTCAAAGCATGAACGAGGCTATGGAACAGCGGAGTGCGGCTTTGGTAAAAAGTATAGGGTTGAGTGTTGGTCAGGCTGCTGCTGGTTATGATGCCACCTTTCTTTCTGATTTGATGGCTGAGGTGGTGAAAAGTGACCCTGAGATGGTCTATTGCCTGGTTATGGATCAAGAACGACGAGTTTTGGCTCATCCAGATAAAAATAAGCTGGGAATCCGGCTGGAAGATGCAATGGCTCTGAGAAACACAAAACAACTCTGGCCGATTTTCCCTAAGAAATTCTCTCATGGCCAAGCGGTGGAAGTCTTTTTTTTGAAAGAAAAGGATGTTCTTGGCAATACAGTTCTGTTGGAGGCGGTGCTTCCTGTGTATAACGGCGATAAGCTCTGGGGCGTTTTGCGCTGTGGGTACACCATGCATTACCTGAACAGTAAAATAATTAAGGAACATCTTCGTTGGGATAAACAACTACGGGCCAAGAAAGTATATTTTATAACGATCATGGCGGTTTTTTTCTCAATTGCTGTTTTTGTTGCTGTGCTGTTTACCAGGCCCTTGCTCCGTGCCCTTGATATTTTGAGACGAGGGGTGCATCGGGTTCGTGACGGAGATCTGAAGCATGAGATCAGCAAGAACTTAGTCTGTAATGAGTTTGCTGATCTGGCAGGTTCATTTAACAGGATGACCATGGGGCTCAGAGCTAGTCGTAAAGAGTTGGCAGATTACAATAAAGCCCTTGAACAAAAGGTTGACGAACGGACTCTGGAACTCAAGGAAGCCCAGGATATCATGATCAAGCAGGCTCATGAAGCTGGAATGGCAGAAATGGCTGTCGGGGTGCTCCATAATATCGGTAATGCCATTACTCCGGCAAAGATCAGTGCAGCCACCTTAATTACCCGGCTCAAGACAAGTCCGCTTCGCAATAATCTGAATAAGGTTTTGCAAACGCTCGGTAACATATTGGAAACCCTCCCTGCAACCGCTGTTCCTGATGAGCAGGCCAGGAGAATGCAACAGATTATCCAGCTCATCCCGGAATCCATTGCAGAAGAGTATATACAGGTGGAAACAATTCTGGAGCAGATCTGTGACAAACACAGCCATATAGAAGATATTATCCGCTTGCAACGACAGTATGCCCGTATTCCTGTGAAGGAATACCAGCATATTGATATAAACCGGGTGGCCCGTGATGCCTTGAATATGTTACAGGATTCCCTGCGGCAGCGGGATATCAACGTGGAGATACATTTTCAGGATCTTCCATTGGTGCAATTTGAGGAAGCGCATCTTGTACAGATTTTCGTAAACCTTATAAAAAATAGTTATGAATCTTTTGATGACGGTCATGGAAAAGATAAGACAATAGTGTTACGATCTTTTGTAGAGGACAGCGAACCATATCATGTGGTATTCTCTGTGCAAGATAATGGATGCGGTTTTACTGACAGGCCCCTGACAGCCTTTCTGTAAAATGGACATAAGGCGCAATAACCCGACAGCCCTCAGGTTGGAGGCTCTCTC
>JAABTP010000040.1 GCA_011389815.1 Desulfobulbaceae bacterium | reverse complement strand
GTGGCTAAATTAATTTTCTGAATTCTCAATAAATACAACTCGTTCATAAAGGCCAAGCCTTAAAGTCGTGCCATTAGACACATAACACCCCTCCATTTTTTTTTTAATTATCCAGATCGCTAGTGAAATCTATGGACTTTAGTCCTAGTGCTTAGTAAAGTCTAAAATTTAGGGTTAAACGTGTCGCCCCCGATTAGTCTTCGGGGCTTACCTTGAGACAACAACCCTAAAACTTAGCTATGACTGAGCACTAGACGTTAAGGTAAACTCTCCCCAACAACAATCCCCTAAAAAATTATCGCCAGAGAGTCATCCTTCACCCCCTCTATTCCCTTTCTTCCTCTTCCCCCAACCCCGCCTAAATTAAAACATGAAATCCAATCTATTGCGCTGCAATACGGCTGTCAAGAGAAAAAAATAAGAGGCCGCAACGATGAACAGCGTCCTGCACGGGACAGCATAAAAAGAGACCGGTGTTTCAATACTGGACAGGAGATGGATCACGTTGTCCAATCCGTGGATCAGAAAGTCCACAACCTGGATTTGCTTATCCAATCGTTGGATAAAATAATCCAAAGTGTGGATAAAGAAGTCCATCAAGTGGATTAAAAAGTCCAGGCCGTGGATTAAAATATCCAGCAAATGGACTTTCTCGTCGAATAATTTGACCTGAAAGAGCAGGATTTTCCCCGTTATAATGAGGGATTGCTCACTACTTCCCGCTCCCTACAGGGCTTCCTATCTGAACAGGCCCGATGATGCGCCGGGTTGACTCCGCTCCATGTCTTACCCCGGATGCGGTCTCGCATTTTTATCGAATTATCTCTTGACAAATAGCCCGCCCGATTTAATATGTGGATAATCAGAACAACAACAGCATCACAAGACACAAAGGACACATAATGATCTCAGCAGAACTCCTTTACACCCTTCTTCTCCTTTCAGGACTGCACAGCGCAACTGTGGCGGAAGGGCGAGGTCTGTTCTGACTTTCAGAAAGAAGATTGACCCAACGGCCACGGTTCAGCGCATGAACCGTGGCTTTTTTTTTGTTTTTTTCCGGTTCGCCCGGCAACCTTGCAGGCCGGAATAATGCATCGGGTATTTTAAACGTGTACAAGAGGATACAACCATGCAGGCTGATAAATTGAAGAAATATCGTCCCTACCCGACAGTGCCGTTGCACAATCGCACCTGGCCTGACAAGACCATCACTGAGGCACCGCGCTGGTGCTCGGTTGATCTCCGTGACGGCAATCAGGCCCTGCGTCAGCCCATGAATCTGGAGCAGAAGCTGGAAATGTTCCAACTGTTGGTGGATGTGGGATTCAAGGAAATAGAGGTGGGCTTTCCGGCAGCCTCTCAGGTGGAGTTTGATTTTCTCCGCTTGCTCATTGAAGATAACCTGATCCCGGAAGACGTGACCGTGCAGGTGCTGACACCGGCCCGTGAGCATCTGATTCGCAGGAGCTTTGCCGCATTGCAGGGTGCCCGCAAGGCCATTGTTCATCTCTATAATTCCACCTCCACCTTGCAGCGACAGGTGGTGTTTAAGATGGACAGAAAGGAAATTACCAGGCTTGGGATGGAGGGGGCCCAGGTTATCCGGGAAGAGGCAGAACGTTTTGACGGAGATGTCCGTTATGAGTATTCGCCAGAGAGTTTCACTGGAACAGAGCTTGATTTTGCTCTGGATATCTGTGAAAAGGTGATGGAGGTCTGGGAGCCTTGCCCGGAACGTCCGGTGGTCCTCAATCTGCCTGCGACCGTGGAGATGGCAACTGCCAATATCTATGCTGACCAGATTGAATGGTTTATCCGCCATATGAAAAACCGTAACTGTGCCCTGATCAGTCTCCATGCCCATAATGACCGGGGCAGTGCTGTAGCCGCAACCGAGCTGGCCCTGATGGCTGGTGCTGATCGGGTCGAAGGCACCCTGTTCGGCAATGGCGAACGCACCGGCAATGTGGATATCATCACTCTGGCCTTGAATATGTTCAGTCAGGGAGTGAACCCGGAATTGGATTTTTCCAACATCAACCGGGTGACTAATGTGTACAAACGTTGTACGGATTTGCCGGTTCATCCCCGTCATCCCTATGCAGGCGACTTGGTCTACACCGCCTTTTCCGGTTCCCACCAGGATGCCATCAGCAAGGGCATGGATGCTGTGGCCGACGATGTATCCGGTATCTGGGCCGTTCCCTATTTACCTATTGATCCCGAAGATGTGGGCCGCAGTTATGAGTCGATTATCTGCATTAACAGTCAGTCCGGTAAGGGCGGGGCTGCCTATATTATGAGTCGATTTGGCTATAGATTGCCAAAGAATATGCGGCCCGGCTTTGGCCGGGTGGTGCAGGAAGAAACCGAAAAGGTTGGGGATGAATTATCCCATCAAGCAGTGTATGCTGTGTTTGAGCGGGAATATCTCCGGGAGGACGGTTATTATCGACTCAAGGAGTTTCATGTGGTGAAACGCCATATGGATCAGCAGGAGAAAGGGTCAACAGCAGATATTGAGGCGGTTATTGGAATAGGTGAAACCGGCAATAAAGAGCAGCGTCTTCAGGGAAGCGGCAATGGTCCTCTGGATGCCATGTGCGCTGCCTTGAAGGCAGAAACAGACCTGGATTTCATTTTTCATTCTTATGACGAGCATTCCCTCACTGAAGGGGCCTCGTCCAAGGCTGTCACCTATATTGAGCTGCTGGATAAACGGGAGAACGGTAGCCGGGAAAGTTGGTGGGGTGCTGGGGTGGACACTGATATCATTATTTCATCCATCAAGGCCCTGCTCAGTGCAGTTAATCGAATGCATGCAGGCCGATAAATTTTAACAGAGGAAAATGTGATGAGATATCTTATGGGAAAAAGGAAGGCACAGGGACTTGCCCCTACCTTGTATCGACAGGTGGCGTGGAGGATTGGTACTGCACTGGCTGTCATGTTTGTCACCGCTGCAGCTGGTCAGGCAGAGATTGTCGGCGAGGTCGGCACCACCTTTAAACTTATCGGAGCCAATGATAAGATCGTGATCGAGGCCTTTGATGACCCGGATATTAAGGGGGCAACCTGCTATCTGAGCCGGGCCAAGACCGGCGGCATCAAGGGTACTGTGGGCCTGGCCGAAGACACATCCGATGCGTCCATTGCCTGCCGCCAGACCGGGCCGATCATTCTGCCCGAGGATGTGCGTAACGGCAAGGACGACGGAGAGCAGGTCTTTCGCAAATCCACCTCCATCCTCTTTAAAAAATTGCAGGTGGTGCGTTTCTATGATTCCAAACGCAATACCCTTATTTATCTGACCTATTCGGATAAGCTGATTGATGGTTCGCCCAAGAATGCCATTTCCACCATTGTGATCAGACCGTGGGTGCAGGAGAAGAAGTCAGAGAAGAGCAGGGGGCAGAAGCCGTAATCATGGAACAAGAAAAAGGACTGGCACAAGAAGGGCTGCCGGATTATCGTGGTGATTGTTGAAAGGGTTTTAAGGACGTAAGGTTACGTCTCAAACAGATGCACACCGGAGAACAGTTCAGTTTTGTTGTGGAGAAAAAGATCGCTGAGCGGATGGATCGGGTTATTGCCTTTAATGACGGGCGTGCTGTTGCTGTGAAGGAACAGGGCAAGGATTTGATATATACAGTGGAGCGGACCTGATGGATTTATTACAGGAACTTGGGCGCAAGATCAGCCATGCCTTTGCCGTTGCCACGGATTGGGCGTTGATCGGGATGGGGCTGTTGCTGGTGCTGATTGCCCTGGTCAAGATTGATGTGCAGCTTGCCCGCTATGCGGTGATTGCCGGAGGTCTGATTCTGAGCGGATTCGGTTTATGGTTTCGTTGGCGGAGGTTGCGCAGGCAGGGAAAGACCAATGAAGCAGAGTAGGGGAGGACGTCTGCCCTTTATTTTCTGGATAGCGCTATTGTTTAGCAGAAGGAAGTGTTCGGGTAGGAAGAGCAGGAAGGAAGGGCATACCAACAGAGAACCTGGTATGCCCGTACTACAGCATCAGTATCAATAATATCAATATTGATACTTGTAGGAATGCTGATATTGGTACTGCTGTGCTTCCTGCCGGTAGTCCTGGTAGTTATAGCGATACCGTTCTTTCTTGTCATACTTGGTGCAACGTGAACCCACCCAGTTTTCAAGATAATCCCATTGCTCTGTGGTAATTTTGTGTCCTTTCCCGATATCCTGAAAGGTATCAGCAAGGAAGAGCATAACGCCTCGGGAGGTTGACTTGCCGTACCAGCCATCAATGGGGCCGGAGCAGTATCCCAGGGCCGTGAGCATACATTGGAGTTTTTTTACCTGCTGCCGTTTGTACAGTCGAGGACCGGGATATCCGTCCCGGTATTGCAACTCAGCAAACTCTTCAGGTGCAGGTTTGGTAGGCTGGGGACATGTTTGGCAGGTGTTGCAGGAACTGCGGCTATAGCCAGTGCCCGCAAAGACGAACATGGCCACCAGAACAATTCCGTACCCTATGGCTTTGTGCAATGTTTTTCTGTTCCTGATCATATTGAACCTCACAAAAAAGTAACGTTGGATTTTGTTGTCCTTGCCTTGGCCCTTACAGGCTTTACTGGCCGTGCAAGTGGCGAAGCAGGGGCAACCCTCTGTGGTGCTTATGTTGTTTCTTGCATATCTTGTTGCAGTGCTGCAAGATGCCCTTGAATGGCCTTGGCCCAGACCTGGTAGCCACGGGTGGCTAAATGAACCCCGTCGTTGAGAAAGCAGGGCTTGGTCACAGGCAGGCATTGTTCTGTAAATGGCGTGGTTATATCCAGAAACCAGCATTTACTTTGCTCTGCTACGTTGCGCAGTTCATCATTGGTTGCCTGAATGGATTCCTGGGGCAGACCTTGTATTTGCATGGGCATGATTGAGTTCAGGGTAATCATACTTCCTGGGCAGAGATCAATCAAACGTGGCAGCATGCTTCCCAGAATTGCAGGGAAGTAGCTGTTGCCCATGAGCAGGTTGTTGGTCCCTGTCATAATCAGAATATACTCTGGTTCTGGTCTGTCAGCAAGGACAGTGTCAATCTCGTTGGCCAGGCGTGCAGAGAGTTCTTCAGTATGCTCTCCGGCAATACCGCTATTAATAACCTGGAGTTCAGGAAGTAAGACCTCCCAATCACCCCACTCAACCAACGAGTCGCCGAGCATAAGCAGGGTTGTTGGGTTTGCTGTTGTCATGTATTGTTCAGCTCCAGTTGGTGTGTTGTTGTGAAAAATCGCAAAAATGTAAAAAAAGAGTCCCAGGATGGTTTGATTTGTTTTTTTTTGTTGATCATGCATATCCTTTATCAAAAGGATTCTGTTAAGGGATACAGCACAACAGTTTGAAAGTCAATAGGTTATTTGGGGGATCTTGAAGGGGATTGCTGTGTTGCTGTTTTGTGCCTGGAAGCGGGAAAAGCTTACAGGATTGCAAAATATTACTTGTGACACATTGTGAGATATTTGAGAGAAGAATTATCCATATTTTAAGTGATATTGAATCAGTTGGTAATAATTCCCTTTGGGAAAGTCCTTTGAATTAGGCACCACAAAACTGTGAGTTACTTCTTACGAAAATGAAATTCAGCTTGAAAAACAAAGTAAAAAAGAATATAATAGTCATTTATTATCAAGAGAAGTTACTATTAAACAATCAATAAACCGGCTATCTTATCTTTGCCGGTTTGCTGTATGTGAGCACCTGAATCTGATCACATGCGGGCTATTTTTTATTTTAAGGAGCGGCCATGAGTGCAAAGATCATCAGCGGAACCGAAACCGCAAAGGCGATAAAGGAAGAACTGAAAAAGGAAGTTGCCGCGCTGGCGGATAAGGTGGTTCCGGGTCTGGTTACTATCCTGGTGGGCGAAGATCCTGCTTCGCAATCCTATGTGGCAGCGAAAAATAAAACAGCCCATGCTCTGGGGATCCATTCTGAACAAAAGACTCTGGATGCCGAGACCAGTGAAGAGGATTTGCTGGCTTTGGTGGAGAAATACAATAACGATGAAAAAATTCACGGTATCCTGGTGCAGTTGCCCTTGCCAAAACATATTGATGAGGCTAAAGTTCTGAATGCCATTAATCCAGATAAGGATGTGGATGGTTTCCATCCGGTCAATGTAGGGCGTATGGTGCTGGGAGAACAATGCTTCCTTCCCTGTACACCGCACGGTGTCCTGGAGCTGCTTGCCCGCTCCGGTGTGGAGACCTCTGGAGCTGAGGTGGTGGTTGTTGGTCGTTCTAATATTGTGGGTAAACCGGTTGCGAATCTGATGTTACAAAAACGTGAGGCAGGTAATGCCACAGTCACCCTCTGTCACACCCGGACTAAGGATATGGACTTTCATACTAAGCGGGCTGATATCCTGATCGTTGCTGCTGGGGTTGCCAATATGATCAAGGCGGATCAGGTCAAAGAGGGCGTGGTTGTTATTGATGTGGGTGTGAACCGCATCGGAGTGACTGAATCCGGCAAGGCCAAGCTGGCCGGTGATGTGGAATTTGAGTCAGTTAAAGAAAAGGCTGCTGCCATCACTCCGGTACCGGGTGGTGTTGGTCCCATGACCATTACCATGCTGATGAAGAACACTGTACAGTCTGCGAAACAGTTTGCCGGACTGGCGTAAGGAATATTTGTAGGGGCTGGCCCCTGTGCCTGCCTGATAGGTAAGGGCGAACACAGGGATTCGCCCCTACTATAAAAAATAAAAGAGATGGAAACAGGTGTTCGTCAGGATGCCTGTGCTCAGACTTCAGTTTTTGAGGAGACCGTACTATGGCCAAGCCTAATCGCTGCGAAAGCTGTAACGATATAACCGCCAGCTCAACACGCGACCTGCTGAATCAGGATCTTGCCAAGCAGGTTCGTACTGCCTATGACCGTATTGAAGATCGGGGAATGTCCGCCTGTCTGTTCGGCTCAGGAGGTACCTGTTGTCGTAACTGCAATATGGGGCCCTGTCAGATCATTGATGGTGTTGAATCTATGGTTGGAATCTGCGGTGCCACAGCGGATACGGTTGCGGCCCGAAATTTTGCCCGTACCGTGGCGGCTGGTACATCCGCCCATACCGATCATGCCCGTGAAATGGTACGCGGTTTCATTGCCACAGCAAAAGGGGAAACGCCACATGAGATCAAGGATGTGGCAAAACTGCATGAAATGGCACAGCTCTTTGGGATCGAAACCGAGGATCGGGAGAAGAACGAGATTGCAATTGAGCTGGGTGAGCGTGCCTTGGCTGAGTTTGGTAAGCAGGATAATGAACCTCTGACCATGCTCAAGCGGGCTCCAAAAAAACAGCAAAAGATTTGGAAGGAGCAAGGAGTTGAACCTCGCTCTGTGGATCGTGAGGTTGTGGAACTGATGCACCGCACCCATATGGGCGTGGATCAGGAATATCGTAATATCACCAAGCAGTCCAGCCGCTGCGCCTTAGCTGATGGTTGGGGGGCTTCCATGCTTTCCACCGAGCTGACCGATATTATGTTCGGTACGCCAGTGCCAAAGCGAGCCATAATTGATCTTGGTGTGCTCCGGGAAGATATGGTTAATGTCACGGTTCATGGTCATGAACCACTGCTGGCGGAGTCTCTCTGTCTGGCAGCGGAAGACGAGGAAATGCTGGCCTTGGCAAAAAAGGCTGGTGCCAAGGGAATCAATCTGGCCGGTGTTTGCTGTACTGGAAACGAGATTTTGATGCGTCGAGGTATTCCCGTAGCAGGTTCCTTTATTCAGCAGGAGATGGTTCTGGCCACCGGGGCTGTAGAAGCGATGGTTGTGGATGTGCAGTGTGTTATGCAATCACTTGCGCAGGTCGTGGCAGGCATGCATACTGATATCGTCACCACTAATTACCGAGCCAAAATGCCGGATGGTGTTCATATTCAGTTTGATGAGCATGATGCCTATAATTCAGCCAAAGAGATTCTTGCTCACGCCATTGCCAACTTCAAGAAGCGGGGTCAGTACTATATCCCCAAAGATAAGAAATTTGATGTGGTTGTTGGTTTTTCTCATGAGACCATCAACTACATGCTCGGTGGTCGCTTCCGTCAGTCCTATCGCCCACTGAACGACAATATCATCAACGGTCGCATCCGGGGTGTTGGAGCCTTGGTTGGTTGCGAGCATTATAAGCATTCCGATGATGTCCATTTTGAAATCGCCAAAGAGCTGATCAAGAATAATGTCTTGGTGCTGGCCACCGGTTGTGCGGCCCAGGCTCTCGGAAAACGCGGTTTGATGCGGCCAGAGGCTGCCACAGAATATGCCGGAGACGGACTGCGTGAGGTCTGTGAGACCGTGGGTATGCCGCCAGTGCTTCATGTGGGTTCTTGTGTGGATAACTCTCGCCTCCTTATTGCCTTGACCGCTATGGTTAAGGAAGGTGGCTTGGGAGATGATATCGCTGATTTGCCAGCAGTCGGTTCTGCACCTCTGTGGATGAGTGAAAAAGCGGTGGCCATTGGTCAGTACTTTGTTGCCAGCGGTGCCCATGTTATTTTCCAGGATTTGCCCATCAGCGGAGCAAAGAAGTTCTCTGAGTATCTCCTTAAAGAGATTAAAGAGGAATTTGGTGCCTGCTGGGGTGTTGCCAGCGAGCCGATGGATATTGCCAAGGCCATGATTGCGGCCATTGATGGTAAGCGTGAGGCTTTGGGTATCAATAAGAAGAAAGAGCGTGTCCTCATGGATATGGCTATGCGCCGTGAGCTGGAGGCAGGTAAGGGAATTGCCGGTGCGGGTTGCGGCGGTTGAGACCGGACATTGATACGGTCGACGGTGTAGGGGCACGGCGCATCGTGCCTTTACGGTAAACAAGCAAGGCATTGAGTTCACCAGAACAAATTTCTGACCCCAGGGCGGATCAGGTATATCAGGTATAGAGGAGGATTGATGAAATCGGGGAGCAATTTGGAGCGGGTGCTCAGGAGCGGCGCATTTGCCGTGACCGGTGAGCTGGGGCCGCCGAAGAACAGTGACCCTGATGTGGTCAGAGAAAAGGCGAGGATCCTGAAAGGTAATGTGGATGCGGTCAATATTACCGACTGTCAGACAGCAATCGTCCGGATGTCGTCCATTGGTGCCGGGCTGCTGGCCCAGGCCGAAGGGGTGGAGCCGGTTGTCCAGATGACCTGTCGTGACAGAAACCGAATCGGTATGCAATCAGACCTGCTTGCTGCATCTGCTTTAGGCTTGAAAAACCTGCTCTGCCTGACCGGCGATCATCAGAAATTCGGCAATCATCCAGGTGCAAAAGGCGTTTTTGATATGGATTCCATCCAGCTGTTGGGGATGATCCGGGATATGCGGGACCGGAAAAAATTTCAGTGCGGCGAGGATCTCAAGGGCAAGACAACTGATCTGTTCCTTGGTGCTGCTGCCAATCCCTTTGCCTATCCCCATGAGTTCCGGGCAGTGCGGATGGGAAAAAAGATTTCAAATGGGGCTGATTTTATCCAGACCCAGATAATTTATAATCTGGATCGCTTTGCTGAATTCATGAAAAAGACCCGGGAACTCGGGCTCCATGAAAAGGCCTATATCCTTGCCGGTGTCACTCCGCCCAAATCTTTGGGTATGGCCCGTTACATGAAAAAATTTGTGCCGGGCATGGACGTGACCGATGAGGTCATCAATCGAATGAAGGGGGCAAAGGATAAAAAGCAGGAAGGCATCAATATCTGCGTTGATATTATCAATCAGGTCAAAGAAATTCCCGGTGTGGCAGGTGTTCATGTCATGGCCATTGAATGGGAAGAAGCGGTTCCTGAAATTTGTGAAAAAGCAGGTCTGCTCCCACGTCCGACTTTTGATGATGATGCGGCAGAGGTTGCTGCAACAGCGATGCCCCAGACTGAAAGCAGAGAAGGTATTGAAATACAATCAGCTGCTGACCAAGGCGCTGCTGATGATGTGCTGGAACAGGCTAAGGTTGAAGCTGAAAAAATTATAGCTGCTGCCCGTAGTGAAGCTGCTGCTCTTGCCGAACAGGCTGCACAGTCCGGCGCAGTGACAAGTGAAACTGTTGCCGCGAGCGGACAGGCGGCAGATGATGCAGGAGAACATGCGATGAATGAACAAGGACGCCGTGCGGCGTTGGAATCGGTGAACCAAGGACTTGATGCCTTGAAAAAAGCCTATGGTCTGAGTGAAGATCAGTTTAATGCTCTGCTGAAATTTATTGATGCGGCTGCGGTCTTAAATAAAGAACCAGAGGGCCTGCCCCAACAATCTTCTGGAGCAAGTTCTGCATCTGCCGCTCCTGCAGCCCCGGCGGTTGAAGGAAAAACTGATGATGCTGCCGCTAAAGCAGAGGCCGAGAAAAAGGCTCAAGCCGAAGCTGCTGCCAAGGCAGAAGCCAAAGCCAAAGCCAAGGCGGATGCAGAGGCTCAAGCTAAAACTCAAGCGGAAGCTGCTGCCAAGGCAGAGGCGGAAGCAAAGGCCAAAGCTGAAGCAGAGAAAAAGGCTGCCGCAGAAGCTGCTGCTAAGGCGGAGGCTGAAGCCAAGGCAAAAGCAGAGGCGGAAAAGAAGGCGGCTCCAGCTGCCGCACCTTCGGATCTTGATGCCCCGGTTCTGGCCACTGAGGATACGCCTTTTGCTGATCGGACCACTAAGGTACCAGCTTCCAGCTATAAGGTTGATTATTCTGGTGCAATTCGTGAGGTAAGTCTTGGTAATGGAGATAATGCAGTAACCGTGGGTGGTTCCACTTCTCTGCCCTTCCATCTCTTTGAAGGCGAGTTGGGCAATAAGCCGCTCATCGCTATGGAGATCATGGATACCCGGCCTGATAACTGGCCTGACACCTTGACCCAATATTTTGACGATGTTATGGATAGCCCGGTGGATTGGGCAAAGAAATGTGTTGATGTGTACAAGGCAGATGCCTTGAATATCTGGCTCAATGGGACAGATCCCAATGGTGCCAATCGTTCAGCAGCAGATGCAGCTAAAGATGCAGCAGCAGTGATTGAGGCGGTTGATGTGCCGATCATTGTTTGGGGTTGCGGCAATGCAGAAAAGGATACCGAGACTTTACGTGAGGTAACCTCGCTGATCGGTGACAGGAAGGTCTGTCTGGCTCCTCTGGAGGATACCAACTATCGTGCTGTCGGGGCAACCGCTATGGCTTTTCAGCATCCTATGGTTGCTGCATCGCCTATTGATGTTAATCTGGCCAAGCAACTGAATATTCTTTTGGAAAATCTCGGTGTACCGCTTGATACGGTGATGATGGATCCCTCAGTTGGTGCCTTGGGTTACGGTATTGAATACACCTACTCGGTTATGGAGCGTATACGCATAGCCGCTTTGACCCAGAAAGATGAAAAACTTCAGGTGCCGATGATCTGTAATCTCGGGCGTGAGGTGTGGAAGGCAAAAGAAGCTGGGCTACCCACCGATGAGATGCTGGGTGACCAGGAAAATCGAGGTGTTATGATGGAAGCCATCACTGCATCCTGTATGCTGGTTTCTGGTGGTGAAGTTTTGATCATGCGCCATCCCAAGGCGGTCAATATGACCAAGGCCCTCATTAACGGTCTGGCCAGCTAGGGGATTGCCCGAAATAAAATCCCGTTTTGAACGCTGAACCCTCTACACCATAAGGGAGTTGTCTCAATGTCAAAGATCATTTGCTCCGCAGCGATACGCGGTGCCCAAAAAATCGTGGATATGGCTGAAGCCTCCTACGAAGAGGCCTTAAAGAAATACGGCCCTGAACAGGAAGTTTCCTTTCCCAATACTGCTTATTACCTGCCGATTATTTATTCCATGCTTGGTGCCAAGGTGGAAAGACTCGGTGATATGAAAGATATCTTTCAGGAATGTCGGTCGCTTTTACCTGCTGTTGTTACCGAGGATATGTGGTTGCCGTATCTGGGGCCTGCCTTGGATGCGGGTATGGCGACCTATTTTGCCGAAGAAATGTACGAGGCCATTGATTACCTGAATTCACCGGATTACTACACCAAGACCGAAGACCCCACAGCAGATAATATCTGGCTGGGCGCAGCGGATGACGTTATCTTCCGAAAGCGCGGTGTTGAATTTGTTGACGGCACTGCTCCGGGCTTTGCCGCTATTGTCGGTTCACCGGAAGATCCCGAAGTTGCCTCCAAGATAGCCTTGGAATTGCAGGAGAAAAACCTCTATATCTTCATGCACACAGAGTCTGACGGTAATTTTATGCCGGATCTGTTGATAAAGAACGGGGTACAGGTGGGCTGGAATACCCGTTTGGTGCCCTTTGGTAAGCGGTATACCTCGGTGGTTTTTTCCATTGGTTTTGCCTGTCGTGTGGCTATGGCCTTTGGTGGTATCAAGCCGGGTGACTCCAGAGGCAACTTGATTTATAATAAGGACAGAACCTATGCCTTTGTTATGCCGTTTGGTCAGGTGAGTGATGAGTGGTATGCTAATGCTGCTGGTGCCATTAACTGGGGCTTCCCCACTATTTCCGATTATGCTATTCCCGAGATTCTGCCCACTGGTGTCTGCACGTACGAGCATGTGGTCTCTGATGTGCCCCATGACGAGATTGTCCAGAAGGCCATTGAGGTGCGCGGGCTCAAGGTCAATGTGAGCAAGATTGATATCCCTATGTCCTTTGGCCCGGCCTTTGAAGGTGAGCGTATTCGTAAGGACGATCTGTTTATGGAATGTGGTGGTGGCCGAACTACCGGTGTAGAGGTCTTGATCTCCAAGGAAATGGACGAGGTGGAAGACGGCTTGGTCACTTTGGACGGCCCGGACATTTCTGACATTGAAGAAGGACAGAACCTGCCTATTTCTATTCTGGTTGAGGTGGCCGGTCGTGAAATGCAATCCGACTTTGAGCCGATTCTGGAGCGTCAGTTCCATCATCTGATGAACTATATCCAGGGCATCATGCATATCGGTCAGCGTAACATCATGTGGGTGCGTATCGGCAAGGCCGCTGTGGAGAAAGGATTTTCTTTTAAACATCTCGGTGTGGTTTTGCACGGAAAACTGCATCAGGAATTTGGAGCTATTCTTGATAAAGTCCAGGTCAAGATATCTACTGTTCAAGAACAGGTGGAAGAGGTTATGGAGCTTGCCAAGCAGGTGTATGAAGAACGTGACCTGCGCCTTGGCTCTATGACCGATGAGACCGAAGATGTATTCTACTCCTGCACTCTGTGCCAGTCTTTTGCACCCAGCCATGTTTGTGTGATTACTCCAGAACGTATCGGGATGTGCGGTGCCTATAACTGGCTGGACGGTAAGGCCTCTTTTCAGATCAACCCCACTGGCCCGAATCAGCCCATTGATAAAGGCGAATGTACTGACCCTGATAACGGCTATTTTACTGGTATTAACGAGTTTGTTAATCAGGCTTCACGGGGTGCTGTCGCTGAGGTCAGCTGCTATTCCTTGATGAACAATCCTATGACCGCCTGCGGTTGCTTTGAGGCCATTGCTGCCATGCTTCCGCAATGTAACGGTATCATGGTAGTTAACCGTGACTACATGGGTATGACTCCGTCCGGTATGAAGTTCACCACGCTGGCCGGTATGGCTGGCGGTGGTATGCAGACTCCTGGTTTCATGGGCGTGTCCAAGCATTACATGACCAGTAAAAAGCTGTTCAAGGCCGAAGGCGGGATCAAGCGGGTGGTCTGGATGCCCAAGATTATGAAGGATGAGATCAGCGAGAAGCTCAAGGCCTTATGCGAGCATGAGGGAGTGCCGGAGCTGTACGACATGATCGCCACAGAAGAGCAGGGCACCACTGAGGAAGAAATTCTTGAGTTCCTCAAGGAAAAAGGTCATCCTGCGCTGGAGATGGAAACGGCGATGGGGTGATCTCAACCTCAACTGTAGTGGGAGAATCAGGGGCGGAGTTGCTCTTCCCCCGATTCTCAGTCTGATTATCGTACCATGACTACGACTAAAAAACAGCATTATGTTCCGCAGTTTCTTTTAAGAAGGTTTGGAACAGGAAAAAAAAGGCGAGAAAAAATTTGGGTATTAGATAAGTCAACCGGAAAGGTTTTTCAATCTTCAATCAAAGATATTGGGCATGAAAATTATTTTTATGAACATGAAGAGTTATCAAACAATATTGATATCGAACAGCTACTCGGAAAGACCGAATCTTATGTTGCTCCATTGCTTTCCCGAATCAATAAATCCGGTAAATTGTTCAGGGATAAGCCTGAGCTTGTTGGATTATCGTATTTTGTAGCTGTTCAGTTAGCAAGATCGCCTGTAGTTAGAGTGGGAATGGAAAATTTCAGGCGAATAATGATTGATAAATGGGGTGCGGACATAAAAGTACATCCAAATGATCCTAAAACGATTGGTGAGTATGGAGTTGAAGATGCTAAGTTATCTTCCTTAAAGTTTATGAAAAATGTTCCAAAGTTTGCAAAAATTCTTCAAGAGAAAGTTTGGTCTTTGTGTAAAGCTCCAAGTCAATCTGCTTACATAATATCGGACAACCCGATTACAAGACACAATATGTTTGAGAGAGCAGGTCGTGGAAATTTAGGTATTCGCAATGAGGGGATAGAGATTTATATGCCAATCTCTCCTGAATATACAATTAGAGCGTTATGCCCTGCGCTTTCTGAGTTAGTTAGCCGTACACCGCAACTTTCAAATGAATATCAAAATGTTTTGATAAACGGCAGTCCAGTAGCGCAATTGCCAGAAAATGTAGAGTTTTCTAACTCACTTCAGGTAATTTCCGCTGAACGATTTATCTATGCAAGATCAAAAGAACATTTAAAAATGCCGATTGATATGCTTAAAACAAATCCTGAATTAAGGGAAGGGCCAAGGGCTGTGGCACATTAACTAGAAGATAATTTTTTAAAGGTGCATGATCAACTGAACATACAATATCCGCAGCATTGGCTGAATGCCCTTTATCTAATGGAGATTAATTATTATAAAGACGAAGACATAATGCACATCGTCATATCCGAGGGGCCGGAGAGGGGCAGTGCGGAAGTCAGTCCTAATATCACCTTGGAACTGGATGAAAACAGAGAAATAATAGGTATCGAAATACTTGAGGCAAGTAACGTGGTTGAACATGTGCCGGAATACATTGAAGACCTGAAGGACGAGGCACGTTGGAACAGCTCATTTGCTAAAACACAGGATAAACTTGTCGCCGCTGCAAGACAGGTGCGTAAAGAGATCAAGTTGAAGCAGTCAAATTATGTTGGCGATGATGAAAAAGAAAACGTTTGATTGCGTGAAAATGAAATGGGAAATTCAGCAACAAATAGAAAAAGAGTTTGCAGGATTGTCAGATAAAGAAGCGCATAAGGCCCAAACGGAAAAAGTATTACGGAATGATATATTAGGGCGTTTTTTAGAAAAAATGTATTCACCAAATCAAATTGTACGTGCTTGATCACAACGATTACGATGTTCAGTGGGAAGATTCAATTGTGGCTGAAATCCATAAATATCGTGATGAGTATGCAAGGCGATTTAATTATGATCACCATGCAATCTGTCAAGATATAAGGAAAAAACAAGGAAAGCGAGGGCGTCGGGTTGTTTCGCCTCCCCCGAAGCCTGTACGTTAAAGTTGAAATCCTACCATGCTCTACAGCAGCTTCAAATCCGTCGGTGAAGTAAGCCAGAAATTTGATATCGAAGTACGAGCTGAATCGTTTATAGAAACAAAAGAAATTCAGGTACCGGAATATATTTTACCCGTATTGAATATAAATTACGGGAAGATGCCTATTTTATTAACGAGTTTTCCATCTGCGAGCATATTATCAGCCAGATATTAGATGCAGTGTCGGAACAACACAAACAGCTCCTTGTTTGGTCGCATGTTCCCTTTCACGTTGATCAGGAACAGAATTTAGTTGGTGAGCCGGATTACCTGATCGCACCGAAAACAAAATATGGAGTTATGGCTGTGCCGCCTCTGTGCATTATGGAGGCCAAGCAGGAAAAATGGAATGAAGGCTGGGCGTAGACTTTGGCGGAAATGTATGCGGCCTCGTTGCAGGGTGCAGAGATTTGCTATGGTGTGATGACAACCGGCAAGGCGTGGGAGTTCGGCAAGTTTGAGAACAATATTTTTACAAAAGATCCTGCGTGGATATCGGCCACAGAAAATTTACAAAAAATCCTTGAGGTATTGAACTGGTTGTTCAGCCAAGCCGATACCGGCAAGCATAATTAAAGCGAATAAATAAGAATAAATTACAGCTACCGGGCGGATAGGAAAATGTATCCCCGGTGTTCTGATTCTGGTTTTTGAACAGGAGGATAGATAATGGCGTTAACCGGTATACAGATTCTCAAGATGCTGCCCAAGAAGAATTGCGGCGAGTGTGACATACCTACCTGTCTCGCCTTTGCCATGAAAGTGGCTGCCGGGCAGGCTGAAATCGAAACATGTCCTTATGTCAGTGATGAGGCAAAGGCCACCATTGGTGAGGCATCAGCCCCGCCGATTCGTACCGTCAAAATCGGTACCGGTGATGCTCAGTTCACTGCAGGCGGTGAAACCTGTCAATTCCGGCATGAGAAGCGGTTTGAGAACCAGACCGGTCTGGCTGTGTTGATTGCTACGGATGAGGATGCGGCCTCAATTGATGGAAAGATCAAGCGGGCCAACGATTTCGAGTACGAGCGTGTTGGCGTGATGATGCGCAACAATCTGGTTGCCATTAAGGATAATGGCGGCGCATCGCTGGCAGACATGGCCAAAAAGGTCATGGAAGGTGCTCCCAAGCAGGCCATCATTCTGATGAGTGATAACGTGGACAACCTCAAGGCCGGAGCTGAAGCCTGCGGTGATAATAAGCCTCTGCTCTACGGTGCCACTAGCGAGAATGCGGATGCCTTTGTCGATCTTGCCAAGGATACCGGTTGTGTTATCGGTGTGAAGGGCAAGAACATGGATAATCTGGTGGAGACAGCGGACAAGCTGGTTGCCGCCGGAGTCAAGGACATGGTTATTGATACCGGTGCTCGAACCCTGCGCGGAGCCTTTGAGGATAATGTCGTTGCCCGACGCTCTGCGGTCAAGGAGAAATTCAAACCCCTCGGCTTTCCGACTATCACCTTTCCCTGCGAGATGTGTGATGACTTGATGATGGAGGCCATGATCGGCTCTGTCCTGATTGCCAAGTACGCAGGTATTACGGTGTTCTCGGATATTCAGGGTGATGTGCTGTTTCCGCTCCTGCTTGAGCAGTTAAACATCTTTACTGATCCGCAACGTCCGATGGTTGTGGCTGAGGACATCTACCCGATTACCGGGCCGGATGAGAATTCTCCGGTGCTGATTACCTGTAACTTCTCTCTGACTTACTTTATCGTGTCCGGTGAGATTGAGGGTTCCAAGGTGCCCAGCTGGCTACTGATTAAGGATACAGAAGGTCTGTCCGTGCTCACAGCTTGGGCCGCCGGTAAATTCGGTGCTGATCTGATCGCCATGTTTGTCAATAAGTCAGGAATTCTGGATAAGGTCAAGCATCGGGAGTTGATCATTCCCGGATATCTGGCAACCATCAAGGGTGAGCTGGAAGAAGAGCTGCCTGACTGGACCATCACGATCGGGCCGCGTGAGGCCGGGCATCTACCTGCATTCCTTAAGGAGTGGAAACCGGCTGCTTAAATCGGGGCTGACGGTGCAGTTTAGTTTTGTACAATGCAGCCCTGTCGTCCATCGGATGATGGGGCTGTTTGGTCCTGAGTTTTTTTTTCGGACGTGGGGAGATTATAGCCAGAAGGTGAGTAGGCCGCTTTTAAAAAGGTAAATTTTTTCTTAAAATGATGAGCGATAATACAAAGAGCAAAAATGAAGAGTATTTTGATCTCGCTTCCCAATCATTGATGGAATTTCAGTTTATCGAAGAAGCTTTCCGGATGTACATTTCATGCTGTTACAACATCATTACCAATAAAGTGACAGGTCATATACCTTTTAATTGTACATATAAAGATTTAGAAAAAGACGCTCTTGGTACTCTGTTAAGGAAATTTAAAAAGTTTTCTAACAACAAAAAGCTCGCTAGTAAAATTGAGAAATTAATAAAAGAAAGAAATCGTTGCGCACATGAAGCATATTTACTCACCTATGAGCAACAACATAGTTCAGCATACTTAGAAAATGAAATTGAAAAATTAAAAAGTACAATTGTTCAAGCTAAAGAATCCTTAGCAGAACTTTTCAAAGAGGTCAAGCATGTAGAAAAAGTTCTGAAGGCATTAAACGACAAGGTATGAAGTCGAGTAGGATGCGATTGCGCACATCCGCGATTGATGCAGCATTGACAAACAGTCCATAGCGGTCTGAAGTTATGTTGAAACAAAATGACATATTAGCATTTCTTTCAAAGCAACTCCCGGAGTTGCAGACTGAATATAATATTTCTAAAATCGGCCTGTTTGGTTCATTTGCCCGTAATGAACAGGATGAAAACAGCGACATAGATATTGTGCTTGAATTTCATCCCGGAACTGAAAATATTTACGAAAAGAAAACGAGCCTCAAAAAAATATTTAAAAACTATTTTCATCGAGAGATTGATCTGTGCCGTTTGAAGTACGTTAAGCCTTTTATAAAAGATTACCTTGAGAAAGAGGTGATCTATGTTTGAGAAGGATAGACTTTCCGTCCTCTCAATACTGGAATCTATAGAAAAGATTTCCGATTACTCCAAGAAGTTACGGAGGAGGAGAAAATGCTTGCGCTTAAAGACGCCATAAAAAAAGCCTTTGAGCTGTTTGAAGTCATCTATGAGGGAGAAAAACTTCCGAACAGATTATTAGAAGAAATAGAATATGATGACAGCTCTGATAGTTGGAAGGTTGTTATCGGATTTGATTCAAATCATATAATTAAAAAAACCGAGGCAAATGCCATTACAGGTGGTACCTCTATTGAGGAAAGAAAAAGAAAATATAAACAGATACGACTGAAAGGAGGAGATGGTTCATTTGTTAAAATGTCAGATCAGGCATTATGAGCAACCAGATAAATTTAATTACTTCTCCCCTGAGAAGTAAAATTGCAGTTGTCGATACAAATTTACTGCTTGTCTATCTCGTAGGGCGTATTGATCCTCAGTTGATTATTAAGTTTAAGAAAACCAATAGTCGTTATTGTGTTGAAGATTTTAAAATTTTAGATGAACTTTTCGGTAACTTTAATAAGTTTTTCACCACTCCGAATATTCTGACGGAGGTCAGTAATCTGGGCGGTCAACTTACCGGAAACGATAAGGAACATTTTTTTATATTATTAGCTGAATTTATACAGAAAACAACAGAAAAATATATACATTCATCTGAAATATCAAAAGATAATCTGTTTATAAAATATGGTATAACCGACAGAGGATTATTGGAATTGGCAAGCACTGGACACCTTATTATTACTGATGATTTTAGATTGTCTGCGTATTGTAACAGCTTAGGGTTTCACAGCATTAATTTCAATCATTTAAGAAGTTATGTTGATATGTAACAGGATTGCTGAACGGAATCCTCCCGTTTTAAAAAGGATACTAAGTACTCTTTTAGAGATTATTTTTATTTTCTCAACCCTATTGAAGAAATTACAGCAGCACTGAGCTACACAGAAGGCTTTGAACTTGATCAATATTATCAAAGAATATGAGGGTAGAAAATGTCATCTATAACTATCCCGGATAATTTAATAAAAAGAATAGCCAAGATCGCAGGACGTGCCTGCCAGACACCTGAAGAATTTATACTTGAGCTTGTTCAAGAACGTGTAGATCACGACAGTGCGTACGGCGAAACAGCGTATCTCTCGAAATCAAAAGCGAATAAAAAAAGACTGGATAAAGCTGTACAAGAGATTAAATCCGGTAAATATGATGCGCATGGATTAATGCCGGTGTCATCATGATAAGTAATTTGTAACCAATCAATAAACACTGGAGACTGCAATGGGAAAAGGAATGGAATACAGGGCCGGATCAGTCATGGTCGTGGGCGGCGGTATCGCCGGGATACAAACCGCCCTTGACCTGACTGAACTTGGTTATTACGTCTATCTGCTGGAAAAAGCACCGGTTGTGGGCGGGGTTATGGCCCAGCTTGATAAGACCTTTCCGACCAATGACTGCTCTCTCTGAATACTTGCACCTAAGCTGGTAGAGGCCGGTCGGTCTCCAAACATAGAGATGATCACCAATGCGGATCTTTTGGCATTGGACGGAAAACCAGGCGACTTCACCGTAAAAGTACGGAAGCGCCCTCGTTATATTGATGCGGACAAATGTACAGCCTGCGGGCTTTGCACCCAATACTGCCCCAAGCATCTTTCTGATGCGTACAATGAAGGACTGTCGCTGACTCGTCCTATTCATATCGATTACGCGCAGGCAGTGCCTGCGACCTATTATATTGACCCTTCAGCCTGTATGTCTGTACAGCATGATACCTGCCAGATCTGCGTACCTGTTTGCCAGAGTCATGCTATCGACTTTAGTCAGCAGCCGGAAGAGGTGGATATCAAAGTCGGGGCAATGGTGCTGTCCCCGGGATTCGGCAGGATTGATGATGCCACTCTGGAGAAATACTCCTACGGAGAGCATCCAGACGTGGTGACCGCTGTCGAGTTTGAGCGTATGACCACCGCCTCAGGACCTTTTCTCGGCGAGGTAAAATGCTTCTCCGATGGTCGCCATCCCAAATCCATGGCCTTTATCCAATGCGTTGGTTCCAGGGATCTGGGGTGCGATAACGGCTACTGCTCTTCGGTCTGCTGTATGTATGCCATTAAAGAGGCAATGGTGGCCAAGGAGCATGATCCGGAAGTGGACATCACGGTCTACTATATGGATATTCGCACCCAAGGCAAGGATTTTGACAAGGCCAGAGAGCGGGCCGAAAACATGGGCGTGAAGTTTATCCGGGCCAAGGTGGCTGGTGTGACTCCTTGGGAGAATCAGCTGCGGTTGACCTACTCTACTCTGGACGGCAAACATGAGTTCAAGCCTTACGATATGGTGGTTCTTTCTGTGGGGCTGGAGGCACCCAAGGATGCCAAGGGTATTGCGGAGATGACCGGCATTGAATTGAATCATTATGATTTTGCCAAAACAGAGACCTTTACTCCACTGAACACCAGCGTAGAAGGCGTGGTGGTGGCCGGGGCGTTCCAGGGACCCAAGGATATCCCGGAATCAGTTACCCAGGCATCAGCAACAGCCGGTATTGTGGCCGGGATGCTGGAACAACAGCGCGGACTGGGAATTGTTCATAAGTCTTACCCGGACGAGAAGCCCATGGACGAAGAAGTTCGCATAGGCGTCTTTGTCTGCCATTGCGGTATCAATATAGCCTCTGTGGTGGATGTGCGAAAGGTAGAAGACTCGGTTGAGGGGATGGACGGGGTTGTTTATCATACCGATTCCCTGTATTCCTGTTCTGCTGATGCTGTCCAGACCTTGAAGAATAAAATTATTGAACATAACCTGAACCGGGTGGTTATTGCTGCCTGTTCACCGCGAACCCATGAACCGCTTTTTCAGGAGACCCTGCGGGATGCTGGTCTGAACCGTTGTCTCATTGAAATGGTCAATATCCGCGACCAATGTTCCTGGGTACATGCAGGTGAGCCTGAGGCTGCCACGGATAAATCTCAGGATCTCCTCCGCATGGCTGTAGCCAAGGCCAGAGGTATGCGGCCATTACCGGAGCAGACCGTGCCAGTTACCCCCAAGGCTCTGGTCATCGGGGCTGGCATTGCTGGCATGACAGTGGCTTTGACTTTGGCAGGACAGGGTTTTGATTCCGTGTTGGTGGAAAAGGGCGAGAAATTGGGCGGCAGTCTGGGACTATTGAACCATACCCTGGATGCTGACCAGACCGCCAATCATCTGAAAAAACTGATAGCCGAGGTTCAGGCAAGTAAGCATATTGATGTGTTGACCAATGCCGAACTCAAGGACTTTTCCGGTTTTGTCGGCAATTTCTCTTCTGTTATTACTGAAGGAGATGGCACTGAGCATACTGTTGATCATGGTGTGGTGGTCCTGGCAACCGGCGGTCATGAGCACCGCCCTGATGGCTATCTGTTAGAAGAGAATGATAAGGTGGTTACTCAGACTGAGCTGGAACAACAATTAGCTGGTGATGGCAAGGCACCGGAATCCATTATTATGGTGCAATGTGCTGGTTCACGGGGCGATGATCTGAACTACTGTTCCAAGGTTTGCTGCAACCATGCGGTCAAGAATGCGCTCGAGATTAAGGAACTAAATCCTGCCTCTCAGGTGATTGTCCTGTATCGCGATATGCGCACCTACGGCTATGCTGAGGACGCCTATCGTGAGGCCCGCCTCAAGGGGGTGATCTTTATTCCCTATGACCTGGATCAAAAGCCGCAGATTGCAGCGTCACCCAAGGGCAGGAAGTTGACTGTGAAGTTTTTTGATGTCCTGTTGCAGGAAGAGGTTGAGATGAGCCCGGATATGGTGGCCCTGTCTGTGGGGATTGTCCCGGACGGTACTGAAGACCTGAGCAAGCTACTCAAGGCCCCGCTCACAGATGACCGTTTTTTCCTGGAGGCCCATGTTAAGCTGCGACCGGTGGAGCTGCCGGTTTCCGGTGTCTATGTTTGCGGTCTGGCCCACGGTCCCAAGCCGGTGGATGAAACCATTGCCCAGGCCCAGGCTGCTGCGGCTAAGGCGTCTATTCCGCTGGTTAAGGGCAAGGTAGGGATTGATCCTATCGTTTCGGTTATTGAAGAGGATACATGTATTGGTTGCGGTATTTGCTCCAGCCTTTGTCCCTTTGGGGCCATTGAAATGTTTAAAAAAGAGAAGAAGCGCAAGGCCCGTACCATTGCAGCCTCTTGTAAGGCCTGTGGTATCTGTTCCAGTCGTTGTCCGACCTTTGCTATTGCCATGGGCGGATTTACCAATGAGCAGATTATGGATCAGATTTCTGCCTTCGGTAATATACAGGCGGACGAACCGGTTGAGGCGTAACTTGCCTTAGATATAACGTTGTTTTCTTGTAGGGGCACGGCGCGCCGTAGCCCCTACAGCCTGATATGCAATAAACATCAATTGCGAGGTGTTTTGATGAGCAATGATTTCAGTCCCAAGATTTTGGGTTTTTTATGTAACTGGTGCTGCTATGCAGCTGCTGATGCAGCCGGAGTTTCCCGGTTTCAGTATCCCCCCAACCTGCGTACCATCCGGGTGATGTGTACCGGTCGTGTTGATCCGGCCTTTATCCTGCGCGGATTTATTGAGGGTGCGGATGGTATATTTACCGGCGGTTGACAGCATGGTGAATGCCATTACCAGGTAGGTAATTACGATGCAATGGGTGTGGATGCGCTGGTCAGAAAGATACTGGAAGACGTGGGTATCCGCAAAGAACGTTATGATCTTGAGTGGGCTTCAGCTGCTGAGGCACCGCGTTTTGTCAAGTTGATCACTGATTTCACCGAACGGATGCGCGAGCTTGGTCCATTGGGTGAGGCTGAAGGCCTGTCTCAGGAGGAAATCAAGGATCGGCTGGAAAAGGCCTTGGCCGTAGTTTCTGACCAGAAGGTACGGGTCAGCTTTGGCAATGCCAGCAAGGCAGTACGCAAGGATGCGATCTGGACACCAGAACATATTGATGAGATTGTCACCACTAAAATGGCTAAGACCTTGGAGAAGGCAATGGCGTAATTCTAGCCTGAAATAATTTAAAATTGTTTTTTTTATGAAGCGGTACTGTCCTGCATGGGTGGTGCCGCTTTTTTTATGTAGTATGCAAGAAAATGCTTGACAAATGATAGGTTAATTAAGAATATTCTTTTTATAAAGTCAAATTAAGATTTCCAATGTCCCATTCCTGAAGCAGTCTCAGCAGTCTCAGCACGTTCCGTAATAGTTACGTTTTTGAGGCTTCTTCCACTCTCTCTCAGCAGGGGCACTTTATTCCTTCCTGAGATAAATTCATTCCTATTGTTCTTCTGGCAGGAGAAAAATTATGGAGTTCAAACCATTAAAAGATCGCCTAGATTCACTCCCCCTTATTTTGGCAGGGCCTATTGTTCGAAGGACTGAACCAAAACAGGTTACGGTCTGGGTCGCACTAAAAGAACCTTGTAAGGTAACATTACGCATTTACGGGGAAGATGAGAATGCTCGTTTGGTTGAAATATTTTCAGGTACAACAACAACGATTTCTCTTGGTTATAATTTGCATCTTACTGCTGTGACGGCAAGAAAGAACGATGAACAAGATTCGTTAGCATGGGGGGGGCGTTACTATTACAATTTGTTTTTCGACGAAGTTGCACTTGATGGTCTAACAGAAAACAACTCTCCTGTAGATGAGTTGGATGAAAAGAGTTTGAAAGGGGGGGGGATCCTTGAGACGGACCTGATGCCAGTTGATATCAGCTATGATTCCAGTGGCCTCCCTTCCTTTGTGCTTCCTGAAAAGGAATTGAAAGATTTACGGATTATTCACTCCTCGTGCCGTAAACCTCATGGTGAAGGGGAAGATATGTTGGCAAAGGTTGATGAGTTGATTGATGAAGCGGTCAAGAACCCATCGGAAATAAAACGCCCTCAGCAGCTTTTTTTAACTGGTGATCAAATTTATGCAGATGATGTAGCACCCACTATGCTGGCAATGCTTATGGATGCGAGCGAGGCTCTTATTGATTGGAAGGAAAAATTGCCGGGTATTGAAATAGATGATGAAGGGTTGCTGCCAAATAATCGGCAAAAATTTGCTGAGGAAATAGCGAAGCTAACAGCGGGAGATGTGTCTGGTAATCATTTGTTCACAGTAGGTGAATACTGGATGATGTATCTATTCGTTTGGTCAAAAGTTCTTTGGGACCAGAACGTTTGGAACAAAGAGGAATTTGACAATGAGACTGACCAGAGAATCTACAATCTTTATAAAAAATTATCTCGTGTCAGGAAAGCATTGGCCAACATCTCAACTTATATGATCTGTGATGACCATGAAATTACGGACGATTGGTTTTTGAACTTGCAATGGTGTGTAGATGTCTTCGGCAGTCAGCTTGGTCGCCGCATTCTTCTCAATGGGATGTTGGGGTATGCATTGTTTCAGGCTTGGGGGAATGATCCAGATCAATTTGAGTGGGGTAATCCAGACGGAGCAGGATATCAGTTTCTTGAAGCTGTGCAGAAATGGAGGCCAATTGGAGATATTGATTTAAGTGTTCAGAAAGCATTAGAGCTGGCCTTGGGGATTGCAGATGCTGATATGGTGAAAAAAATCAAGGAGGCGAGAAGTCTTCATGTTATCCACGAAAATGCGGAAGCATTGAGCTGGCACTACCATGTCCCAGGTTCGAAATATCAGGTTATTGTCCTTGATACAAGAACATGGCGTTACTTTCCTGGTGATCCTGTTGAAGGCGATGCAGATGAATTGGAAGATGGCAATAACGCGCCAGCCCTCTTGGGAAAAGAAGCTTTGGATGCGCAAATATTGCCGTACAAACCTGTAGATAATCCATTCGAAATAACTTTTGTTGTCTCTGCCGCTCCAGTTATTGCTATTGAGTGGGCTTCAGAATATCGGGCATCTATGTCTCGGTTTGGAGGGAAGCTCCTTGCTGATTATGAAGACTGGGAATATCAGAAAGATGCTGTGTGGCAACTTTTTGCGACTCTGTCAACTTTTGGCCCCGTAAGCACAATATCAGGAGAACCACATAATTTATCACGAATTATTTTCTTGTCTGGAGATGTACATTATGGATATACATCGAAAATTGACTATCAGCGCAAACCGTTGTCTGGTAACCCTGAATTAAAGAAAGGAGCAAAAAGTATTTTTACCCAACTTAACAGCAGTGCTCTTAAAAATCAGGATATAAAAACGAAACACGCACAGTTTGTTGGCTACAAACAGAAAAAATATATTCTTCCTTTTTGGGATAAAAAAACTAATGCTTCGTATGAATATGCCGAGCATATAGTAGCAAATCGTGTAGAGCAAAGTCCTCTAAATTGCCCTGGGGGATCGAGGTGGGATATAGAAAGAATACGCTGTATCGCCTCTGGAATCATAACTGATATTTTCGGTGATGAGACTGATGACGAGATTATAGGTAGGAATAATATCGGAGAGGTTTATTTTTCCAATGATAGTAAAAGAATTTCTCAAATTTTGCACTGGAAAGATGACGATAATGAAAAGCATTCAAGTCATTATGTAATAGAATTAGATTTTAATCCTGCATAATTAATGGAATAATTGAGGAGAAGCTTCAATGGAATCCAATCAGCAGAATATATTTCAACAACTGGCACAAGCTCTTCGGATATTTCGTCTGGCAGGAAAAAACTCGGGAATTCTGCGTGACCTTTTAAACAGAATAGGCTGGGATCTTAGCAGATTAAACGACCTTCCCTTCGGAGATGACGAACTTAATATTAGTCAAAAACTAAAAAGAAATTTTAAAGAGTTTATATATAATTTTAATAAGCTCGAAGAGCTTACCGAAAATCCCCCGGAAGATTATAAAGATTTTGTTGCTGCGCTGATTTTAGTACATGATACTTTTCAGAGCCTTAAAGGATTACACGAAGAGTTATCGGGCCATCCTGAAGAGCTAGAACAACTCGGTAATGATCTTCAGACATGGCTGATAACTGCCTTCCTAGAGCATGTCCACCCCGTCCTGTTTTATACCTCCTCTCTGCTAAATATTATTTCTTTTCCTGAAAAGAGAACTGTAACTGATCCCAATGATGACAGCATTATTTTTCGCAAGCCAGTTAAACTGCCCACCCTGAAATTCTCTCATTTTAAAAGGTTATTGGCGGATCCAGTTAAATTTCTTAAAGAATCATATCTTCATCTTCTTGAAGGTAAGGAATTTAAGACGCTGGATGATATGGTGGAAATGGCAGATCGCCTTTTCGGAACGCTTCATGCCCTGAGTTATTATCTGAAGCTACGAACCAACTATAGGTTATCAAATTTTCGAGATAACAGGAGCGAATCGGAAATATTTGCCGACAAGATGTTCGCAATCTATCTGCCGCCTGATTCTGATGGCAACCAGATGGATATCACCCTTGCCTTATCACCGAAAGAATTAGGCGGGCTAGGTTTAGTCATACTGTTTTTCGGCAAACCACCTGTAGAACCGCTTATAATCGGCGATTGGGAAATCACCCTTACGGTACCTGAGAACTTAGAAGGGATTTCAGTCGGCACCGAAAAGGTGGTTGTTTTGCCTGAGACGGAGCAAGTCGCCTCTGTATCCATCGGGATAAAACGAAGCCCTGCTGAGAGTGTTGAGCAGAGATTTATTATTGGCGATGAAGATCGTACCCATTTTGATGTTCCATTTCCGAGTATCACAGGGAATGTGACGGTCAAGCCTGAAGAGAGTCTAAAATATCATTATGATGTTGGAGTTGAAGTAGGGGAGGGGAAGGCTGTTATTGAAGAGCTACTTACGTTGGAATGGGCCAATCTCGAATATAGCTACGATTCTTCGACCAAAGAATCAACCATTTCATGGACAGAGCTTAAAATTGATACGCCGCTGATAACAGATTTATTTGATATTAATATTACCCTGAAACTTGTTTTTAACGAGGGAGAATTACAAGAAAGTTCGTCAATCGTCTTTAACGCGCCTAATTTTGGCGAGTTGGCGTTAAAGGAGCTTGGCTGGAACTGGGATAAATTTTCTGTCGGTATAACAGAAGACGGTATTACTATTCAAGCGGCTGAAGCCAATTTTAATTTTGGTGATTCATGGAAAGTTGGCTGGGAAAGTCTGGAAATCACGTTGCCCGCTGACTCCGACCCTAGTTTCGTTATCAAAAGACTGACCGTTAAAAACGAGAGTATTTCATGGATTGATTTCGAACTTGATTTTAGTTCAACTGAAAAGAAGATCAAGTTGTATAAACCCAAAATCGAAAAGGATCTAAGTCTAGATCAATTCCATTTCGAATCACACTGCCTTGCAATGCAATGGCAACAAGACGATATAACTCAATGGATTCAGCAGGGCTGCCAACAGGCTTCTCCTAACTTTTCCCTGCCCGAAAAGCAAAATAACGATAGTTCTGATGCCAGTCCGCGAATCGTGGCGTTAAGGATATTACGGAATGATAAGGAAAATAAGATACAAGAAATACGCCTTGATTGGGAGGGTGAGGATAGCCGTACTTTTTCTCTGCCGGGTATTGATGTTACTCTTCCGAAGAAGATTAGATACAGCCTTGTTTGGGGCGGGCAAGGGCGTTCCCTTAACGACGTTTCATTGTCCATCACCGTTGGGCAAGAGGCGCTCTCTGAGAGCGGCTTTAAAGCAATGAGTACATTTGCTTGGGAAAGAGGTGATGATAATAATAGAGATAGAGAATTACAGAATGATCCCAGCAAAAATAATAATGAAGAAGAGGAATCTAATGAGGAATCTAATGAGGAAGAAAAAGAGGTACCTCATCTATTCTCATGCACATTAACTCCCAAACAATCGCTTACATTTATCCTTATTGACTTCAAAAAGGGAAAAACGAATTTTCCGACCGTTTTTAGAGAAAACAACGGTGCTATACCAAACATATTTTCTTCTCAAGTGTCCTGCAGCCCTGTTCAAATAGACTCTCGTGGTTTACAACAGAACAACTGGAAAATTGATTTTCAATTTAATTTAGGACAGGCCCCTGACAGCCTTTCTGTAAAATGGACATAAGGCGCAATAACCCGACAGCCCTCAGGTTGGAGGCTCTCT
>JAABTP010000039.1 GCA_011389815.1 Desulfobulbaceae bacterium | reverse complement strand
CTCGGCGCCAGGGGCTGGATGTGCCTCCTCTGCCTCTTGCTGCGTAAAAAAAATGAGAGGGGTCTGAACGGTTACCAAAAGAGAGATATGCCTGAGAATTAGCCCGATAATCACCATCGTCTGAGGCCGGAGAGGTAGTACCGTCTGAGTTAACTTTTTCTTTAATGGTATACCAGCCATAGGAGGCACCTGCCCGGGCCGTCATTTGGTTTGGAGTTTTTTTAGTGATGATGTTGATCACCCCGGCCATAGCATCGCTGCCATAGAGGGCAGAACTCGGCCCTTTAACCACCTCAATCCGTTCAATCATATCCACCGGGATCTGGTTCAACCCGATGCCGTACTCTCCCATACCACCACTCTGTCCGCATCCCATAGCTCGTTGGCCGTCGATGAGGATCAGGCCGTAGCCGTCATTGAAATTCAGGCCCCGCATATTGGCCCGCCAGGTATAGGTACCAAACACATCATCATGAACCGAGTTATTGATACCCGGCACGGTTTTGAGCACATCCAGGGCATTCTGGGCATTACTCTGCTCTATCTCCTGCCGATTGACCACTACGGTCTCCACCGGCACATCTTTCAGAGTATGGGGAGTTCTGGTAGCGGTGACCACCACCTCATCCAGTGCATGGATTTTTCCCGTCCGCTCCTGCACATCCTGCGCAAAGGAGGGAACAGCCAACAGTACGGCAAAGGCCGCTGTCGGGACATTTACCTTGTTCATCTTCTCTGTCCTTTTTTTATGATTGTGCCACATACGACCAGCCATAGAGCAGGCCTTTTTTTCTTTCTAGTTGTTGAGCATCTCCTTGCTGACCTTGATACCCAGCCGAACAAAGTGACCGTCGGCATCCTTGATGGTGATTTTCCATTGACCCGTGGTGTCCGGGCGGAAACAGAAATAGCCGTTGCGGTCAGTGCGACCGGATTGGAAGGGAAGTTCAGCATTGGGAGCAAAGATCTCCACTGCTGCATAACTCATTGTTTCACCGTCATCATAGGATGCGGATGTGCAGAGGGCTTCACTGCTACTCCCGGTTTCACCATGTACTGCATGGGGCTGAGCCTCTCCAGGGAAGGTCAGGCCAAGAAGGAGAACAAAGAGAAAGGGAGAGAGGGCGGTTTTCTTCATCATTATCGTCATTCTGATTATTGTTGTTTGCTCATTCCATATTTTAGAAAACACTGGTTCTGTCCCCGGTGTGGGAGGAAGAAGACCAAACCGGGGAACAGCGCCAGCAGAGAAGAAAACAGTAAGGTATAAGGGTATTGAAGAAGGTTGGAGGAGGCCACCTTCTAGTGCTTTAATCTGAGGAGAAGCATTGAGGTAATACGTTTACTGATTTCGTGTTATTCTTACCATAGGTTGAGCTGCCTGTACAATAAGGCGGGAAGCTCATTTTATTGGGAAGGATACCCGGCTATTCCGGGTGGCAGGCGTGGGGGAGAACACGAAGACTAATAGAAAATATTCATGATTCAGATGGGATATCCTATGGTAGAGGGCGTTTTATTGGGACGTGTTGCCCGGCTTGCCCTGTCCGATTCCTTCATTTCCCTGAAGAGTCGGGTGAGGGCCGGGTGGATTCTCTGTATATCCAGGGTACAGCCCAAATCTATGTGTTCGGCAAGGTATACCGGGCAGACACGCAGGTCTGCCCCTGCACTTTTCCCGGATCTAATACTTCACAGAAAGCGTCAGCATCCCGGAAAAAGGCGTACCCGGATAATAGGTGGCCTCCCCCTGCATGCTGTCATCCATCGCATTAATGGAAGAGATATACTCCTCATCCAGCAGGTTGTTCAACTCCAGAGAGAGCTTCATCTCCTGCGTCTTGAGGATATTCGGCAGGGTATAGCTCATCCGCAGATCAACCACAGTGGCAGCATCCACCTCATCCCTGTTTTCCAGATCACTGTAACGGCTGCCAATATAGCGGAGCATGGGCACTATCTCAAAGGAACCGCTATGCCAGATCAGTCCGGCCTTGACCAACCATTCCGGGGTATCCACCACCTGATTGCCTTCAGCCTCCAGGGTACTGCCTGCATAGGTCAGATCATTATCATAGCTCATGGTGGTATAGGTGGGATTCAGGAACAGGGTCAGCTCATCATTGAGATAGGCATTCATCTCCATGTCCAGGCCATAGCCAGTGGCTTCTCCCACAAACTGATCATAGTTCAGGTTCACCCTGGGATCATAGATCGTGCAGACCAGATTGCTGTGGGTGCTGTAAAACAGGGTAGGGGAGAGGTCAAACCAAGCCCCCACATAGCGTAGTCCCAGGTCAACAGTATGGGTTTCCTCAATATTATAACCATCAAACAGGGTCTGCAGATTCATGCCCTGAGCCTGAAAGGTGGTCCGATTGGCACTGTAGAGATTTACCAGGGGCATATATTTATAGGGACGGATAAAGGTCTTGCCGTAACCGGCCCGCAGTTCTATTGCATCTGTGATCTGCGATGAGGCCGCCACAGTGGGCAGCAGGGTGTCATACTCTGTTGCCTCCCTGTCCAGATCCGGGGTGCGCTGCAAGGCATAGTCCGGGCCAGGGCCACTCATATATCCCTGTGAGTCTGCATCCTGGAAATGAAAATATTTCAGCCCGACCTGCCAGCTGAATATATCATGGGTTCCTGCCAGCTTGAAGTAGGGACTGTTGATATAGGTGGTTCCTCTGCTCGCCATTCTACCATAGCCTCGATAGGCCATGCCGCCACCCTTAACCGGTACATACTTCTGACTGTAAATACTCATGTCCGCAGCTTCAAAATGATAACCTGCTGTGGTCTTCATTGACATGGTTTCCCACACTGCTTCACCTATGAGGCCGGTTCGTTCAATATCTCGGATTCGTTTCCGTATCATTCCGCCACCCTTGCCCATCCCCTGAAAGATCGCCACATCCTCCCTGGAAGTATAGGGCTTCAGGTTGAGAGAAAGGGTATCTGTCAGCCCGGACTCCAACACGGCCATAAGGTCATCGTTCTGATAGGTGCCCCGGTTATAGTCATAGTAATAGATATCCTGCTTCACTTTCCCGGTCAGGGAGTTGGTAAAGCCTTTGTCATAATTTGCCCCAAGATCCTGGATATCATCCCAGCTCAAGGCCCGGTACAGGTGCTGTTCCAGATCATTATGGTTATACCAAAGCTTGACCATGGTCTTCTCGCCAAAGGGCTGGCTCATAGCAATATTCCCGTTAAAACGGGGCCCGAGACTCCCCTCTCCCCGCCATTTATCTGATTCAGCATAAGAGAACGAGCCGGAAAAGGCTGTCCCTGTCCCTGAGACTGCTCCTGAATCCAGACGGAGATAGGTTCGGGTGTAGGCATTGGAGCCCAGGCCCTGTTTGAACGCAACACCAAAATCTTCATGGGGCCAGTCTGGCCGGAGTTCCACTGCCCCGCCCCGTGAACCCACGCCTGTCCCAATATCACCGGGCACAGCACCTTTGTACACAGAAACAGCCTCCATGTTTTCCATGTCATAGAGATAGTCACGCGGGCCAATGGGATTGCCCCCGTAATTGGGCACACCTTCCACGGTCAGAGCACCAAGGGCACTCTTCACCCCGCGCACCCGAACACTGCTCATCTCAGCAGCCAGCCCGTTGCTGTCTGCACTTTCCACGTTAATACCAGACAGCATATCCAGGGTGTTATACACGCTGGTGGTGGCCTTGGTGCCCTGGATCTCTATGCCCTTGCTGGTGATCTCACTGCCGGTGTACACGGTCTCACTGGCCTGCCGGGTCGGGGTAATGAGCTTCTCCCCTGAGACAAGCACCTCTGGCATTTCTTTTGTATTCTCTGCATAAGCAGAGCTGTCCGGTGTGACTATTGGGGTGGACATAGCTACGGCTGTCAGGGTGATGAGTATCTTGCTGTTATATACTTTCTTACTGTACTGTCTGTTGTGTACGCTCATGCTCTTCTTGCTCCATGAAAAAATTCTCCCCTCGGCTGCGGAGATGGATAAACCCGGAGTCACCACCGGCAGAATGAAGACCATGCATTCCTTGGCATTGATGACAGGAAACCAGTTCAGCTTCAGGGAGAAAGCAGTAATACGTTTTTTGGAATATTATTATTTGATACGATCTACCATGCTTGACCACGCCCTGACAATGAGGCAGCAGCCTCATTTTTATGGGCAAAGAGCCTGCTTGACCCGGCAGGATATTTCAGATCCTGGAAAGCGGGGCAGTAAGGTTATAGTGAGGAGGATAGGTTGCTGACGGCGCAGCTAGGCGGTGCATGAGATATGAGATCCACGGCCAGTGGGTCATGGGGAGCCAGCCGTTTTCCGGCCAGACAGAGACCTAGCAGGAGGAGAAACAGGATACCGCCCAGAAACAGCAGACTGTTGAGCGGGCGTCGGTTCTCTTATGCCTGTATTTAATCGGATCGAATGCCTGCATTTGATCGGCACGAATGCCTGCATTTAATCAAACGCTGACACCCGTCGGAATCAAACGCTGACGCTCGTCAGGATCGAACGCTGACGCCCGTCGGGATCAAACGCTGACGCCCGTCGGGATCGAACGCTGACGCCCGTCAGGATTAAACGGTGACACTCGTGAGGATCAAACGCTGAGCATACTGAGGATCGGACGGTGATTCATGGCGGGCAGAGCTTATGACCCTACTGCACCGACCCCAAAGGCAACACCACAGGAATCCCGTCAATATCATGAATCGTGGCATGCATCCCAAAGACATCACGGATAGCACCCGGAGTCATGACCTCCCGGTCTCCGCAGGCGTGCAGGCCCCCATCCTTAATCAGGACAAAACGGTCAGCATAACGCAGGGCAATGGTCAGGTCATGGAGCACCGTGATGGTCAATAAATCCAGATCCTGAGTAACCTCGCGGAGGATGGACATGGTTTCCAGTTGGTTGCGCACATCCAGATGATTCACTGGTTCATCCAGCAGCAGAACCTTGGGTTCCTGGACCAGGGCCCGGGCAATGACCACCTTTTGTAGCTCGCCGCCGGAAAGCTCTGTAGTTTCGCGCAGGGCCAGCTGTTCCATACCCAGTCGTTGCAATACATCTTCCACCACCTCCAGGTCACGGGGCGTGACAGTGCGGCCAAAATGGGGCTTTCTGCCCAAAAGCACTGCATCAAAGACCGTGCAAAGGACAGTGCCGCTTTTCTGGGGCATATAGCCAATGCGACGGGCGATTTCCTTACCGGAAAGTCCGTTGAGGGCAACGCCCTCCACCATGACAGTTCCTTGCTTGGGCTTGAGAATGCCGTTAATGGTCTTGAGCAAGGTTGATTTACCACACCCATTCACACCAAGCAGGGCTGCCATTTCGCCCCGGCCCAGCCGAAAGCTGATGTCCTGCAAAATGGGGGTGCCGTTAAAGGCAAAGCAGAGTTCATTAAGTTCCAACATAATCAGTTCTTGCGCCTCCGGGTCAGTAAGTAGAGAAACAGGGGTGCTCCTGCAAAGGAGGTAATAATACCCACCGGCAGAATCACCGGAGGAATGAGGATACGGGAAATGATATCCGAGACAAGCAGGAGCAAGGCCCCGGTCAGGGCTGAGGAAATCAGCAGGTAACGATAATCGTTGCCCACAAAGAGGCGGGCCAGATGGGGGGCCATCAGGCCGATAAAACCAATAATCCCCAGAAAGGCCGTGGTCACGGCAACAGCCAGGGCAGAAAAGAGCATAGCCGTGATCCGCAGATGCCGGACCCGGATACCGAGGCTTGCTGCCACTTCATCACCCCAGAGCAGGGCATTATGTTCCCAGCGACCAATCAGGAAAAAGGCAAAGGCCACAAGAGCGGTGATCCCTATCAGGATGTTTTCTGTCCAGCCTGCCTTGCCCAGATCGCCAAAGGTCCAAAAGACAGAGGCCGCCACCTGGACATCATCGGCAAAATACTGCAAGAGCATGGTGGCGGCACCAAAAAAGGCGGATAAGGCCACCCCGGCCAGGATTACGGCCTCAGTGGTGACCCCTTTGAGCGAAGCAAGCATCAGGATAAAGATGACCGCCAATAGGGCCCCAACAAAGGCGCAAAGTACCACCAGGTTGGGCAGATCAATGGTGACTGCCGAAGATGCCGAGGAATGGGTCTGCCCGGCTCCGAGAAAGATGATGGCAAACGCGGCCCCAAAGGCAGCTCCCTGGGAAACCCCGATGGTAAAAGGGGAGGCCAGCGGGTTCTTGAGGACATTCTGCATTACTGCGCCGGCAATCCCCAGACTGCCACCGGCCAGGATCGCAGCAGCTGTTCTGGGCAGGCGGATCTGGTGGATGACATGGGCAGTCCGGCCTGTTGTTTCCCAATCACCCAAGGCCCTGAGTATCTCAGACCAGGGCAGAGCAAGGGAACCCGTGCGCAGAGAAAAGCCGGCAGCAAAAATGAGCAGGGCCAGCAAGGTGAGGCCAAAGAGGTTCTTTTTACGGAGAAGGCGCAGATAGTCATCAGCAAGCGAGGAGGTAGCTGAAGGTGATGAACCTGCTGTATTGACAGACGAGATCATATTACTCTCCCAACTTCAGCTGTCCAAAGCCGCCATACTCTTTTTCCAGGGCTGCATAGGCCTTCATCCCGATAAAGGCCTGAAAGATTTCATCGGCCTTGATCTTGGGATCAATATCCTGAAAACGATCCGGGTACAGGGTCTTACCAATAAAATAGGCATCAGCATAGGTGATTTCGATATTGGTGTGGTAGAGGTTATAGGGCATGACCAGATAGACCTGCTGTTTTTGCACGGCCTTGAGCTGTTGGTAAAAGGCGGTCTTCTTCTGATAATCCTGCTGCACGGTTTCCAGACCGCCTGCATCAAGAAAGATGATCTCCGGGTTCCAGGCCAGGATTTGTTCCGGATCAATGAAAACATGACCGGGCCTGTTGATTGCCGCAGCCACGTTCTTACCACCTGCCCATGCCAGCGGCGCATAGGCAGCCTCGGTGCTGGTGATCCCGTGGGTACCCTTAAAGGAGATAGCCCCGATATAGGCTGCACGTTGTTCCTTTTCACTGATGCCCGCAGTTCGCCGGGCCAGATCTGCCTGGAGTTGGTCAATGGTCGTAATGAGTTGGGTCGCCCGTTCACTCCGTCCCAGCAGTTTGCCCAGATGGGTCAGGGCGGTGCGCACACTCTGCACATCAAGAATACCCGGTTCACCGTAGTTCAGGGAATAAACCGGGATGCCGGTCTTCTCCTGAATGTTTTCCACCTGGGTCGTATCCTGTCCCATCGTGATGATTACATCCGGCCAGACCTCAATGACCTTTTCAAAGTTGGGCAACCTGCCCCCTGAACCGCCTTCACCGATAATGGGCAATTTCGGGGCAAGATCAACCGTTGCCAACCCGTACAGCCGCCCTGCCACGAGCCGCTTTTGCTCAATCCGTTCCATGCCCTTGACCAGATCCAGGCTCTGCATATAGACCAGAAAACGCAGGGCACTGCCCAGAGGAACCACGCTGCGGATTTTATCCGGCACCGTGACTGTTCGTCCGTTCATGTCCGTCAGGGTGCGGGTGCCAGCTTGCGCAGTTCCGGCAAAAGAGCCGATAAGAACAAGAGCTGTTATACCTGTTATCAGAATATTTTTCATGTTGCCTGCCATGTCATGATCCCCTTTTCCACTTCAGTACGATGGCTCACTGTTCCGTTGCTCGTAAAGCGGGCTGTGACTTCCCGGATCAGATCCAGGTTGGGTTCAGCCTTACTCTGGGTACGCAACATACCTTGTGCATGGGCAACCGCCTCTTCTTCTGTGCCTTGCCATTCCCAATGATCGCGGAACAGCTCAAGCTCTGTGAAGATCCCCATTGCTGCCAAGTGCTTCTGCACAGCCTTGGCACCAGGAGGCGGTCCAAAGGTCTGATCGTGGGCCTGAAAAACCTCTGCCAAAAAGGGATTCTCCCGCACTCCGCCCCAGCCGATATAGACGCACCAGTTGCGGGCGCAACGGTTCATCCGGGCAACATCCTCCGGGGTGCGCACAGCCGGGGTCATAGCGGCCCAGACAATATCAAAGGCATTTTCCAGCTGGTGCTCACTGATTGCTGCATCGTTCCACGGCATCTGGATGACATCAGCATTTTCTATGTCGTGCTCTTCCTGTTCTTTCTCAAAACGAAGAATCATCTCCGAGGAAAGATCCAATCCCGTCACCCGAGCTGCCCGTTGGGCCAGAGGCAGGGTATACACCCCGGTACCACAGCCAATATCCAGGATGGTTGCGCCATCAGGCTGGACACCGCGCTGCTCTGCCATTGCGATGATTTCTTGCGTTTTGTTCAGGTTCTTTTCATCAAAGGGCAAAGGATATTTCTCTGCCATCTTTTCCCAAAATTCCTGCTGCTGTTCCTGAGAGAGAGCTGGGTTCATCTCACCACCCCCTGGAGTAATCTGGAAAGCATCCCAGGCAGAGCTTCTTTCCCTGGTTTAGGCGGATTTTATGTTCCGGGGCGGCCTCACCGCATTCCTCACAAGTAATGTTATTGAAAAGACGGGCCTTGCTCGGTGGCAGATCCTCTGGTTCTGTAAAATGAAAGAGTTCTTCGACCGGGGCATTAAGAATTTTTTCCTGAAAAGCATCTCTGTCAGCCTGATTGCTCCGCTTGCCCTGCATCTTAAAATAGACACGGATCTTACGCCCATCCTTGCGACTGTAGAAGCTGAAGGCCTGTTTGCCCGTATCCCGGTAGATCAGATTGCCCTTGCCAATGCTGCAACCGGTCAGGACCTGAACTGCATCCACGCTACAGGAATCATTCTCTGTCACGCAGACTATCTCCTCATCCGGGGAAAAGTGGGTCTGCAAGCGTTCCTGAGCAGCCAGGGCCGCCCGGTAGCCGATGGCCAAGCCAGGGCAGGTGTGACCGTGAAATGCAACGCATCGTTTCCAGTTCTCTTTTTCTTCAGACATGAGTCTTTTCTCCTTTGTAATGATTTAAAACCAAATATTTCTGACAGAATGCAACATGGTGTAGGAGCCGATGCCTATAATCAGCAGGGCACTGACCACTCCCATCCGGCGGGCAAAGTCTAAGTTCTCGCCGATTTTATTGGTCAGCCGACCTGCCTGGGACAGAATCACCCCAATGCTCATCATAACTATCCCCAGCCCCAGACTAAAAAACAAGGTTACGCTCAATCCCTGAGCGATTTTACCGGCTGCAATGGCAGCCAGCAAGGTGGCAATGGCAGCCGGGCAGGGGATAATACCGCCGGAGATCCCCAGCATAAAGAGTTCCCAGGGGGTCTTTTTGCTTGTGGCCTGATCATGATGGCTCTGTTCCTTGTTGCTCTGTTCATGGCTTTCATGATTATGATGGACATGTTCATGATATCCATCATGCTCATGGTGATGGGTATGCGGGTGATGGTGCTCGTGGCTGTGTTCCAAGCTGTTCGAGTCATGATGGTGGTGGTCGTGTTTATGATCATGCTGATGCTCATCATGCTCATGATTATGAGTATCATGGTGATGAGTATGTGCATGGGTGTGCGGGTGATGATGATCATGACTGTGCCCTTGACCAAAGAGATGAATATGAGTATGACCGCTCTTGCCGGAAAGCCGCTGCCGGAGCATCCAGATGCCCACTGCCAGGATAATTCCCGCTGAAACCAAGCCCAGCCAGTTATGCAGTGTTTCTTCAGAATAGGTTCTGGAGAGGATTTGAGCAAGAATACCCAGGAGGATAACGCTGAAGGTATGGGTGATGGTGACAATCGCACCAAGGAGTATGCCGTCCCAGGCCCGCCCTCGTGTCCCGATCATATAGGCGGCAATAAGAGTTTTTCCGTGGCCAGGTTCAAAGGCATGTAAGGCACCAAGGGTAACTGCTCCTGAATAGAGCATAACAAGGTTTGTCATAGCGAATTGTGTTCATTTTATGGTTGAGAGTTTGGATGAGATACATTAACAGCTCTATCAACCATATTTGCACCGCCTATACAATAAGGCGGGAAGCTCATTTTGTCGGGAGGATTGCCCGGAAGGGTGGGTGGAAGGGGTGGAATGAAATGCAGAAGCTCCTTGAGGCAGCACAGGTGTCTGTTCCGGCTCTGTCTTATCCTCTGCCAGAGGTTCGTTCAAATACCACCTCCAGGCTGGTGGCGTACTTTTCCATCACATGGACGGCCCGGTTAATCCTGGTGTTGAAGAAATTATACGGGACGACTGCAATGATTGCGATAGTAAGCCCGGTGGCAGTGGTGATCAGGGCCTGGGCAATGCCGCTGGTGACCAGCCTGGGGTCGGCAAGGCCGCTCTCGCCAAGCATATTAAAGGAGCTGATGATACCCAGCACTGTTCCCAGGATGCCCAGCAAAGGCGCAAGGGTAATCATGGTGTCCAGCACCGGCATGAAGCGGCTCATCTGCTGATACATCCGGCCTGCTTCGGCCTCCATGGCCTTGCCCATATCATAGTCCCGATGCATAATACCCACGGCAAGCACCCGGATGACATGATCCTGACAGCCTGCGGTTTTCTCCTTGATCTCTTCCCATTGCCCGGTCTCGGCAAGAGAAAGAACCTCGTCCATCAGTTTCCGGTTCCGGTGTTTCTCAAGGCCGATCCAGAACAAAGCCCGTTCAATGGCCACTGTGCCCACAGCCAGGGAACAGGCCAGCAGGGGCCACATCACCGGGCCACCACTGCCCAGAATTTCATACACCTGCATCATTGTCCTGCCTTGAGTTCAGGGTGAATCAGTCCGGCAACCAGGGCAAGGGCCTCGGCAAAGGTGGCCGGGGAGGGGCTGCATACCAGGTCCGGAGGAACGATATACACCTGGTCTTTGTTCACGGCATGGAGGGGGAAACGCTGCCACTTGCGCTTTTCCTCTCCGGCAATGCCGGTTTCACTGCCCATGATGGCGATGATGATCACTTCAGGGTTTCGGGCCAGTATCTTCTCATAGCTCACTGTCCCGTTTTGTTGCTCGCCAATCACGTTGATAGCATTGCTCAAGCGGATAAAGTCATGGGTAAAGGAGTTGGCTGCTGCTCCGAAGAGCGGCGTAGCCCCGATCTGGAGAAAGACCTTGCGTTTGGGCAGGGCAGCCGCAGCAGTGCTTATGGCCTTTACCTTGTCTTCCATCTCCCGGATGACCTCTTCAGCCCGTTGTTCCAGGCCGAGAATGGCCCCGAGGCGACGAAACTGTGTACATATTTCAGCAAAGGAGGACGATTGGGGGAACTGCTCCACCCGCAGGCCCAGCTCCCTGAGCTTGTTCAGCTGTTGCGGCTGGGTCAGGCCGGTGGCAAGGATAAGGTCCGGCCGCAGGCTGAGGATCTTTTCAATGGAGACCTGCATGACCGAGCCGACCTTTGTCTTGGCTTTGGCGGCTTCCGGGCGGACGCAGTAGCTGGTATTGGCGACTAAGCGATCCTCTGCACCAAGGAGGTAGACGTTCTCGGTGTTGATGGGGCCCAGGGAGATGATGCGCTGGGGAAAGGTGCTGGCCTGTCCGTTGACAGGGATGGCGCAGGTCAGGAGGGTGATACAAAGGAGAAGGTATTTTCGCATGGGTTTACTCTCTACCCAGTGCGTTGCACCGGGCTGGGTATGTACAGCCCCTTTGGGGCATTATTATTGCGGTAAGGCCAACTTGTCACCGCCTCTCCGGCCCTGTCGCCGATCTCCTGGCAGATGGCAAGGCTCTCTGCTTCAGGTAGGTGAGGGTGTGTCGTAGTCGTCCCGTGTATGGTAAATCTAGCCGATGTTGTTCAGGGTGGTGTCTTCCTGACTCCTATCTTCAATCTCTTGGCTGATGGCAAGACTCTGCTCAAGTAGGGGCAGGGCTTCACGGTATTGAGCAATGCGGTACAGGCCATTACCTGCTTCGTTCAGGTAGTAGATCCGATCCTTCTTCTCCCCCTCCGGCAGCAGGGACGCTGCCTTTTGCCAGTACTCTGCTGCCTTGGCATAGCGCAACTGTACTTCCTGCAACTTGGCTTGGTCGGCATTGGTTGTGGCCGCAGAGATACACCGCTGCCTGGCTGTCTTCTCCATCTCCTCAATGGCCTTCAGGTCAAGGGCTTCAGCCTGGTTTAACAAGTCCTCGGCCTTGGTGTACTCACCCGCCTCAATGGCCTGCTTTGCCTCCTGCTTCAGGCGTTGCACCTCCGGGTCTTCGGACTGCACTGTTGCAAGCCGGGCCAGCAGTTCCTTGTGGGTGACAGCAATCTCCCGCAGCTTGGCCTTCCACTGGTCAGGTGGTACCTCCTGCTCCAGTAGTATGCCAAGGAATCCCTCAATAATCTGTTTCGTTTCACCCAGCTCTTCAGCGTACTTGGCAAGCAGTTCCGGCGGGACTGGGGGATGTATCGTGACATGACCGCCAACATCACGGCCGCTGCCTTTGCGGAACAACGGAGCAAACAGCCTGGTAATGAGAAAGTACAGAACACCAAGCCCTGTTAGCCCGGCCCCGCTCCAGGTCACTTCAGGATGATCCTTCAGATACTGCAATATGTTGACAAGCTCTTGCATGCGCTTTCCTCTCTTCAGTAATCAGGCAGGCCCGCTTGGGTGCAGCGAAAGTAGGAGCGACCGGCCGGTCGCCCCTACATGCCGTGCCACCCTTTTACCAGTGTGCCAATGGTTGCAAGATAGGACGGTGCGCTGGCCGATTTCCCATTGCAGACCTGGCTATCCCGCCTATTCACTCTTGACCGTAATCCCGAGCATCTCCAGAAGCTGGGGTGCATCCTCGCAGGCCAGCCGGGCAAGGCTGTAAAATTCGGACATGTTGCTGTCCAGGACATCAAGCCGGGCGTCGCGCTCCTGGGTGGCTTGTTGGGCCTCGCCGGTCTCTTTCACCTTGGCGGTATTGGCCTGTTCCGCTGCCTGGACCAGGGCAAAGGCGGCCTGGATCGCATCCTGATCCGAGCCGTATCGGTCGTACTGAGCCAGCAACGCGGAATCGGCCAGCAGGGCATTGAAAAAGGTCCGCGCCTGGGTCAGCCAGCCGGAAAAGGATTTCTTCCGCTCTTCGTTCAGGGTGAGTTTGACATAGGCGGCATAATCGTCCTTCAGGATGATGCGCCCAAGTTTGACCAGGCGGATATAATCGGTGTGGGCGGTGTGCCAGGCCTCCTGGAAGGCATGCGTGGCCGCGAGTTGCTCGCTGTATTCGTTTGCTCGCGCCATATACAGGTCAAAGACCTCCTGATACAGGGCAAGGAGCTGATTCAATTTATGCGGGGTATAGCCGAACACGGCCAAGCGGCTCTGCAATTCAGTGACATCACGGGCATTGGTCAGGCCGATATGGTAGGTTTCGAGACGTTGTTCAATGGATTGGTGAGAAATGCTGGACATAATGGCGCTCCTGGCTGGAATTATGGGAGAGATGGCCGGAAAAGGGACTGCGCAGCGCAGAAAAACGGCGGAGGAGTGCTCCTGAGCGATTTTTCAGTGCTCCTCGGTCATTTTGCCGCGCTTCGCACTCATTTTTCCGTGCTCCTTTGTCATTTTTCCGGGCGCAGCATGACTTTTCCGGCCTGCTGCATGAGTTTGCCGTGCTCCTGCCCGGTTTTTCCCTGGGGCTGAATGAATTTTCCCGCAGACAGGGCAGAAAGACAGGCTTTATCGTTTGATTTTATATGAAAATAATGAATTTGACGGGGATTGTCCAGTGTTTTCCTGCCGTTTTGGTGGGGATGAAGGGATTTTTTGTCTGCGGGACGGGGATCAAAACAGGTTGTACGGGCCCGGCATGTCGTGCCCCTCCCTTCCCATGGTAGAGGACAGTGTAATATAGAAAAATTTATATTTTCTGGTTCCCAAGCTCAGGCCTTTCCCGCCTTTCTTCCTGTGCGGGAAAATAATCATTTGGATTACGATGAAATAATGTTTACAATATCCTTTTAACAAAGAAGATTATTGTGCAGGAGGTACGAGATGAATGCAGTTCCGACCGCTCAGGCGGCAAAAAGTTTGGAAGAATGAGCAGGAATGAGCAGAGCAAGATATTAGAGAGCCTGTTACAGGATATTGATGCGTTCAAGCAGCGGCTTGATGCGGTCAGGCCGCTTGCGGGCAGGGAGATTCTTCAGGCCGTTGACACCGAATATACCTATGACAGCAACCGGATTGAGGGTAATACCCTGACCCTGCGGGAAACAGACATTGTCGTTAATAAGGGGCTTACCGTGGGGGGCAAATCCCTGCGTGAGCACCTTGAAGCTGCCAATCATTATGAGGCCATCGCTTTTATTCGGGAGCTTGCTCAGGACCAGACCTCTCTTTCAGAAACCATTGTCAAGCAGGTGCATGCCCTTATTCTGCGGGGCATTGATCAGGAAAACGCAGGTATATACCGATCCGTGCCTGTGGCGATCTCTGGCAGTCGCCATGTTCCACCGCAACCGTGGCAGGTGCCCAAGATGATGGAGGAGCTGTTTCTCCGCCTGGAAGCAGAAGCAGAGCAGATGCATCCTGTTATCTTTGCCGCTGAACTCCATGAAGGCATCGCGACTATCCACCCTTTTATTGACGGCAACGGCAGAACCGCCAGACTGCTGATGAATCTGGTCCTGTTACAACAGGGCTATGCCATTACCACTATTTCAGGGGAGAGTCAGCATCGGCTGGCTTATTATGATGCTTTGGAGCAATGTAATCTGGAACAGGACAAGACAGAGTTTCTTGTCCTGATAGCAAGGTATGTGCGGGCTAGTATGGAGAAGCTTGTTGGGCTTCTTGGTTCTTTGTAAAGGGGGAGGGGAGTTATTCCCCTTTCTGGTGCCTAGGCTCTGCCTGGGCACAGAGGCTGAGAAGCTCTGCATCGTGCAGGAAGCGGAGCTTTAGCGGATCAGGGTTCCCAAGCCGGAGCTTGGGAGCCAGAAAAACCGTTATCAGCAGGAAGAAAGCATTCCCGGCCTTTCCCGTCTTTCTTCCTGTCCGGGAAAATAATCATTTGGATTACGATGAAATAATGCGTACAATATCCTTTAACAAAGAAGATTATTACGCAGGAGTACGAGATGAATGCAGTTCCGACCGCTCAGGCGGCAAAAAGTTTAGAAGTCCTGATTGAAAAAATTATTGAAGATGCGGAGCCGACCATTCTGCTGAATGATAAAGGTGCTAAAGCCGTGTTGATGTCATTGGAAGAATTTAACTCCTGGAAGGAAACCCTGTATCTGCTCTCCAATCCCGCCAATGCGAAGCATCTGTACCAGTCACTTCAGGAGGCCGAAGCAGGCAGGGCTACTGAACGGGAACTGGTTGATCCATGAACCTGTTGTTCACCGAACCCGCATGGGCAGATTACATCTGGTTTCAGGAGAATGACCGGCGACTTTTAAAAAGAATCAACGATTTGATCAGGGAAGCAAAAAGAACTCCGTTTTCAGGCATCGGTAAGCCAGAGCCGCTGAAGGTGAATTTGCGGGGCTGCTGGTCTCGGCGGATCAATTCGGAACATCGGCTTGTGTATAAAGTAGCTGAAGATGTAGTGACCATCATTTCGTGCAGGTTTCATTATAAAAAGTGAGCCTTGGTTCTCGTACCCAAGCCCTGCTTGGGCACCGGAAACCTTATTGTTCTGCAACCCCGCTGAACAGCGCAGTCAATCCCTGAGCCAGCACCGGCGGCAGGGGGTCTTCTTTCTGCTCCGTGCTATAGGGTGCCGGCAGCGCAACCGGCTTACCGGCGATCTCCGCTGCAATGGTCCGGCACCAGAGGTCAATCCCGGCTGTATCCTGCACAAGCCCCTTGCCCGCATCATCTGCAACAGCCATGAGTGCAGTGATGAATCCGGCATATTTCGGGTCCAGCAGGAGTTGCTCCACCTTGGTGCGCAGGCTCCGGGCATTGCCGTCCTTCCCGGCAAAATATCTGCTCAGGGTACTCAGATCAACCTTGCGTTCTTTAAGCCGCTGAAAGACAGAGCGCCCGGTGACCAGGCCGTTCTGTTTATACACGGCCTCCTGCACCCCGGCATACACGGTCCGGGCGATGAGTTCGCCCATTTTGGTATGACCGCCGGTTGCATCAATGGGCGTTCCTTCCCCTTCCACCACGATGATATTGTCCGTGCCCGTGCCGGTGGCCCGGTTGCTGCGTCGGCTCCGTGAGGAGCGGATGTCCATATCCTGGAGTGCAGCGGACTTGGCCTCAGTGGCGGAGATCAGGGCGCGGGTCATGGCCCGGGGGCTGAGCTGCATATTGCTCAGCAGCAGGATATTGATGGTGCCGGGCTTCTTTTGGTTCATCCGCTCCTTGTCCAGGCTGTCCGGCTCGTAAAAGCCGCCCTCATCCGCAGCCATACGCAGGGCATTGCCCATGACCCCGGCCGTAACCAGGGCCGTGACCTCCATATCCCGGTACGCCTCCTTGACCACGGCCAGATTGTCCATATCAGCCCCGGTAAAGAGCATGGCCGTACTCTTGCCGTCCAGACCCAAGACCTTTCGGGTGGATCGGTTCAGGGCGGCCAACCCCTGCTGGTGGCCCAGGCCCCAGGAAGGCGGCGGGAAATAATGATTGCCCACCGTGCTGATCCCCTTGCGTTGCCCTTCCAGGGTGGAGACCACCTGCATGGGTTTGCTCAGATGGAGGAGGACGGTCTTGTTGCGGAAGTCCTTGATGTCGCTCTCCACGATCTCGGCCTTGTCCAGATAGGGCACCTCCAGCGGGATCGGCTTCCTGCTGACCACCTGCTCGGGCAGGACAAAGTTCTCCGGCTTGCCGAACGCCTCATTATAGATGCGGGCAGCCAGCCAGGCCGTGAAATAGCCCTGATGGGTGGCGGCCCGGCAGGTCAGGTCGCAGGGGAAGAAGAAGATCCGCTTATTGCGTACCGCATCCACCTCTTTCCAGCCCGGCTGATCCAGGATGCTCAGGGCCGTGCGGTCGCCGCCGCAGGCATAGAGCACCTGGGGATTAAAGTTCCGCCATTCCTCCAGGCTTACCGGGATAATATTCCCTGTTCTGCCGAACTCCGGGGCAATGCCCCCGGCAGCCCGGATGTACTCGTTCTGAAAAGAGTCATCGCCCGGAGCCATGAGGACATCTCCGCCCATAAGGCGCATGACCCGCTGTCGCTTTTCCCCCGGTATCTGGGCGGTCTTGCGGGCAATCAGGCTCAGTACAGCCTTTTCCTCAGCAATGATCTCCGCTGCCTTGTCCTCGTGTCCGAAAATACTGCCCAACAGAGCCAGGTGGGCGAAGCTCTGCTCCAGCGAGGAGGGCAAGAGCTGTACCAGGAGGGTGTCCTTACCGGCAAAGCGTTTTGGCACGTCCTTATGCAGATCAGCATAAAAGATCATGTCCGGCTCAACGGCAGCTACCCGGTCCAGGTCAGGCCGGAAGAAGCCGCCCATGATGACCTTACCTGCTGTTTCCTGGGGCAGGACTGAATGATAGGTGATGCCCTTGACCGCATCCCCGGCCCCGATGCGCAGCAGCATCTCGGTTACTGAGGGCACCAGAGAGACCACCCGTTGCGGTGCTGCCTGCACGGTGATTTCCTTGCCCCCTGAATCAGTGAAAATGAGTGGAAAACCTGCTCCCCATGCTGTCCCGGAGATGGAAAACACAAGCATGAGGAACAGGGTGATGCCTTGTATTGTCTTGTATTGTTTTTTCATTAATGGAATCTCTGTATATATTCATTCTACCTGTAGTAGGGGCACGGCGCGCCGTGCCCCTACACCGTTATTCCCCTTCCGGCACATGGACCATAGAGTTCGCATCAGTACTCCCACCGCAACGAAGAAAAGAGCGACCGGCCCGGCATGGGATACCCTTTCACATAGGCGTACTCTTCATCCAGGAGGTTGTTGATCTGTCCGCGCAGGGTGAAGCTGCCCAGGCGATCATCCTCATAGAAACGCCAGGAAGCATTCAGGTCGGTGACCGTGCCGGCATCCAGCTCAACCACCGGGGTTGGGTATGTCCCGGTCTCCCAGTCCTCCACATCCTGCGGCCCGCTATAGGCCACATTGAGGCGGCAGGAGATCCCGTCTCCGTTATTCACCATGACCCCGGTGGAAAAGTTCATGTCGCTGACATTCTGAAGATCCTCACCCGTGCTCTCATCCTCGTATTGGGTGAGCAGGGTCAGGTTGAGATAGGGCCGCACCTCCCATTCCCAACCAAGGGGCAGGCCCAGGTCATAGGAGAACTCGGCTTCAAAGCCTGCAAGGGTGGCATCCCCCAGGTTCTGCCAGCTCCTGGAGCCGTCTGCCAGATAATCAACAATGATCTTATCAGTAAAGTCAGTATAAAAGGAGGTGAGCGAGGCGTTGATCCCGCTGGTACTGAAGTCCAGCCCGGCCTCGTAGGTACGGCTGGATTCCGGTTTCAGCTCGGGATTGCCCACAGTCCGGGAGCCGAAGCGGGTGAATTCCGCAGCCAGCTGATCTGCCGAGGGGATCATAAAGGCCTCGGCATATTGTGCCCGCAGCTTGAGCTGCTCCGTAACCAGCCAGGACAGGCCGATCTTGGGCGTAAGATGGGTGTCGTCGGTGTTGCGGCCTGCCGGTTCTACCACCTCCACCTCGTACCAGTCGTAGCGCAGACCCATATCCAGGGTCAGGTGCTGGTCAGGCAAGGTGGTCTTGCCCAGGAGAAAGACTGCCGGGTTGCTGTAACTGGTTGTATTGGGGGTCCAGGTGTTTTCCACCTCATAGTCCAGCCAGTCAATGCCGCCGGTGATTCTGGTATGCCCGAAGGTTCCGGTTAGCTGGGCCTGAGCACCCTGCTGATCCGTGGTGTTGATGGCAGCAATGCCGTTATCCCAGCCGTCCGGATTGGACCCGGTGGGATCATTCCAGGTGTTCTCGTCCTTGCCAAAGAACCAGCGGGTCATCCATTGCCAGTGGTCTGCGCTGTCTGCGCCTGCATAGTTCAGATCAACGGAATAGTTCTCCTTGTCCGTGCTGTCGTCCAGGTCATTGGCAGAGAAATATTCAGGACTGCCGCTGTTATCCAGCTCAGAAGCGGTGACGATCAGGCCCAGGCGGTCTTTGTCTGTTATGGACCAGCCCAGGTTGGCACTGATGCTTGAGGCTGCATCCAGGCCGGTGTTATGGAACTCCTCGCCGGTCCCGGTTTCATAGGCATCCTGCCCGGAACGGGTGTAGGAGCCGGAAACGTCAAACGCACCCTGTTTCAGGGTGCCGCCGATGCGGGATTCGTAGGCACCAAAGGAACCGCCGCCTGCCTCGGCAAAGACGGAACTGCGCTCTGCCCTGCGGGTGATGATATTGACCACCCCACCCATCCCGGCAGAACCGTACTGCACTGCGCTCGGTCCCCGGATGATCTCAATTCGCTCCACATTACCGGTAAGCAGCTTGGCCACATTGCCTGTCCCGGCCCGACGACCATCCAGCAGCACCAGGACATGGCCCTGGAGGTCATTGCCGTGGGTATCGGTGCGGAAACCGCGCAGCCCCACCGAGGTCAGGCTGTTCGGGTATTTATGGATATGGCCGATGGACTTCTTGGCCAGCAGGTCACCCACATCAGAGGCACCGGACTGCTCAATGGCCTCCTGGTCAATCACCGTAACATTGGCACTGACCTCTCTTTTTGGCTCTGCTGTCCGCGCAGCAGTCACCACCACCTCGTCCATCATGACCGCCTGTTGAGCAGGCGTTTGCGTGATCGTATCAGCAAAAGCAGCTTGCGCACAGGCACCAGCTATGAGCTGAAAGGCCAGAACTGAATAACACTTCTTCATATTTTCTCCTCTGGTTTGATGTCCGAGGAGCTGCCTGCACAAGGCAAAAAAAAATCCCCGGACCAATTGAATACATTGATCCGGGGATGCCCTTTTTTTCCACGAATAACTCTACGCATCTCTCCCTTGTCCACGGGGAACGAGACGGCCCTGGCATGCTGTTCTCTTGCATGCAGGTCATACTTTCAGACAGGTCTTCTGACTTCCGGTTCATCCTACTTGCTGCGCCTTCCCGCATAAGATGATTATGCAGTGACATCATGCAGCGTTCGTCCCCGGTTACAGCGGCGGGCCCGTCCCGGATTCACACCGGGTTCCCTATTAAGCTCGTGTTGTGAGCATCTGAAATATGCACGCGAGTATAGCCGGAACCGAGGCAGGCGGCAAGGGAAAAAAGACCGGGGCGTGTAGCCCTGTATGTATCAGCCCGATGCAATGCGCCGGTAGTCATTTCTCAGGCCGCAAAGAAGCATCTTGACAGGGTATATACGTTTCTATACATTATCATGTAAATCTATAACAGGAGTTTTCGATATGCATGGTTATATACAGAGGATGCAGGAGGCAAAACTGCATAATGCGCTTTCCCGTTCTCCGGCGGTGGCCATTCTCGGCCCAAGACAGTCTGGTAAATCAACAACAGCCAGGATGCTGCTCAGGGATATACCTTCAGTATATCTCGACTTACAGGATCGGGTGGATCGGAATAAGCTTTCAGAACCAGAGCTTTTTTTTGAGCGGTATCGGGATCAACTCATCTGTCTTGATGAGATTCAGCTGCTCCCGGAATTCTTTGCTGTTCTCCGTTCAGAGATAGATAAGGTCAGGAGACCAGGAAGATTCCTGATTTTGGGATCAGCTTCCAGGGATTTGATCAAGCAATCCACAGAATCACTTGCCGGCCGTATCGCCTATATTGACCTGACGCCGTTTGTGCTCAAGGAAGTCAAGGAAGTATCGGCATGGTCGGATATCTGGCTCAGAGGCGGTTTCCCGGAAAGCGTTCTGGCTGGAAATGATATGGATAGCTTTGATTGGCGGCGTGATTTTATCCGAACCTTTATGGAACGGGATATTCCGAATCTGGGGTTCAATATACCGATTCCGGTCATTGAGCGCTTATGGCAACTCTTGGCGCATTACAACGGTCAGACGGTAAATTACAGTAAATTGGCAACTGCTGTTGATGTATCAATACCAACGTTAAAGAAATACCTGTCACTCCTGGAACAGACCTACATGGTGCGTTTACTGCCTCCTGCGGAGGCAAATATCAAAAAGAGGCTGGTCAAGTCACCGAAGATCTATTTGCGGGACAGCGGAATCCTGCATGCCTTACTTGATATTGAAGAATATGATTTCTTGTTGTCCAGCCCCATGGCAGGCCCATCCTGGGAGGGATTTGTTATTGAAAATATCATCACGGAACATGATCGCTGGCGACCGTCTTTTATCAGAACCTCTAATGGAGCTGAAACAGACCTTATGTTGGAGAGGGCAGGGAAAAAGCATCTTTTTGAATGCAAGCTCTCCAAAGCTCCAAAGCCTTCACGGGGGTTTTACGAGCTGATTGATGCGGTGCAGCCTGCATCGGCATGGGTTGTTGCTCCGGTTGATGAACCCTATGCAATACAAAAAAGAATTCATGTCTGTTCCCCGGTTGATCTGGAACTTTAAACAAGGCTATGCAGAAACCTTCTCCTCTCCACATTGGCTGCTGCATAACCCCACATGGTCTGGGACATGCTGCCAGGGCCTGCGCAGTGATGGAGGCATTGGCCCAACGTGTACCGATGCATTATCGGATCATCAGCACGGCTCCGGCCTGGTTCTTTGCCGAGTCATTGACCGCTTCGCACGAGATTTACCCCTTGCAGACTGATGTTGGGCTGGTGCAGCACGATGCCCTGCGTGAGGACCTTGACCAAACCGTGCAGCAACTGCTGGCCTTTTATCCCCTCCGAACCGACCTGCTTGATCAGCTGGCAGCCCTGTTTGCAGATTGCCAATTGGTACTTTGCGATATTGCGCCAGTGGGTATTGCAGCTGCGACCCAGGCCCGGAAACAGTACGGCTCTCAGGTGCGTTCAGTGTTGCTGGAGAATTTCACCTGGGACTGGATCTATCAGCCTTATCTTGCTTCGCACCCGGAATTCGCCGGGATTATTTCTTACCTGGAAGGTCTGTATAGTCAGGCGGATTATCATATTCAGGCGGATCTGGTGGCACCGCCAATCGCCCGTGCTGCTCGGGTTTGTCCGCAGGAACGGGCAGCAATCAGAAAGCAACTCGGGTTGCAGGAAGAACAACAGGTTATCCTGGTGACCATGGGTGGGATTGCCGGAACGGACTTGCCTCTGGTCCGAATGAGGGCGTGCAGGGATTTCTGCTTTGTCTTGCCAGGGCAGGGCGGAGAAGAGATCAAGGTGGATGAAAATCTCTTCTTGCTGCCTTCGGATTCCGCCATCCGTCATCCTGATCTGATTGCAGCCTGTGATGCGATGATTGGCAAGGTGGGGTATTCCACCTTGGCAGAGGTCTATCAGGCTGGCATTCCTTTTGCCTATATCAGCCGGGAATGGTTCCGGGAATCCCGGCCTTTGGCGGATTTCATAGATCGGGAAATGCCGTCCCTGCCGTTGACAGAAGAGGCGTTTTGTCAGCAGGATTTATCAGATATGCTGACAAGGCTTTGTCAATTGCCTTGGCGCGACAGGAGCAACCAGAGCGGGGCCGCAGTGGTTGCTGCATTTTTGCAGGGACTGTTGTCCAGCTGAACAGCCCGTTCTTGGGTTTTTCCTGTTCCGATGTACAAAGAATTATTCGTATTGGAAGGTCTGCTTCGGATTTTTCAATTCGGCTCACTCCTGAGTCAGCTGCTTACGCACTTCTCCGCAACGGAGCATCATTGCGCCAAAATAGGGATTGCTGATTTCCTCTGAAGGGGCCAGCCAGGAAGCACCGGTGTTATCAAAGGCCATGGGACAGAAATGGACAAACCAAGAGGTATGATCATTGCTGCCAAAAGTCTCTACGGTTTCAACCACTGCCTGACTATAGGGAGAAAAGCTTGTGCGCAGGTCAGCCATTGTTTGAGCCTGAGTCAATTCCCGGACAGTCTTTTTCAGGCGGGCCGCCAGGTTCCCGGCTTTTTCGGTGCCTGTTTGCAGAAGAGCTGCTGTTAAGGATTGGGTCAACGGCGCAAGGGCATCTGCTGAATCCAGGGCAACTTGTTCATTATCTGCGGCAAGGTTTTGTTGCAGGATCAGGTATCCTTTGAGGAGTTCACCCACCTTAGTTTGAAGTTCTGGAGAGGCGGCCTGGGCTGCCGGAATATCCTCAATAGCGAAACGCTCTCTGACCTGGTGAAAATGTTCGGCAAATTCAGCATAGATTTCCTGCGCTTCTTTCGTGCTTTCCGCCTCTTGCAGGAGGATAGCATCATTTTTCAGGAGCATGGCAAATTCCTGCCAGCTCAACCGTTCGTCTTCTTTGAGCGTATCTTCAGTAATGGCGGCAAGAGCCTTGGTGAAATTCTGAAGTGCAGACCGATATTGCCCAGCGTCTTGTTTATGGATCTCTCTGGACAGCTCAACAAAACGTTGGTTCAGGAGATCAAGTCGGGAGGCAAACAGCTCTGGTAATGCATTATCCCCTTGCTTTGTTGTTCCGCTTGAGGGATTCATCATGGATGGACGGGCCTGGAGCTGGATTGCTGAGTCAATCTTGAAGTTGCCCCGAACAACCACCAAGTCACCTTCTTCCAAACCACTTTTAACAACATAAAAATCCCCACGTTGTGAACCAAGCACCACCTCACGGCCTATATAGGTTCCTGGTTGTTTTGGGACCTGGACATAGACAAGGGCTCGTTTGCCTGTGAGCAGAGGAGCTGAGGCTGGAATAAGAAGCGGCTTTTCCACTTGCCCGGTTGTGGGCAGGATAAGTTCAGCCCGGACAAACATACCAGGTTTGAGTTTGCCGTTTTGGTTGTCAACATGGAGGCGAACCCGAACGGTTCGATTTTTTTCATCCACCAGCGGATCAACATAGGCGACCTTGCCCTGAAAATTAGTACCTGGATAGGCTTCCACTGTGAACCCGACCTGTTGGCCCATGCTCACTGCATGGAGGTCTGTTTCGTATACTTCAAGGATTACCCAGATCTTGCTCAGGTCAGCCAGGGTATACACCGGGTTGCCGGTTTTGACATACATGCCTTCGTTGACATGTTTTTCAATCACAATGCCAGCCAGCGGGGCTGTGAGGGTGATATGACGGGTGGGTTTTTGCAGAGCTTCCATGGCCTGGAGTTGCTTTTTCCCGATGCCCAACAGGCGCAGTTTTTCCCGACTTGCTTCAAGGGTACGACGAGACATCGTTTTAACCAGTTCATTGCCGGATTGCCGGGTACGTTTGTATTCCTTGGTCGCCTGGATGAGTTCGGCCTGGGCTGTGAAGAGGTCAGGGCTGTAGATGGCAGCTACAGCCTGCCCGCGTTGCACAGTGGCTCCGGTGTAATCAACAAAGAGCTTGTCAATACGTCCGTCCACCCAGGAGGTGATGGTGCTGAGGCGGGTTTCATCATAGTCGATTCGACCGAATATTTGCACCTTGGCGTTGCTGTCGTTCTCTGTGCTTTTCCGTGTCGCCGGTTGTACAGCAATCTCGGCCAGCTTTTGTGCCTGACTGTCCAGAGAGATTTGACGGAGGCTCAAGCGTTTTTCATTACTTTGTTTCTTGACTTCAATCAGATCCATGAAACAGATGGGGCATTGACCAAATTCCGGCAGTTGAATCTGCGGATGCATGGAACAAGTCCAGATAGTTTCCGGGCCATGCTCATGGTCAGCAGGATCTGTTTCAGCAAAAGAAGTTCCTGAGAAGAGCAGGAAAGAGCAGGTCAGGATGATCAGATGAAGAAAAAGATCCCGCATGATTTTTTACCTCGTTGCATGTGTTATCCTGCCCCAGCGGGGCAGGATGGTGGGGTTATTTTGCGTCTTCGCTATGATCCGCATGCCCTTCAGGGGCTGCATGTTCGCCTGGATCTGCATCATCAGGTGTCGCATCACCGTCTTCTGTTGGGACAGCCTCGGGTTCTACACCCATCTCTTGTAACTTGGCGAGATATTTTTCCGGGTCTGCCTTAAATTGGGGAACACAGGCTGCACAGCAAAAATAGACCCGTTTTCCTTCATAATCAGCATAGATCTCTTTGTTGATATCGCCGCCCATGACCGGGCACTTGGTTTGGGGTTCAGCAAAGACATTGCCTGCAAGGCTTAACAGCAGGATAAGGCAAAAACCAGCAAGGGTGGATGTTTTTAAGATACGCATAATGGAACTCCTTTCTATGTATGTTTATTGGGTGACAGGGATCCGGAACAGTTCCGAGAACCCGAGTTGCTTTTATTACTCTTCATTTTATTTCATCGTAGAAAACCACCCCCTCGGGGGGTGGATTCCTTGTTTTTTTTAGTAGGCTTTTGTCTCTTTTTTGTCTGCCTCAGGGCTGTTCCTGCCAGTTTGCTACAACAAGCCCAACCTGGGCCTCAAGCTGGGCCACAGCCAGGGCCTGATCAGCCAGGGTCCGGCTTTCAGCCAGCTCAAAAGTCAGCAGGCTTTTTTCTGCATCAATGATTTCCAGGATGGAATTTTTACCACTCTGAAAGCCACTGACTGCCACTTCCAGTTGTTGTCTGACCTTGGGCAGGAGTTCTTCCCGATACAGAGCAACCTTGCGTTTTGCGTCCTGATAGGCATACAGGCCCTGCTCAATCTGATTTTGTATGGTTCGTTCCTGTTCAGATTTCCGGCTTTGCGCCTCCTGGACAGCTGCTTTTTGTTCAGCGAGTTTGGCATGACGGCGTTCCCGGAATATGGGCAGGTTCATGCTGACTCCGGCAATAATCGGGTCATCACCACTGTCCGGGGGATCACCGTATTCTGCGGACCCAGTCAGGATGGTTTTCAGGGAAAAAGTAAAATCCGGATAAAAATCTTTTTGAGCCAGCTTGGTTTTGGTTTCTGTCTTGGTAATACGTTCCTGGGCCGCTTGCAGAAGGGGAGCATTTTTAAGAGCAAGAGAGTGTAGTGTAGTGGGCTTTTTTTTCAGGGAGATCTCTGGAAGATACTTTGGAACAGGACGGGATCTTTCAGGAGCAACACCCAGCAGGTTGTTGATACGTATGCGCAAAGGAACAGCACTCTCCTTGATGGTGCGAACCTTGTCCTGGATCTGGGCCAGCTCAATCTGTACCTTGAGCACATCAAAATAGGTGGCCTTGCCGCCGGTATAGCGGTCACGGGCAATACCTTCCAGGTAACGGAGTAATTCGAGGTTGTTTGAGAGGATTTCCTGGGAACGGCCGAGAAAGCTATAGGCAATATAAGCCTCTTTGACCTGCCGGGTTACATCCAGTTCAGTGGCAGCCAGCTCGGCATGGGCAAGGGCCTGGTCATGATCAGCAAGCTTACGCAACAGGACAAGTTTCCCAAACCAAGGCAGGGATTGGTTGAGAGCCAAGGCTGCTCGTTGCGGTCCGGTTCGTGTCTCAACAGGCTCAAGATAATACTGCACAGTGAGCTTGGGATCTGGCAGCACACCTGCCTGTGGAATTTTATGACTGCTGGCTCGCAGTTTTGCTCGTGCAGCAAGCAGGGCATTATTATTGGTCAGGGCTTGCTCAAGGTAGGAAGAGAGAATCCCTGTATCCTTTTTTTTCTTTGTTTCAGCTTCTTCAGCTGTGCAAAGGGCAGGAAGGATACTGAGGATACCTGCCAGTACTATTGCCAGTACTATTGCTAATACGGGCAATACCGGAAAAACCAAGGCAATGTGGAAGGTGGCAGTGTGTCGGTTCATTGCGAAGCTCCGGGGCTGATACCATGCTGTTTGTGGCGTAACAGCTGAATAATATTTTCAATCCCCTGTCCCTTGGGACGCGGGAACCCTTTTTAAAGGAACCACTAAGTAGGGTATAGCATATTCAGCGAGCCAATACAATGTCAGCATACAATATTAGTACAACAGAAAGGCTGGCTTCAAGGGGTGCTTACCGAATATATCCTTGTTCTTCAAGATAAAGAAAGATTTCCTGCACAGCCTCGGCCGGGGTCATTGTGGAGGTATCAATAGTTATTTCCGGATGAGCAGGAGGAATATAGGGATCTGAAATACCAGTAACTCCTTTGACAATCCCGGCCCGTGCTTTTTTATACAGTCCTTTTCGGTCCCGTTGTTCGCAGGTTTCAAGGGGCGTGGCGATATGTACCTCAATATAGCCACCATAACGGCTGATCAGGCGCCGGTTTTCCTGGCGGGATTCTTCGTAAGGGGCAATGGGGGCACAGAGGGCGATGCCACCGTTTTTGGTGATTTCGCTGGCCACAAAGCCAATGCGGGTTACATTGAGATTTCGGTGTTCCTGGGAAAAGGTCAGTTCTGAGGAGAGATTCTTGCGGACAATATCACCATCCAGCAGGGTGACCGGGCGATCACGCATCTCCATAAAACGAACCATCAGGACTTTGGCAATGGTTGATTTTCCTGAGCCGGACAGGCCTGTCAGGAAAACCGTGAATCCTTGCCTGGACCGGGGAGGAAAGGAGTGACGTAGCTCGTCAACAACATTGGGAAAGGAAAACCATTCCGGGATATTCTCTCCCTGCTCCAGGCGTCGCTTGAGTTCCTTTGAACTGATGTTTTTTACTTTTTCATCAGGTGTGTCAGCAAGGTACACATATTTTTTCTGCTCTTCTGCATATCCCATGGCCCGTTCCGGAACCATTGCAATGCCGGTCTCTTCTGCCATAGAGGCAACAAGCTGTTGCGCTTCTTTCCGGGGATAAAAAAGATCGTTATGGGTATCGGCAAAGGGGTCGCCGTGATCATCTGCCACCATGAAATGGCTGCATCCGTAGTTTTTGCGGATCAAGGCATGCCAAAGTGCCTCACGGGGACCAGCATTTCGTTCCGCCAGCGGGATAACGCCCAGCTGAATCATATTACGGGGAAAATGCTGAACAAATTCCTGGTAACAATGCACATGGGTGTAATGTTCCATATTACCAGGGTGATCCAGACCTACCACTGGGTGAAGAAAAAGAGAGCCGCCGGTCTCCCGGGCAGCCGCCAAGACCATTTCTTTATGGGCGCAATGCAGGTATTCTTTGGTATGGAATCCAACCACTCGTCGCCAACCGTACTGGATAAAGCGACGATTGCTTTCAGCCGGTGTGAGACGAAGCTCGCAGAAATCGTAATGAAGTGGCAGGGTAATGCCTTCCACTGTCCCGCCTATGTACCAGTCCTTGACTTCAGTGAGCAGGATTTGCACACTGGGGTGTTGTTCAGGGTCTGTTGTCCCGTAGATAGCTTGGGCCTCGGCTTTTTTATCTGCCTTCCAGATATCACTGACAGTGAGGATTGCCAGAAGAAAACCTTCCTGATCATTGAGTCCAATCCGTTGTCCTGGTTGCAGGGAAGCTGCAAATTTTTCGGTCACATCAAGGCAGACCGGAATGGGCCAGACAGAACCATCAGCCAGGCGCATATCTTTGAGCACACTCTGATAATCCTCTTGGCCTAAAAAGCCTGCCAGCGGGTAAAATCCCCGGTTGAGCAGGGACTCAAGATCGCGGACTTGGCGCCTGTTCAGGTCTGTTGACGTGAGGTGAACAGCCTCAGCTCGTAGTTCATTGGCTCGGCAGGAATGAACAACCAGGCTTTCAGAATAAGAAAGAGCAGAGCAAGAAGGAGTATGGGAAGGGGCTTTTTTCATGAGAGATGTATTTGACATGGTTATTAACGATGTTTTCCCCGTTGGGGGGGAGACAGTAAAACATGAAAGCAGGCAATGCTTTCGTATAAATTTTCATTCTTCCCCTTGGGGGAGGATAAGAAAACATGAAAGCTGGTACATTTCTGGAGACTGTACCGGGTATCTTCTGAAAAAAAAAGCTGAAATTGTAAAAAAGAAATTTTGCTGTGTGACAAGGAAAATTTTTTCGGGTTTAAGAACTTATAATTTTATTTCATCGTAGAAAACCACCCCCTCTGGGGGTGGTCAGAGTTCAACGGCTCTGCCTGTTGAACAGTCATGTT
>JAABTP010000003.1 GCA_011389815.1 Desulfobulbaceae bacterium | reverse complement strand
GTAAAAAACGTTGTGACCCTTAAACTATCGTGATCTTCTTTTTTTGTCCAATCTTTTTTTGTGTGGAATGAGGGGGGGGTGAACGGTTACTGCCCAGGGCATCACTGAAAGTAAAAACTATCCGTCCGGACGGTTCAAGAACCACCTTCAAATCTTCTTTCTTCCAAAGCCGCGACCACCCCACCCCAGGACTCCTGTTGCGCCTGTACAGCTCTTTTGCTGTCCATCCTGCTGCCTTGAGTGCTGTTCTGTGGTCAGCCAGCCAAGCTACGGCCCGTGGGTGCATCTTTTCAATATGCCTCAACCTCTGAATGCTCCGGGTGGATTCCCGGTCACAGGCTACCTGTTGAGGCGGTTGGCAATCATCATGAGGGGGCTGGTCTGATCCGCTCTGAAGGTATGCCAGCAACTCCGGCTTATGCTCTTTGATCAACGTGGCAAGGCGGTTTATTTGCTCCACCTCCAGCTATTCCCGACCCAAAACACCTTAACATCTTGTAATGGTTAAAAACGGTAAAAAATAGATTGCGAAAGCTTTTTGCAAAATACTGATCTCGTAAGAAAAGATCGAAAACGGCTAATTTCTTAAAATCAGTATGACAGAAATGTCTTTCGTAAACTTTTTCCAGTCTTGTTTTCATTATTTCAGCTTGTTAAGTTCATTCAAACCGGGAATCGCTGCTCCACCTCGCCCTTTGCTTTGATTCTCCCTGCCGTTCTCTCCGCACCAGGTTAAATAGTTGGGATACAACCGTTCATCGGAATGCTCATAAAAAACAGCTCCGTCCTCCCGGAATTCTTTTTTTGTACCTATCAGCACCGCTGAATCAGTGTTGTAAAGATTTTTTCATCTGCGCTTCAAACTACCTCTTGCCAAGAATCGGAAAGATGATTACTCTTGAGTACTCTTACAAGGAATTGAGGAAAAAGCGGAATATCTACCAACGATCCTTCTGAACGATGAAGATTGTCTGTAAAAACAAAAAAGCCTTTCATGATTATCATATTGATAAAACCATGGAAGCTGGCATGGTACTGACCGGGCCAGAGGTGAAATCCCTGCGGGCAGGTCGAGCCAATATAAAAGATGGTTATGCCCAGCTCAAGAACGGCGAGGTGTATTTATACAATATCCACATATCGCCCTATGCCTTTGCCGTCCACTCTGTTACTGATCCGCTCCGTGTGCGCAAATTACTTTTGCATAAACGGGAAATAAAAAAGCTGATCGGCAAACTGAATGAAAAAGGGGTTGCGCTTATTCCGCTCAAGATATACTTTATAAATAATGGAAAGGCTAAGATTGAACTTGGCTTGGCTCGTGGTAAGAAGCTCTATGACAAACGAGCTGCGTTAAAAGAAAAACAATCAAAACGTGATGTCCAACGGTCATTGCGGCAACAATATTAAGAAGATTTCCATCTCTCCCTTAAGGAGGGATAACACGAAATATGGGGGTGAAACGGATTCGACGGGGATATGAAAGCTCATCGTTGCATGTCGAGTGCTCTGTCAGCTCGTAAACTTGATGGAATTTTAAATATAATCGCAGACGATTATAATTACGCAGTAGCAGCGTAAGCTGCTTTGCCGCTTTCCCGGTCCGCGCCCGTAAGGCCGGAGTAAAGCGTCGACTCTTCGGGCTGGTCTGACTGATGTGCCTCTCATTGGAAAGACGAGAATCTAACAGGCTGGTATTCAGCAATCCACCGTTCCGGGTGAGAGCTGAATACGAGATTTTTACCCGGAACTAAGCATGTAGATACGTGAGGGGAGTATTTTCGGACCCGGGTTCAACTCCCGGCACCTCCACCATAAGTGAAAAGCCCGCAGCCTGATACGGTTTGCGGGTTTTTTTGTGCCTTCCCTTCTTTTCTTTTTTACAATTATTGCAATGAATTATAGCGGATTTAAGGTGAACTCCCGATAAGCTCTTCCATCATATATGCGGCCTTTGGAAAAACAATTCATTCTCGTACAGAAAAAATCAGGCGATCAATTTTAAAAAGCGGTCGTTCATCTTTTAAAGATCAGCCACTACTTTTTAAAACCGGGGGTTGGATTTTAAAAGAAGAGAGGTCGCCTTTTAAAGGTCAGGTCTCAACTTTTAAAACTCAGGCGGCACCTTTTAAAGGTATGTTCTCATCTTTTCAAGGAGGGCTATGGGAATTAAAAGGTGACGCCTCGCCTTTTAAAGATGGGGCATGGGAATCAAAAGGCGGGCGGCTGGTTTTAAAAAAAGACCGGTCGTCTTGTCATCAGAAGCCAGCGACAAAAAGAAAAGGAGACACATATCTTGAGTAAGAGCGTACAGAATTATTGCAGGAAGCAAACGAGATAAAGAAAGCCCTGTTGACCTGCTCAGGAGAGTAAATCAGAGGCCGCCGGGAAGGTCAGGTCATTAATGGGTTCTGGCGAGCTTGGTGGATTCGGAACACTTGCACACCAGTTGTCTTTAAGATGGGATCCTTTAACTCACACCTCTAACCCGCATGGCTGCGGGGTTTAATTTTCGCGTGTGATACCGGCATGGGTATTTTTTATTGACTTTTTCAGTTCTGCATGTACTTTGATAGTTTGAAATCGTTATTTGTTTTATTTGTGGTCTGTCCCTTATTTACACAATGAATCGTTTAAAACTGTTGGGTCTTGAAGGCTCTGTTGTTTTGACTAAAGATAATGTTGATCGAAAAAGATTACAATAATGAGCAAATACCAGAAGCTTGACAAACTAAAACAAAAACTGGATTCCTTCCGGCCGTTGCCGCCGGAGATTGTTTCCAATCTTCATGAGGATCTGGTGCTTCGCTGGACCTATCATTCAAACGCTATTGAAGGTAATACGCTGACACTGAAAGAAACCAAGGTTGCTCTGGAAGGGATCACTGTTGGCGGGAAAACCATGAAGGAGCATTTTGAAGCTATCAACCATAGGGAAGCCATTTTTTTCGTTGAAGATCTGGTCACTAAAAATGAGCTTCTGTCTGAATGGCAGATTAAAGCGATTCACCAATTGATCCTGAAAAATATTGATGACAAGAATGCGGGTGTCTATAGAAAAACAAATGTCATTATTTCAGGTGCCGATCATGTTCCTCCCGATGCCATGCATGTAGAAAGCGATATGCAACGCTTTATCAATTGGTACCAGACAGATGGTGCGTCTCACCATCCGGTAGAACGAGCCGCTCGTGTTCATGCTGATTTTGTACAAATCCACCCTTTTGTGGATGGCAATGGCAGAACATCACGGCTGCTTATGAATTTGGAACTTATGAAAAACGGGTTCCCACCGGTGGTACTTCCTGTGGAAAAGCGGTTGGAATATTACGAGACTCTGGATACAGCCCATACTAAAAATGATTATGAGCCATTCTTGTCGCTTATTACGGATATTGCGGAATCAGGATTCAGACCTTACTGGCATGCATTGGGGGTAACACCATGAACACCTTTCAGATCAATGAAAAGCGACTTTCTCAAATCCGATGCTGCCACTTCATCGCAGGCCGGGAAAAAATGAGATTTTCATCGTTTGGTCTTCAGTAGTCACGAGACAGTTACACCTTCAGCAACTTCATAAACATGCGCTACAGTATTCCATCGGGCATATCCGGCACCTGGTCGCCTCCCAGCACAAATCCACCATCCATCCGCAGACAGGCTCCGGTCATAAACTCAGCATCACGCACAAGAAAAAGAACAGCGCGTGCAATTTCATCAGGTTGAGCGGTTCTCCCTAAGAGTGTATGTTCGAGAAGCTGTCCTTTCTCGGAATCACTCAGGAGATCCCAACCACGGGTTCCGGGACCGTGTCTGTAGTCCACTAACCCCAACATCAACTCATTCACCCGAATATGCGGAGCCCCAAGCCGAGCCCAGGTCTCTGTCAGTCCCAAAACTCCTCGATTTGCCGCTGCATACCCGTCATTAAAAAGAAGACCAGCTGAGCCAGAGCGCCCGGTAACAGCAGCCATAGAAGAAATATTCACCACAGCCCCTTGCTCAGCCTGGCGCAGCAAGGGAAGGCAATGATCAAAAACCAACCATTTTGCGTGCAAGGTAGTATCCATTTCCAGCTGCCATTGCTCCACGTTCTCCGGGCGTCGATAGCTGCCATGAAGCACAGGCATTCCGCCACGCTCTACATTATTGATCAGTACATGGAGTACACCAAACTCGTCCTCCAGGCATTTTACCATTCGTTCTATACTCTCGGGATTACGGAGATCAGCCTCCAAAGTGAGATGTCCAGCCTTCATTGCAGCAAATTCGGCTTCCATTTCCTGACAAGATTCTGGCCAGTCAAACCAGGGGAGAAAAAGCCGCATTCCTTGCTCAGCTAATTGTCTGGCAATCGCCCTCCCTAGTCCTCGGGTGGCCCCAAGAACCAAAGCATTTTTTCCTCGTACATTCATTGCTCGTTTCTCTGTACCTCCTTCTTCATCCTTCTTGCTTTAACATGGAAGAATGCAGACAGACTTCTGGATCATTTCCACAACAAGAGAAAATTTCTTGAGTTCAAAGAGACTCAATGGTTTAATGCAAGATTTATAATTTCAAGCTATCAACTTGGTCAATGCTACTTGAGTAATCAGAGGCAAAACACACCCGTGTATCATGCCAAATTTACCGCATTTTCCAATTTGATTCCTCACAAGAGAATCCCTAACAAGGAAAAAAAATGACTGAAGAAAAGTTAGAACAGCCCAATACCCCTGTCTTTCGCATGCAAAAGATCTACATAAAGGATCTCTCCTTTGAGAATCCCAATGCACCACAGATATTTCTCCCACAGGGTCAGGAACCTAAAGTAGATTTCAACCTGCAGCTTGGCAATAAAAACATTGATGATGATCATTATGAAGTCACCATCTCTATTACAGCCAAAGTTCTTGATCAAAAAGCTGATGATAATACTACTATGTTTGTTGTCGAACTTGAACATGCTGCAATCTTTCTGCTCAAAAATATTCCAGAAGAGCACATTCAACGTGTTCTGGCAGTGGATTGTCCCTTGATGCTTTTTCCCTTTACCCGTCAGATTGCTTCCCAGCTTTCTGTTGACGGCGGCTTCATGCCTTTTCTTATGGATCCCATCAATTTTGTGGCGCTATACGAAAAAGCCCAACAGCACAAAAAGGATGCATAAAGAAGAGCAAAAAAAAAGCCCGCACAGCTGAACTGTTCGGGCTTTTCGCTCTTCATATTTTACACATTATTTCGAGTGCCGTAGGGGGGCGAACGTGTACGCCCAATTATGGTGCGGGCTGACACACAAGGTCTTACCCTACACTTCCACTCGTCTCCTGTCTTTACGGAAGGCCATAAAGAACAAAGTTATTCATAAGCGCTGTTGTTGCCTTTCGAATTGCGTGCTCAAAAAGGGTATCGTACTGATTATCTGCTAGAACTGATTCAGGTGAAACCCTCACATCCACTCTATTGGTCCATACCACACTTGCGTCGTAGGCACTTTGTACCCATATTCGCATCTGGACAACTGCTTGGTCAACCCGGCCACCGTGTTGAGCCACGTCTGCTAATGCAGCTCCGGCACCGGCCCAAGCTATGGTGTTAGCTCCAGCACCACCACTAATACCAAAAAAGCCGGTTGAACTATCTGGATCCCAAGGATTATTGGCACTGGCTCCAATAAGTGTTCCCCATGTTCCACCAGCAAGAAGATTACTCCAGTTATCATACTGGGCTGAATCAGCAAAACCAAAAGCCATTTTACTTGTACCTTTGACGACAAAAGGCAGAATCCCTCGTCTCCATGGAGCCCATGTATGTTCCTGTCTGGTCCTGAACTCAAGGATTCGGCCTCGAATGATATAATCAGCACCGAATTGTCTGCCAATTTTCACCACATTTTGTGCTGTCAAACCATGAGTTCCAGGCCCATCTGGTCGGGCAGTGTTGCTGCCTACATTCTGTTGCTGCAAATACCCCTGCAATTTTCCCTTCATAACACCAGACCAATCCGGGTCTTGAAGCTCATAGGCAAGAGAGGTCGAACCAGAATCCTCATAGTCTGCAATACTGATTATTTCCTGATCAATCAGATATTGAAAAACATCTTCCTGCACGGCTAGACGAAAACCGTTGATTGTCAGATTATCAGTCAATGACTCTGTAATCAGCATATTTCGGCGAAAAGCCGATGCAATATTATTGCCCTTACTATAGTCGGCAAAAGGCAGGATAACAACGGACATACCTTTACCGTGGGCATGAGGATCCACCTGAGCCGGAACCATCAGGGTTTCAACAGTATTTTTACCGCAACCGGTCACAGCACCGATCAATACTATCCCAATGGATATGTATTTCAGCAGGTTCATACGCTAACTCCTAACTAGAGTGAAAAATAATTAAATCTTGCTTAGGGATTAATGAGACTAAATAATACGGGGCCTGAGTAAAATGATCAATTCACGTTTTGACTTCTGTTTTTCCTCATACCCAAACAAATATTTTAAGTAGGGGATATTTTCTGTGCCAAAAATGAAATCTCCTTCGCTGGCCTCGCTCTCAGAGATAAGCCCACCAACAACAAGCATTGAGCCATTTTTGACCTTTACTGTTGTGCTCATTTCCCGCTTATTGATTATCGGTAACCCAACTTTTCCTTCGCCAACATTAACATATTCAATTGGCTCCAAAAGCTCTGAAGTTATTGGTACCAAATTCATGATGACTTCATCATCTTTTTTGATAACTGCGGATAACGCAAGGCCTATTCCAGAAAGAAGCTGCTCTGTATTAACTGTGAACGTAGTTTTATTATTATCATCAGTAGTAGACTCTATGCTGTCAATAAAGGTAACTTCACGGCCAACCGAAATCAGAGCAGGTTGACCATTCATGACACTTATTTTTGGATTAGAAAGAACCGACGTTTTTCCTTGCTCCTTTAATGCATTGATAAACCTATCAAATGAAAATGCTGAAAGGGTCACACCAGCAGCAGCAACATTAGAAGCTCCACCAGTAATAACAGTGGCTACAGTACTTGCAGCTGTTGAAGCCAAACTCAAAGCATCAGAAATGGTATTTGTATTAGAACTCGAACTGCTACCAGTGTTAGTGACTAAATCAGAAAGTGTCGTTGTCGTATTATCGCTTCCAGTGCTCCCCGTTGTTGTCGTCCCATCATTCCCAGTAGATGATGTACTACCATCAGCACCAGTGAAATTACTCCCGCTACTGGAGGTACTGGTTCGACCAGAACTTCTGGAATTCACTATATCATTGGTATTACTAAACGTACTGGAACGAATATCTTCATTAGTAATTTCATCAGTCGTGTTTTTTCCATAAGATTTTGTTCCTTGTATGCCGCCTCCTGAAAAAGATAAGTTGCTGAGCAAGGTATTCCAATTGATACCAAGTGATGAATTATCCTGCAGCTGAACCTCAATAATTTTTGCTTCAATAATAATTTGCTTGTACAGTTCCCTCTCAAGAGTTTCTAAGTAGTTGGAAATCCTTTCCTGCAAGGATATTGGAGCATGAACTGTTATTAAACCGATAGGTTTATCAATAGTATAGCTTGATTCAGTAGATGATACTCTTCGAGAAACCTGGTCTGTCGGCGACTTTTCTTCGTTCAACTCCTCTTCATTGCTCTCGCTCTCAATTTCCTTGTCAGGTATCGTAATTGTTGCACTCCAGGTCGTTATGAGACTATCAAGATTTTTTTGAATATTCTCCCAGATATCAAAAGTATTTCCTTTACTGTTAATACTAACGTCACTTCCAAAAGAATTTCCACCGATTGCTGCGTTATACTCCTGTTTAACAAACGGCATAGCAATATGATATTGCTTTGTCTTACGGTACTTGATAACAAGCGTTGATCCCTGTATTTCATGATAATAATCTAACTGACGCAATATATTATCAATGGCCTCATAAAAATTATCTTCAGCAGTGACATCAATATCCACAACAAGATCCTGATTCACATCACTGGCCCAGCTCAATCCCATTTTTTTATTCCTTACCAGAGCCTTCATCGCCTCTCGTAAGGTTATGGGTTCATGAGTTGTAATGTCTGCGCCGACCTTAAGCTCAAATTCATCAGAAGCCTCGCTATCAAGCATAGCATTTGCTTCATCATCATTAATTATATATCCTGCTTGTTGAAAACGCTGAGGTAATAACGAAGGCTCTATTATTGTGCGTTGCTTCCTTTCAGAAGCTGCCAGGCGAGCAGGCTCTTGTTTTTCGGTTTCCGACTTTTTGCCAACGCATGAACAAAGAAAAAGCGCAGCTGCTGTTACCGCAAAAACACTATGCAATAATCGAGTATTGCTTTTCATCATATCTTCCTTAAGAGTAATCAGTTATTACTGTTAGACTTTATACTTTATATGAAAGTACTGGCTGCCCCTGTTGAGTTCCTGACCTGACTTTCATTCCTTGCTGTTCCGCTCCCCAGAGGGCAAAAAAACATTCAATTAAATATTGAACTTACTTCGTATTGGTTTTGCTCAGAATAAATTTTTTCAGATCAGGGGGAACCCTGAATCCAGAATGAAGAATCGATTTATACTTCTTACGGGCCGCTCCATAATCTCCCACAGAATCATAGATACGGGCCTGCGCAACCATAGAGTTTAAACTCTGCCCATAGAGTTCCTCCTGCTTTTTCAACAAACGTAAGGCAGCTTCATACTGTTTTTGCCGTTCACTAAAGGCAGCATAACTCATTAAGGCTTCTCTGCTTGGCTTTCCAGTATTAACACTTTGATCAAAATATTGCTGTGCCTGCCGGTATTCTTCCATATTGGCATAACCAATGGCTGCATTCAAAGCAGCAGCACTATTTTTTTTATCTGCCTCAAGTGCTTTTTTAGCAAAAAAAACAGCCTTTGCGTTCTGATTGAGCTGGGCAAGATATATTGTGGCAATTTTATTGGCAAGCTTAGAGTTTTCCGGCCAATTATTAAGCGCTCGCTCATAAAATCGAATAGCTGTTTCTAAATCGCCTTTTTTTTCAGCTGCTCTTCCCTGAGCAATTAATTTTTTCGCTTCTAATCTCTCGGGAGGAATATTTTTTTCCTGTTTTATAACAATAGTTTCGTGAGAAATTATATCGTCGTTAATTTCAATAGAGAGTGTATCCTCTTCCCGTTCCGGCCAAACAAATTCCTGATTTTTCGGATAAATAACCAGAGTGTTATCTCGCTCCATTTTGTCAAGATCCTTAAGATTCAAAATAATATCAAGAGCGAATCGCCAAGAAACATCATTTAATGCAAGGGTTAAACTTCCAGAAACTCCTTCAGCAATTATTATATTTTTACCAGTAATCTCCCGGAGCATTCTGAAAACATTATGGAGATCAATTTTGTAAAAATCCACACTGATCGTCTCGTTTTCTCCAAGAGAGCCAAGAGGTGGTGGTCCTTCAGCTCCTGAGTCTGGTTGTTTCTTATCAGGCTCACTTCCCTCAGAAACAGAAGGGAGCACCTCAATATCAGGTAAATGCCGGTCAATGGTCCCTTGTTCAGCATTCTCTTGGCTGGAAGTGGTATCTTGAGCTGCAGAATCTGAGGGTTTGGGATCTTTTTCTGGTACTGCCTGTTGCTCAGTAAAAAAATCTTCCAACGTAAGGACTAAATTATTTTGGACCCAATCTACCTGATAACTGTACTTTTTGGGCAAGATAAACTCAATACGTACAAGTTCAGGAGATACATCCTTAATGATCTTGCTTGCCACCTCTACCCCGTATGAATCTGGAGATAAAACAAGTTCAGTGCCAGATGGTATTGTAGCATCTGCAACATCAATAATAATTTTTGAGGGGTTTGTTAACGCAATAGGAATATAATCAGTCTCCTCACTGCAATGAACTGATATATTAAGATTTTTACCGGAAGGAGTGGCACTGAGACCAGTAACCAAGGTCTTTACATTAGTTTTTTCATTACTGGGTTCCTCTCCCACTGCTAATCCTGGAAGGCTGACCAACAGCAAAGAAAAAATTACTGCACATAAAAAACAGCAGGAACCATATCTTTTTCCTTGCTGGATATCTGCCGATAAAAAATGAGACATGTTAGTTATCTCCCTCTTTCTTCAAGCGCATTACTATTTCCTTTGTAACAACCCGGCCTGTCGTTGTCTTATAAGTTTCTGTTATTTCAACTTGTTCATCACCTATTCGATTAATGGTCCCATATCGACCAATCGGCATATTTTCATCAAGGCGATAACCTTTACCAGTAACATCCTCTGCCATAGCAATATTTCTATTCCCTATCTTAAACACAGCAACCAATTTAAGTTGTCCTGGTTCAAAAAGCTGCATTCCAGTTAATGGTTCTCCACTGCCCTCATTTATTGGTGTGTCATCAAGCTCATCTCTACTATTGTCTTTTGAAAGAAAAGGAAGAAAGGGGTCTGGTCTGTCTCCAAACTGATAATTAAATTTATCAACTTCCCGTACTGATTCTTCTAGTCCGGCCTGCCCGCCTTCGCCAATAATATCGCTTTCTGTGGCCCAGCTTGAACTATCCAATAAAAGCATTACCAAGAACAGCATGAGTATCGTAACGAAATATCTTCTCATAACTCGCCTCCTTGGCCTCCTTTTCTGCTCATTTTTTCTTCTTTTTCTTTTGTGCACTACGTTCTTCAGCACTTGTTAAACGATAAGTCAGCAAGTTACATGAGGAACTCAACAGCATCTCACCCTCTACTTTTTTAGGCGATCCCATGGTAATATTTTGAACAGTGACGATACGTTCAAGTTTACTCACCTGGTCAAGAAAATAACCAACGTTATGGTAAGGCCCACGAACATTAATACTTATAGGAATCTCTGCATAGAATTCTTTCGGCGTTTCGCTGCCTGGGGTGAATGAATAAAAATCAAGCCCGGAACTTGTACCATGGTCAGAAATATCTGTCAAAAGCTTAGGTATCTCTTTGATCTTTGGAAGAGAAATAGAGATCTCATCAAATCGTTTCTCTATTTCAGCACGTTCTGCCTCATGTTGCTCTAAGTTATCAGCCGCTTTTTTAGCTTTATCAACATCTGCCTGCAACGAGACTCTCTTTGTCTCTAACTCTTTTATCTCTGCTATTTTGGGTGATAAAATAAAAAAATAGAAACCTGCGAGCAATGCAATCACCACCACAACAGGAAGAGCTATCTTGATTTTTTGATCAAGAGGAATGTATTTTCCTGTAATAAAAGCATCAAACTTTGACTTTGTCGTTTCCGAGGCCATAATTTATTTGTTATTTCTTACTGTTGTCCTTAGAAGCCTCATTATCTGCTTCTGGGAGAGCAACAGAACAGGTCAGAGAAAATTGCTTCAAATTTCTTCCCCCGTACTTTTTCAGGGAAGACCTTCCTAACGTTACATTACTAAAGTAGGACGAGGACGAATCTTTTAATGCATCAAGATAATCTGCTATGGTGCGGTTATCCAAAGCTATACCACTCAATTTTAAACTATTGGTGTCTTGAGAAACACTTGTTAACCACATTCGCTCATGGGGCGTTAATCGGGCAACCTCATCTAAAATCCGTACTGTCAGCTGTGACTTCTTTTTCAGCTGATTGACCACCCCAATCCGTTGTTCGAAAAGTTTTTTCTTCTTTTCCAGCTCGTTAATCAAATCAAGCGTCTTTTGCAACTCTTTTTTCCGCACTGTCAGATCTTTAATATCTCTCTCCAGGCCGCTGACTTTTGTAGTAAGAAAACCGGTCGCAAGCAACAAAACAATAAGTGTTACAATAATAACAACGCCACTCAGCGCAAGTTGCCTTAACGCCTGTGTCTTCTGCTTCATCTGCCGCACGGGCAGGAGATTAATCCGGATCATATCTTAAAATTCCGCTGGTCGAATCGCCAACCCGGCTGCTATTGACATTTCAGGAGCTACGGCTTCAACGTATGCCATATCAATCTTCTTTGCATTGACTTTCATTCCTTCAAACGGGTTAAAAGGAACGACTTCAAGTCCGGTTTCACTGGCAAGATAGCGTTTGAGTCCTCGAACCTTAGAACCACCGCCACTGAGGACAAGAAATGAAAGTGGCTTTTTAGGGTTATTATTGCTGTATAGATCAATAGCCTTTTTTATTTCCAACACCCATCGGGTACAAATCTGAGTAAAAATTTCATGAAGTTCTTCCTGATGCTCTTCCTCTGCTTCAACCCTGCCTGTCTTTATGTGTTCAGCCTCTTCATAATCAATATCAAGAGTATTGGCAATTTCTTGACTCAAGTCATCACTGCCCATAACCACATCACGGGCAAGTACGGAAGCATCGTCGGCAATAATATTAATATTTAGTCTGGACGCTCCAATATCAATCAGACAAACATTCTTGTTCCCTCCTGATACTGTTGTCCAAATATTTTCCAAGGCAAAACCATCAACGTCCACCAAGGCAGGCACGAGTTTTTGAGCTTCAAGCATTGAGCGGTAATCGTCAATAACCTCTTTTTTAGCTGCAACCAGGATCACTTCACTGCGGTCAAACTCATCCTCGCCTGCTTTGAGCACCTGAAAATCTAAATATACTTCACTAATATCAAAAGGTATATACTGCTCAGCCTCTTCATTAAGGCGCTCTGCAAGTTCCTCCTCGTTCTCCATTTCAATATTAATTTTTTTGACAATAACCGAGTAACCGGAGATTGACAGCCCAACCCGTTCATTCTTTTTTATTTTGAGATTCTTACATAATTCGGCAATAGCAGTCCCGACAACATCAGCATCCTGCAACACGCCGTCTTCGACAGCTCCAGGCGAGATCGCAGCACTGCCAAGCGCAATAAGCTCATAGCCGTCTTTGCCAGCCTTTCGAATCTGACAGATTTTTACCGCATGGGAGCCAATATCAATCCCTACGACAAATTTTTCTTTCTTTGCCATGCTGTTTCTTTTCTCTTATTATGAACGGCCACCAACCAGAAGCAGGAAAGTACTGCAACACACAAAATAACTGCTTACTAAAAATTCAAACGTATAAACATAATAGGTCATAAAAAAAAGAAAATGTCAAGAAAAGCATTTCTTTTTTGAGAAATTAATGAACAGAAAAAACGTCTCTTTTGTTTTTAGGAGATTTCTTCAAGTGAAATATCATGAAAAAATAAACAATTAAATATAGATGGCTTCCTAAAAAATAATTGGTGCTTGAATTTATTTTTTTTTTCGTCTATTTAACAATCATTTTATCCATTCACTCGTCACCCTTAATAGAATTTTGCATATTCTGCGCTTTAAAAAAGCTTAACCACCTATTTTAGGATAGAAAATAAAATGAAAGACAAACAAGCAAAGCAATGCAACCAAGTAAAAAAACAGAAGTCCGCTACACGTGAATACCTTGAAGCCATTGTAATTGCTATACTTCTGGCTCTTTTTATACGAACCTTTATTGTTCAGGCCTTTAAGATTCCATCCGGATCTATGTTACCGACTCTGCTCATTGGTGATCATATTTTAGTCAGTAAATTTATCTACGGAATAAAAATGCCCTTCACGGGCAAGGTGCTGATACCGATCAGTGATCCCAAGCCTAACGATATTGTGGTATTCAAGTTCCCGAAAAATCCTAAACTAGATTATATCAAAAGAGTCATCGCTACGGAAGGTGATACCGTAGAAATAAGAAATAAAAAAATATTCATCAATAACCGTCCCTTTGAGGATTTACACGGTGTATTTACCGATAATAGAATAAATCCTGTGTCGGTAGATCCACGTCGGGATAATTTTGGTCCGGTTACAGTGCCTGAAGGACATATCTTTGTCATGGGAGATAATCGCGACAACTCGTCAGATGCCAGGTTTTGGGGTTTTGATAATAAAGGTGTTTTTCAAGGAGTTAGTCTTGAAGCGGTTCGTGGTAAGGCGTTCATTATTTATTGGTCATGGGATGTCAAACAACCTCTGCTTTCCTGGGATCGTTTATCTTCTGTCCGTTGGAGCAGAATTGGCGATATCCTTGATTAACATATTTATTATCATCAGACCTGTTTTTCTCTTGCCATCCCTGAACGATTATTGCAAAGATACGCAGGAGAGCTTCAACGGGCAGCGCGCCTGCGCAGCCCGTAGATTGATATTACTCCAACTGTTTTGATTATGGCTACCGGCTATTTTTTTTCACATCGACATATCCTTGATATAGAACATCTCTCAGCTGATGATATTGATTATATTATCACCACAGCAGAATCCTTTAAAGAAATTTCAGCCCGCCCCATAAAAAAGGTTCCCACCCTCCGGGGCAACACGATCATCAATCTTTTTTTCGAGCCCTCCACCCGCACCCGCCTTTCCTTTGAGATAGCTGCCAAGCGGATGAGTGCGGACACCTTTAATATCTCCGCCTCCACCAGCTCCGCGACCAAGGGGGAAACTTTGATTGATACGGCCCGCAATATCTCGGCCATGAACCCGGATATAATCATCCTGCGTCACTCGTTTTCCGGTGCGCCCCATATGCTCAGTCAATACGTGGATGCAGCGGTCATCAATGCGGGCGATGGCACACATGAGCACCCCTCGCAGGGCCTGCTGGATATGATGACGGTGCGTGAGCACAAGAAAAAGCTGCATAGTTTAAAGATCGCCATCATCGGTGATATTCTTCACAGCAGGGTGGCTCATTCCGATATTCTTGGTTTCCTTCGTATGGGTTCAGAGGTTTTTGTTTATGGGCCGGGAACGCTTATCCCACCAGGATTGGAAGAGCTGGGCGTCACAGTCTGCTCCAGCATGAAAGAGGCTGTACAGGATGCCGATGTGGTCATGACCCTGCGTATTCAGAAGGAGCGCCAGAACGACCCGCTGCTTCCCTCCTTCCGTGAGTACGCATCAAAATACGGTGTCACAGCCGAGGTAGCCTCCTGGGCCCGCCCGGACGCCCTGATTATGCATCCAGGCCCAATCAATCGAGGTGTCGAACTCATGCCCGATGTGGCAGACGGCACGCAGTCGGTCATTCTTGATCAGGTGACCAACGGGGTTGCAGTACGAATGGCCCTCCTGTACCTGGTCTCGGGAAACAGCTAACAGCCAGCTTACAGCTTTCGCCCCTCCCCTTAGGGAAGGGCAAAAAGGATGAATCTCATTGAGGTATAGATATGCCAGCTCCCTTGCTGATAAAAAACGGACGAATCATAGATCCTGCAAACTCCTTTGATGATGTGCGTGATCTCCTCATTGTGGACGGACGCATTGCTGACCCTGCAACAAACATTCCCTCGGATGTTCAGGAGGTGGATGCCAGTGGCTGTTGGGTGATTCCTGGCCTCATTGATATGCATGTACATCTCCGGGAACCAGGTGAAGAGTACAAGGAAGACATCCTTTCCGGTACCAAGGCCGCAGCAGCTGGTGGATTTACTGCGGTGGCCTGCATGCCCAACACCAAACCGGTGAACGACAGTCGGGCCGTAACCTCCTTAATTCTTTCTCAGGCAACACACGCTGATGCACGGGTCTACCCAGTTGCGGCAATCAGTAAAAACAGTCAGGGTTCTGCGCTGACAGAGTTCGGTGAGTTACGGGCAACCGGTGCAGTGGCTGTGAGCGATGATGGCCTGCCCGTCCGTGATAGCCAGCTCATGCGGCGGGCCCTTGAATATGCCGATGACCACGACCTGCTGGTGATATCCCACAGTGAGGAACCCAGCCTGAGCAACGGGGTCATGAATGAGGGCATCGTCTCCACCCGGCTCGGCCTCAAAGGCATTCCCAATGCTGCTGAGTCCATCATGGTGTACCGGGATATCGCCTTGGCCGAGTGCCTTGGTAAGCGAATACACATCGCCCATGTGAGCACAGCCATGAGCACAGATCTTATTCGTTCAGCTAAGGCAAGGGGCGTTCGGGTCACGGCAGAGACTGCCCCCCATTACTTCACCCTCACGGATGAGGCCGTGGTCGGCTACAACACCAATGCCAAGATGAACCCTCCCTTGCGTACAGAGCAGGATCGTCAGGCCATCCGGCAAGGCCTGGCCGACGGCACCTTTGATGCCATTGCCACCGACCATGCCCCCCATTCCATCCTGGAAAAAGAGGTGGAGTTTGATCGGGCCATGAACGGCATCATCGGGCTGGAGACCTCCCTGCCCCTTTCCCTGGCCCTGGTCCGGGAGGGTGTACTTGATGAGAACAAGCTGGTTGAGCTGCTGTCAGTGAATCCGGCCCGGATACTGGGGGTGGAGGGCGGCACTCTCAGTGCAGGGGCAAGGGCTGATGTCACAATAGTCAACCCGGACCTCCAATATACCTACACCGAGGAGCAGGTGGTGTCCAAAAGCAAGAATTCACCCTTTCTCGACGTAGGGGCGACCGGCCGATCGTCCTTACAAGGTCGGGCCGTGTACACCATTATGGGCGGGCGGATAACCCATCGTCTGGCGTAGGGGCGACCGGCCGGTCGCCCCTACAGGTTACCCCTTAATCACCGCCAGGGGTCGTAGCTCCACCTGAATATCAACCAGATCCTGCTGATTCTCCATAACCTGGGAGATATCCTTGTAGGCCCCAGGTGCCTCATCCAGATCCTTGGTATTCCGTATCCCGTGAATCACCCCGACGGCAGCAAGCCGCTCCTGCTCCGCAGCAAGGTCAAGTTCCCGCTGGGCCTGCTTGCGTCCCATCCTGCGGCCAGCTCCGTGTGAGCAGGACATAAAGCTCTCTGACTCCCCCTTCCCCTTAACGATGTAACTGGCTGTGCCCTGACTGCCAGGGATAATCCCCAACTGGTCAGCAGCAGCCTTGGTAGCTCCTTTGCGGTGGATCATCACATTCTTCTTAAAATGATGCTCCATTGCTGCGTAGTTATGAGCGATATTGATCATGTCTGCAAAGTCAACCTCACCCGCCACCTCAGCAAAGGCTTCCTGCATCCGCTGCATCATCAGGCGTCGATTTGCCAGGGCAAAGTCAACACAGTACTGCATCTCCAGCAGATAATCCTGGCCCTTGCGACCATCCAGGGGCAGAAAGGCCAGCTGCCATTTCTCCGGTACCGAGGTATGCCACTTCCGGTTCAGAGCAATAGCCAGCTTGTTGTAATGATGCGCCACCTTATAGCCGAGATTACGGCTTCCCGAGTGGATCATCAGCCAGATATGACCATCACTCCCCTGCTGGATCTCCAGGAAGTGATTCCCTCCTCCCAAGGTACCCAGCTGTTTTAATGCGGCCTTATATTCCTCTCGCACGACCCTGAGTTCATCAAGCCCACCTTCTCCTGTGTCCTCGGGCATGAAGGATGCATCCTGGGCCTTTTTATGGTGCTTGAAGCCAACAGGTATGCTCTTGCGAACCATACCCATGATCTTCTTCAGGGTATCCTGTTCAATCTCTTGCAGAGAAGTCTGGACTGCGCACATGCCGCAGCCTATGTCCACCCCTACTGCATTGGGAATGACCACGCCCTCAGTAGCTAAAACACCACCAATGGGCATACCATAGCCCTGGTGTGCATCGGGCATAAGGGCGATATGGCGAAAGGCAAAGGGCAGATTGGCAAGATGCCTTGCCTGGTCCAAGGCGCCCGCTTCCAGATCATCAAGCCAGAGCTTAATGGGTTTCTTTTCCGTGGTGATAACGTTCTTCATAGGACTCCGTTGTCGATAAAACTCGTGTCTTTCATGTTTTGTAGTCCCGCCCTGGATGGGCGGGATGGTACATGGATGGTACATGGATGGTACATCAGAGGGGATACAAACGAAACTGCCTGAGATCAGCTATCCCCTCCCATTGGGGGAGACGTGCCTGCGGGCCTTGAATCCGCACCAAGGGTGGTTCCTGTTCAGCCAGCTCATTAATCTTTTGCCAAAGGGTGATATCACCCCAGTACTGCGGTGGTGTCTCGCGGTCAGCAACAAAGGCAAAGACCCTTTCCGGCCTGTCGCAGCCGGATTGAATGGCCTCTAAGGCAAGGCGAGACAAACGACCCAGGCCTGTTGCACTGTCCGGCTCTTCCTCTAACCAACGCTGGACAGCAGCAGGAACCCAGGGTAAAGGCGCCTCCTTGCGGGCTGCAAGCCGTGCAAAGGCCTCCCGATCCTGAAGGGCAAAGGCATGATCAACTTGCCCGGCAAAGAGAAACTGCTCCTCTGTGACTGGTTGACGATCTGCATAACAGGAGGCAAGTTGCTCAGACGAGAGTTGGCCCAGCCCATTATAGGGCTCAATTCCAGGAAAGGCATCAATACAGAGCAAAGCAACGTCCTTTTTCCCCAGGAGATGCAGACAGCTGAGGACATGACAGAGCATGGCCTGATCAAACAGGCAGGCATCAAACCAGAGCACCACTGATCCATACGGCGAATCCGGCTGAACAAGCTCTTTGAGTTGAGCATACTGGTCTTGCAAGACCGCCAGTACGTAATCCTCAGCCAGTCCTCCGTCAGTGGTCTCAGAGAGGAAACAAGCACGGGCCTCCAGGATCTCCTCATCCGGCCACCCTGGCTTCCTTGGCCCATCATAGAGGATATCATGCCAAACAATGACCTCACCTGAAACACCGCTTTTTGCAAGGCTCTCACCAGACATGTCGCCACTGCTGATATGTAAAGTAGTTTTCATTTTAGGGATATGTGAAGGATTGCATAAAGGTCGCTGCGATCAAGCCCTGAACAGCACAGCCGGGCGTCCAAAGCCGCCGGGGCAGTATCCTGCCAGATAGGATTATTTCTCAATAAATACAGATTGCTCGCTTAAACAATCGTATCATTTTTCTCTTGACTATACAGTACTCGCTTGTGATATTATCAGATTCATGGAAGGATCGGCATCCGCAGAACCTTCCATGAATGTAAGAGCCACCCAGAGAACCTGATACGTACTGATGGGTTCGTTACGGTTACAGGTGGCAATACACGTTTTTTATTTCAACAAAGGAGGAGTATTGTGAGAACATCTGTTATCAGCATTGCCGCCGCATGTATATTGGTTGCCGGGTCCGCTTTTGCAAGTGAGGAAATTGCAGGGGAATTTGACTGCATGGGATGTCATTCCGTAAAAGAAGATAAAGCGTTGCCTGATAAGTATGGCCCCTATTTTACTGATATTGCAAATGAGTACAAGGAAAAGGGCGACAAAGCTGTCTCTTTACTGGAAAACTCAATCCTTCGCGGCAGCAAGCACAAATGGGATCGCCCTGTGGATATGCAGCCACGGTCGGAAAACGGAAAGACCATAGACCAGGAGAATGCGAAAAAGATGGCCGAATGGATCATGTCTCTGGCAGGGAAAGATTCCGCAGAGTAAATTATACCCCTCCAAGGTACCGACCAGGTGTGAATAAGTATGGGGGCAGGATCTGCCTGTCCTCATACTTGTTCCAGTTCCTCAACCCTGCTTCAGCACATTCCCGCTCTTCGGCCTATCCCACCCTGCAACCTTAGGCACCTGCCTGCACATTCAGAATATCCACCATCCTGCCACTGTAGTTTGTCCTGACCAGTTCCTCCAGACCAGCAGCGTTTTGCACATTGACCTCTAACCCGCTCAGGCCGGAACCGGCAAGATCGGGCAGGATGTACGGTCCGTTACCGTTCACAGTCACGGTATCGGCCTGTACGCCGTTGGCCTGCATGTCAAGAAGACTGAGACGCAGCTCGCCGGAACGACTGTCCAGTACCGCCTGAATCCGCACCTGAGCACTCTCCGCCTCAAGATCGCCGCCACTCACCGTGACCAGGGGATTCCTGTTTGCTCCGCTGAGGATGCCGTCTCCATTGCCCAGGGTTACGGCCAGGGGCGTACGCAACGGACGACCATAGGTACCGGTGCGCAGGCTGCCGTGCTCGGTATAATGGGTCATAACCGACACCTGGTACTCGTTGTTCCATGGGTCATTCTGGGCCGGGATATCCGGTATCACCTGGACCTCGCTGTTGCTGATTGATCCGAAACGGGTCTGCGCAACCTTGCCGTTCCGGGTACCTTCAATGACACAGCCGGTATCGGCTTCATCAGGATCAAAGAATAAATCAGTCCCTGTCAAGCGGAGCAAGCCCTGGGGATTGAGTACATTATCAAGCCGAAGCACTGTGTCCTGGGCACCGGCTATCACAGGTGCCTTCTGGATCGGTGCCAGACGCTCCAGTTGCACCTTCTGCTGCACTTCCTCCACAAAGGCCCTGGCCGCATAGACCTTCACTCGAACGCACTCTTCTGCCGGCGGCAAGGGAGCATCCGGCGCGTCCAGACGGGCGGACAGAGTGAGATGATAGGTAAAGCTGTTTTCCAGAGAGACCTGTTTACCGTTGATCAGCATTTCCATAACCTTCTCGTCCCGGGCCCGGAGGATCGAATCCACCAGATCTGTGCTCCAGAGCGGATTTTCCCGGGAAATCTCCTCGGCCAGTTCTTTGTACCCGATAGTGTCCCTGGGAATAACCTGTGGCTTGTATGAGCGCGGGGTGGTCAGGGCATTTATATACGGTCGCCATTGTACGGTTGACATAGCTGTTCTCCGGTAGAGGTTTAATCTGTTGTAGATCCGCTGAAATTACTTTGATTTCCAAGATTAAAACCGCTCTCGGTCTTTGTCAAGCAAAAAATCAGGCAGCCTCGAAAACATGATGCCCTGAAACCCGATCCTACGTTCGGACCAGGCCCGATCATACGATCCGGCTTTGCCCGATCATGTGATCCGGTTCGTCCCGATCGTACGATCCGGGCAATCAAGCATTCTGGTCAGCAAGGGATGACTCCTCTGTGGAAGATGTGGAAGAAAGGAATGCCGCAATGTCCTGAGATTTAGTCAGCAACCATCCAAGACCACAAAGAGCAAGGATAATAAATACGGCTATAGGATTCTTGATACTTGCAAGGAGAGTATTCATAATTTGTCAGGGAGGTAGGTCACTTGTTTACCGCTTGGGATCAGTACGGAAATGATAGAGCCTGCACCGTAGAATGAGGGCGGGAGATTGTCAAGGGGAATGTCTGGGGGATAGAGAGCCATTGCAATGCCTGTCAGCGCATCAAAAGCACCCAAAAGGTTTGAATGGTGTATACTCGGATGCGCAGGAACTGTAGCTACCCATTGAATGGTATACGGATCGACCTGGATATCACATAAAAATAATTAATTTTGTTGCTAAAATCTGATTTATCATTTACAGTGTAAAGTAGCTTCAGGTTCTGATTCCTTCCTTCTCCATGCAATCCTGCACACTGCCGTAACATATTCCCCCCAAAATGAAAAAAACGACTGGAAGCAATACTCGTCGACCAACCACAAGTATGTCCAATGTAAAAAAAGGTGTGCACCTTATGCGCATAAACAAAAAACAAACAGAACATGCCTTGGAAAAAGCAGCAAAAATGATATGCACCATGAAGCTTGGAGCCTGTCCTCTGCAAGAGGACAATTTTTCCGGTTGCTCAAGTAATTGCCATATACACATTCTTCCCTGGCAATGCTGGAGGTCTCATTTACTCAGTATAAGTGAGAAGTAGCTCGTGGCACCCGTGCCCCTCTCGTCACTAACACTTACAGTTTTGGGTAATCTATGAGTAAATTAAAATTACTTCCTAGTAAAATCGGCCAGGTAATGTTCGCTCTGATCAGTTTATTTCTTAGCCTGATCAGTCTCGCAATGATTACTTTTGCCATTATCAATATTCATACCTCAATCAATGATAAGACATTATTTACAAAAGCTCTTCTTGACGCAGTCGGTTTTATTGTCATAGGTATGGCAGTTTTCGATGTCTCTAAATTCTTGCTGGAAGAAGAAGTTATAAAAAGCCATGAGGAAATAACGCCCGCGACAGAGAAAGCAATGTTGTCAAAATTTCTCGTTATTATAGCTATTGCTGTGAGCTTGGAAGCCTTAGTATTTATCTTTAATGCAGGAAAAGAAGATATTGCTCTGCTCATTTATCCGGCGTTTTTATTAGTTACTGTCAGCTTATTAATAATCAGTCTGGGGCTGTATCATAAGATGACTTAAGCTGATTACTTCCTTTACCTGGGTGCGTGCGTAGCGCAGGACCCGGTATTGCTTTCCCGAATCCTTGATTCGCACCTTCTCTTAAGCGGCCATTCGGGGAGCATCAACGCCCCCCTCTTACTCATCAGCCCTCCAGCATATCCTTCCACTTCAGGTCTTCACTCACCACATGCTTTGTAATCACATTAATCAGAAGAAAACTGAGCAACTCATATGGGGTTGCCTCTTCCGCACGGATATCGTCAACCAGGGACATAGTCTGATCCATAAGCTTCTGATGTGTCGCTTTATGTTGAGGAGCTACTTCCGGGAGCATCTTGATCAAAAACTTCTCTTCATCCCTGAAATGCCTCTGGATATCCCGTAATAGCTTAACCAGGGTCTTTTCGTAATCAAGCTCCTGCTCATCATCTATGATCGCACCTATAATCCTGTTTGCTTCACTGACGAGAAACTTATGCTGCTCATCTATGAGCTTGTCCCCACAGTGAAAGGAGGAACGCCAGACAATGGTTCCTAACTTCTTCAGCTCCTTATGCTCCTCTTCCTTTTCCGCCCTTGCCAGAGCCTTCTGACGCCTGTAGAGGTATCGTTGGCTCGAAACAACCACACTGCTCACAATAAACAAACCACCGCTGAACATACCGAGTGCATTACGTAACAGGACAAAGGTGAACACGCCTGCCCCCATGTACAAGCCTGGAATTGATTCATAAAGCCAATTAGGTTTATACCAGTCACGTTGAGCCTCAATAATATGACGAAGAAGAGCCATAACGTTAAAGGCCTCCATTTATGTGTTAATATGTTATTAATAAGGACGCTGCACAGAACAACAGTCTCTTTATACAACAGGATATCTGTTTTTTTTCCGATGAGTCAAGGGAATAATCATCTTGTAACAATTGATCCTCCTGAGAATCGTTGGCAACATCAACGCTTCTTCAGAGAAAGAGGGAAGTAAAAACAAACGTAATAAAGTGGATGCAAGGAGGGGTGCAGGGGGGCTGTCTCTTCAGGGCAAGAAGGCGAAAAAGAGACAGCCATGAGGGAAAGCAGAAGCAGCCTAGATATACCCCTCAGCCCGGTACCACTCCCCGGTCCGTTTCAACCCCTCATCCAGATCAATCTTGGGAGCATAGCCCAAATCCCGTTTGGCCTTACTGATATCAAAGGCCCGATTCTGGCGGAACCAATCCACCCGACGAGGGAAGATGGGCGGCGTAATCTTAAAGGGCTTGCAGACCTTTTCACAGATATGACCAGCCACCACCAGAGGCATAATGGGATAATGGGGCACCTTGACATCCACGCCCAATGCCTTGCCGGTCTTACGGACCAGGGTCTCAATGGAGACATACTCTTCGTCAGCAATCAGATAGGCCTCGCCCACGCCCTTGCCCGGTTCCATAGCCAGCATCAGAGCATCCACCAGGTTATCAATGTACAGGGGGTGATACAGGGTCTTCCCTGAGCCAAACATGGGAAACGTCCCCTTAGTAACCCGTTTAAAGATCATCTGGAAGCGCTCAGGATCACCAGGGCCATAGATAGCCGCTGGCCGTATGATGATGGTATCCATCCCCTTTTTGCAGTACTCGTTCACCACAGGCTCAGCATCATACTTGGTCTGCTGGTAATAATCCCCTGGCTGGATAGGCGCATCCTCGGCTGCGGGTGGATTATCCACATTGCCATGCACACCACAGGTGGAGCAGTAAACGAATTTCTGCACCTTATGGGCCAGGGCTGCATCCAATACCACCTTGGTACCGCCCACATTGACTTCATCATAATAGCTATTGGGCACATCCAGTTCCCGAAAGGCCGCTGCAAGATGCTGGACCATGTCCACACCTTCCATACATTCTTCAACAACAGCCCGGTTCGTCACCGAGCCGATAACCACCTTGGCGCCCCAGGAACGAATCTCATCGGTTTTTAATCCTTCCTGATAATCCAGACTCACGACATCATGCCCTTCATCAATCAACCGTTTGACCAAGGCCTTGCCAGTAAAGCCGGTGCCGCCTGTTACAAGTACTTTCATGTTTTACATCCTTAAATATTGTATGAAACCGCTTTATAGCGGAGCCTTTAATGATTTTGGAGTCCTGCTTCTTGTTCTGTCTCCATGACTACCCTGAATCCTAGCACATTAAATCTGCTTGCAGGAGGAGAAGGAGAACGCTTGGCGCAGCGGATTGAGTTCGGTTCACTGAGCCAGCTCCCTCCGCGAATGACCCGGTAATCGAACCCGTCCTCTTTCTCTTGGTACAGAGGGTTTCTCGGCCTATCTGCCGCTTGATTGACCCGATATGTTTCCTTGCCATAATGATCTTCACACCATTCCCAGACATTTCCCAGCATATCATACAATCCAGCAGGATTGGCTGGGAAACGACCCACAGGGGCAGAAACAAGGAAACCATCAGAACAATCATGGTAACTTACCCGCTTGAGCTGATAGAAGAAATCAGCAACATTAGCGTACGCACAGGTCTCTGTTGTGCTTTCCTCTTCACCACCCCAGTATCTGGGTGTCTCTGTTCCGGCCCGGACTGCAAACTCCCATTCAGCCTCTGTGGGCAGGCGAAAAAGAGGCCTTCCCTGACGGTCTCTGTTTCGGGTCAACCAATCCATATAGGCCTTGGCATCATACCAGCTCACATACACCACTGGTTGCTCATCACCATTCAACGATCTGCCCTCAGTCTCCTGGCTATTATGGGCTGGTTTGAATTGGCGATACTGACCATTAGTGACCTCATATTTGCCCATCCAGAAACCATCAACACAGACCGTATGCAGCGGTTTTTCAAGGAACAAACGGGTGGGACGCGGATCCCGGCTCCCGAGCTGAAAACAGCCTCCCTGCAACCAGATAAACTCCAGACCTGAGACCGGATCCTTCCACTGCTCATACGGCTGGGGGTCTTCAGGAGGTTGTGCCAATACTCCGATTGTAGAGAGCAACCACACTGCAAGAGAGCATCCCAGAATGCTGTACACATGCCTACTCTTCATCTTGAAAAACCGGCTCAATAATCAAATCTTCACGCACCTCAAGGTCCAACCTGGGACTATTCACTTTTTTTTCGTTCACCAACCAGTAAGAAAATCTCTTCTGATAGGGCGCAGCAATACTGACCGTTATCCGGCTTCCTTTAAAATAATATCCCTGATAACCAGCAGGCTCCTGGTAGCCGTCAATGTCATACTGTATATCAGCCGGGCCTGTGACCTGACACAATAAACTGGGCCCGAGTTTGAAAAGCTTTTCGGTCTCTTTACGCACCACTTCTGGACGTTGCTTCATAAATTCGCCCAGCATCTTCATATACTTCGTGTCTTTTTTGCCGTAATACTCCAACATATTCGTGTAATACGCTATCCTCTCCTTGACAAAACGGGCATTGAGACGATGATTCAACAGATCCCGATACAAGGTAAGGACATATTCACGATACGCAGGATCTTCATTCAGGAGACGACTGAACAGCCGTGGTCGTACATCCTGGGCTGTATAGGGCGGCGAAGCCATATAAACAAGCCTCCAGGCACGCTGCTGCCATTCCGTCATAACGATTTTCTCGGAACGGACATTCTGGATAAAACTCTGATCCATATCCCAATTAATCCAAAAGGCCCTCTTATCCGGTTGACTGTTATCAAGGACAGCCAGTCCCTGATAATAATCACTCGTACCGCAGAAGATAAACGAAAAAAGATGGCGTGCCAAATTGTCAAGATCAACAACTCTACCAGCGGCCTTCATTGTTAAATTCCCCCGTTCTCTCAAGACGCTCCATAACCTGACATTAAGCACACGCCCTTTATGAGAAGGGACGCTCTTATATTTATAATACAAGAAATCACTATGACCAAAGTAGGTTTCCAGCAGCCGCTCTCCCAAATGGGGCACGAAAAAATATATTCCCTGCTCAACACCGTTCAGGTACAGAAGCGCTAAACGGGTTTCCGGGACCTGACAGCCTATACGCCGGGCAATATCATAGGCCAGGGTATTATTAAAATACCATCCTCCTTCAGGCCAGGCAGTATGATGGACCACCAGGCGTTTAACAGGTTCGGTTGTTGTACTAAACCCTATCTTAGGCTGAAAGGCAGAAAAGCGAGACTGACCGTATTCTTTCCTAAAATACAAACGAAAGCTGCTATAAAGCTGCATCCGCTTGCCACCATGCATTCTCATCCCCACCATTGAGGCAAAACGCAACTTGCCATGCTCATCAAAGTATGAGCAATAGGCTGGGCGTTCCCATTGACGCCCACGGGCTGTCTTATTGGCAAGGAGACCTGTATCAGGATGATAGAGATTCGCCTCATCAATAACAAGGGAAAGGATGGGCCAGTTCTCCTTGAAATGCTCTTGCGTAATAACCTGGCTGCTGGGAAAGGATTGTGACCCGTCATCAACAACATGCCGATACAGGCTTTTCTTGCGTTTCCGTGGAAACGCAAGCTGCTCTATCTTTCTGGGGCCACGTACATCATCCAGTTGTAGTTCAAGCTGGGCATCAGCATCCAGAGCTGTGAACGATACCCCATCACCATCATGATGCATGGAACTGATACCTGCTAAGGGCTTCAACAGATCAAGACCGTCCCCAGGAGATAACACGATCTCATGCTCAGCAGAGTACAGGATTATGCGGCGTATTCTTATATCAGCCGGTTTTGTCGTGGGATCAATGCGCAGCAGACGCAGCTCAGACAAGGGAGGAAGGGTGAGGAGATAATCTTTTTGTCCGCTAGCAATAGCAACGCTGCTGCTTCGTTCGATGTCGTACTTCTGCTCTTTTTTCTCTGTCCAGAATACCTGAAGCTCTGTAGCAACTGGGATCTCAAGCTCTATCGTCAGAAGCGATTTCGTGAAATCTAACGCAGTCGCTGATGAAAAAAGTTCCTCCTTGGGCATGGTCTTGATCAGTCCTCTTTCTTTCAGGATCTTTCCCATCTTGCCAACGTCAAGGATTGAGCTGGGAATTTCCTGCCCCTGCAATGCCGTTTTCAAATCAGCAAAAAAAGCCTCTTTTTCCAAAAAACAGGCGCCAAGAGCAAAGCCACAGAGACAGCAGACAATAAGGCCATAGGATCTCATTCTTCCACCATTTCCCAACAGGCCTAAATTGCTCCCTGTTTATTATAGAACATATTTGCCCCGATCGAACCAACCCCATCGTGCTGTCCGTTTTTCAGCTTAGCCTGCAATTGCAGAAAAGCTTCCTGCTCCATCCGGATAAAGTTATAAGAAATAACCGTCTCGCCATTATTATCTGTAATACTGTCAATCCGTCCTTGTGGGATCTCCTCTTTCAGTGTCTGGAAAATAAAGCTGCTCTTTTCCTGAAAGTCATCTGAGGCCAAGGTCAGAATAATGATGCCATCATTCATTGCGCCTTTAAAAATCCGCTGAAAATACTGCATTCCCAGCAGGGCAATCACGCAAACAATCAATAAGATCGCCAAAAACGAGAGATTAAAGGTGGAACAGCAAAGGGATGAGGCAACAACCAGCATGATAAAGCCGATCTCTTCAGGCTCTTTAATAGGGGTACGAAAACGAACAATGGACAAGGCCCCAAGCAAGCCCAGGGAGAGGGGCAGGGAGAACTGAATACTGATAAAAATAGCTGTAATAGAGATGCCGATGAGTGGAAAGGCCCGATGCACCTGACTGCCCGTTGCCCGTACACTGTAAAACCTTGTGTATAAAAACGAAATAAAGACAGAGCTGAGCAACGAAATCAGCATTAAAAATAAGAACGGCAAAAAACCTACCTGTTCCATTCTATTGCTGCCAAAACCGGAAAGGGATGTGAGTAACTCTTCCACGTATGTCTCCTTATTATTTATTCATCCTTTCGCCCTTACAGCGGGGAATACTCTTTTTTAAAAAAACAACCCTGTTAATAATGCATAGCAGCTGCCGTATTTTGAAAAAGCCTGTTTACGACAGCCAAGGGCTGTAAGTTGGTGCAGACTACCTGGCAAATCAGCAATATGACCCTTTACCTCAACAACTCCGGTATTGAGAACAGCCTGGGGCTTGGCAGAGGTCAACATTTGACCATTCACCCGTGGGGCCTGGATATCATAATCAATACATACCCGGCAACGGGTGTTTGGCTCAAGAAACCTGCGTCGTTTGTACTGTATTTGAAAGGCCGGGTAAAGCGAGAAGGGAATCCTGGCCCCCTTTTTCCGGGCCTGTTGTTGTAATTCCAGCAAATCAGGGTCGCTTAATGGTTTAGCAGCAAGTTCCTTGCCCGTATATCTGCTTGCAAAACGCATCTTTTCACGGGTGGCTCCGATCTTGTACTTAACCTCCACAAAAGAACAATCAGGAGGGGATTCGTTTACCCTGTTTTCACCAAACACATCATGCCCAATCCCTTCATACCAACGAACCCTGAATTTGGTCTTATAATAATCGCTATTAAATTTTTCATAGAGAAGCAACCAATCCTTGGTATCATAATAAATACTTGAGATAATCCCTGTTGGAAAATTCGGGTCTGGCAGACAACGTAGTTGTAACCAGCGAATCAGGGTCGGGGCCTGGATATTATGAAAAACAAACTTGGTTTCATGCTCGGGTTGAGGGCTTCTTTTGGTGGGGTCTTGTTTCGTCATCATCATACAGAACGTGCAAAAAAAAAATCTACTCACCTTAATGAGCAACACCCTTCACTGTCAGAGAACGAAGGAGATAGTTACCCGCCTTTTTGCCAGGATCAATACGCAACAAACCACGAACATCTGGATGAGGTAAGCGCAAGAGCAACCGGTTTTTTCCTTTATGTATTTTCTGCTCCACCACTTGTTGTGGTGCTATATCCCTGGTATTTTCTCCAATGGTAAAATACAAGGCAAAGGTAGTGTTCTGTGGAGCATCTACTTCAACTTCAACCAAATAGCGTTCAGGCTTTTCCGGGGGCGTGAACGGAAGCACAAAAAACGGATCGTTACCGTGCGCATGGATCAGCAATCCATCAGCATGGCGTTCCAAACTGACATGGTTACGCAAGGAGATCCTTTGTAAATCCAATGACCCGTCTATACGCATACGTACTGTCTCGGACGCCGCATATTGCTCCTCAAGCACTTTAGTCGTCCATTCAGCCGGATTCGGGGCAAGTGCTCTGCCGAGATTCCTCGCTACCCATATTTCGATAACAATGTCGGGTCGCTCTCCGACTATCAACTTCTGCAGCTTATCAAGCTTAATCTGTCGAGAATAAATAACACGTTTGAAGCGTTCGTTAAAGTATCGTTGAAGAGGAATACCGAAGGAATCATGCACAATAAGAGCTGTCAAAGTCTTATCCAGACAGCCATTTTCAGTGGGTAGTCTCGAAGCAGAAATATCAGCTTCCTGCAAATACTGCGAGGTCGGGGAGGGATGAGTATTTTTTTTCTCAGCGCAGGGTTTCTTTATCTTAAAAACATCAACCTGTTCCGTCACTTCTCCTTCCTGATGCATAAGCCGAGCCAAATCACCTGAAAACGTTACATTCTCCCGCTCAATCTCTTTCTCAATCACAGATGCACTCTCTTCAGGAAACCAATCAGAACATCGCTTCATAATCTGATTAAAAGCCAGCAAGGCTCCGGCATTACTCCAATGGGTATCGGTTTTAAAATAAAGCCGCTCTGCCTGTTTATTGTCTCGTAATACGGGATAAAGATTTATAAAATCCTCAAAAAAAATCTCTCGCTCTAAAAAAGCGGTAAATTGCTCGTAAAAATTCATTCCTCTGACACCTTGCACTCTGTCAGGGAGATATTCATCATAGAGAAAAATTTTATTAGGAACCGGAACAAAAAGATATCTCACGCCAAAACTGGCAAGCCAATTCCGCCGGTCAATCAGTGTTGCAGCATGTTGTTCAAGGGAGATCTGATCAATATGCTCCATCCGGCTAAAATCATCAAACACCCCTTCGCCAATATAAAAAAACCAGCCTTCCTTTCCTTTAAGAACAAAATCAGAAGGTGATACATGAAAAATCTTCAAAGAAAGAAGGTTATATAATCTGATGAGGTTATCACGCAACCCGAAATGATCCCTGTAAAATGCATCAAATTTCTTCGGAAATTCAGTCAATCCGGTCATGGTCGGAACTATCTCGGGAAAAACAGCAAGCTTTCGTTTTTCCGCTTCTGAAATTTCCTTACGCGGGCCTACCATAAACAGACAAAAGGGCAAGAGGAGAAAAAGCAAAAAAATGCCAGAAACTGCTGCCGGATAAACTCGTCTCGTAAAGCTCATGATCTTAGAATCTAAAATAGATAAAAGGATTATACGCTCCAACAGAAATTGATCCGGCTGAAAGCAACAAAACCGTCAAGATGAAACCCAGCTTTACAACCTGCACAGATACGGCGGCAAGGTATTTTTCTTGCATCCAAGCCCTCCAGTATGTCCGCAGCCAGGGATACAACGGGAGACTGAGCAGAATACCGGCTACAAATGAACAGATAAATAACGCATTACAGTCCATACTGATGCGAGGATGCATCCTCTCTGCTCCCGACAAACCATACATAACAGAGAAATAAGAACCTGCCTCTGTTAATTGCTCGAGGCGAAAAAATACCCAGCCATTGATCACCACCAGCAGGGTATAACAATGCTGCCCAATCGGATGCATACCGGTTACGATCCGGCCCCAACACCCCCGTTCTGCAACCAGAAAAAAACCGTACATCAGGCCCCAAAGGATGAAATTCCAACTCGCACCATGCCAAAGACCGCAAAGCAAGAAAACTAATAACAAATTCAAAGCCGTCCGCAAACTGCCGTGTCGGTTGCCCCCTAAGGGAATATAAAGGTAATCCCTGAACCAGGTTGATAAAGAAATATGCCAGCGCCGCCAAAATTCACGAATAGACCGACTGATATAGGGATAATTAAAATTCTCCAGAAAGTGAAACCCGAACATGCGCCCAAGGCCGATGGCCATGTCTGAATATCCTGAAAAATCAAAATAAATCTGCAAGGTATAACAGACAACACCCAGCCAGGCCGTGCCGGTTGAAAGCAGATGCATTTGCATACCGAAAATATGATCCGCCATCAAGCCCATGGGATTGGCGATCAGGACTTTTTTTCCTAAACCGAAAATAAATCGTTCTGTGCCACAGGCAAAATCATGCAGACCAACTGTACGTTTTTTTATATGCTCCGCAATATCACGGTAGCGAACAATAGGCCCAGCAATGAGTTGGGGAAAAAGAGAGATATACAGCCCGAGATAGAGCGGATTTTTTTGCGCCCTGCATTTCCGACGGTACAGATCAACAAGATAGGACATCGCTTGAAAGGTAAAAAAGGAAATACCTATAGGAAGATGCACATCGCTGAGATGGATAAGAGGTATATCAAGCTGGCCGAGTAACATATTAAGGTTATCCACGGCAAAATTTGCATACTTGAAAAAGCCGAGCATACCAAGGTTGGCAGTAAGAGCGGCTGCCAGTAAGATCTTGCCGGATCTGCTTCTTTGTCTCCCTACTCGGTCCAAAAGAAGGCCAAAGATATAATTCATCGCAATAGAGGCAAGCATGACAAAGACGAAGAGCTGCTCACCCCAGAAATAAAAGACAAGACTGGATAAAAGCAAAAACAGATTACGTCCTTTCCTGCCGACACAGAGATAACCGACCAGGACAACCGGCAGAAAAAGAAAAAGAAAGGTAACAGAGCTGAAAACCATCTCTGTTAACCTGAGATGTTGGTTGAAGGATGGATAAACCGCCTGTATACCTCATGAAGAACCTGCCCCACAACAGCTGAGGAATACTGACTCTGAACCTGTTCCCGCCCCTGCTCTCCCCGTCTGCTGGCCTGCGCTCCATCAGCAAGGGCTGCTTCTATGCCAGTCGCCAATCCCTGCCCATCACAGGAAGGTGCATAATAGCCAGCTTCGCTCAACATTTTTCGGTTGTTTTCTGTGGCGAAACAGACCACCGGTAATCCGGCAGCCATATAATGGAGCAGCTTCCCGCTGGCCTCCCCGGAATCTGCCTCCTTGGGTTCCAGGGCAAGATCACCTACGGCCAACCAGTCGCTCAGATCACAATAGGCCACCTGACCCGGCAGCAGACAGGATGACTCCAGCTTATGCTGGCGGATGTACGCTTCTGCAGGTTCCAGGGGGTAACCGACCAGGACAAAAAAAAGATCGTCACGGTGAGCACAAAGAATCCTCATGGCTTCCAGGATATGCTGCATCCCTTTTCCCGGTAATAAAGAGCCAGTATACAGGATTACCTGCTTTCCCTGGGGAATCAGCCCCTGAAAACGAACAGACCGGAGTTGCTCTGATGCAGAGGTCTGAAAAAAAGCATCAGGAACAATATCCTGCAGCAACTGAATCTTCTCCGTTGGCACTTGAAACTCCTTTTGCAGCACCTGACAGCTCTGTTGGGAAGAGCAGAAAAAGAAATCCGGCATCCGGCAGATAATCCCTTCAACAGCACGAAAAAACTTCAAGAGAAAGGAGAAGCTATCAAAGGCCTTATAGGCAGCCAGTTCCCCGGAAAGACTGCCCTGCATATCCATCAGCACCTTGATCTTTCTCCGGAACAGACAGAGTTTCACAGCCCAGCCTATCAGGGCTCCTTCATGGAGGTGGCAATGGAGCAGAGAGGGGCGTTCCTGCCACGTTGTTTTCAGAACGAGAAAGAAGAGTAAAAAATCGGCCAGAAAACGAAAGGGCGAATAACCCGCATCCAATTTGGTATAACCAGGCACTGAAAGAATACGCCGGATATCCATCCCCTCCACATCATTGCCATGATGGTAGGTACAGATAATGATCCGGTACGGATACGAAGCCAGGGCCTCCACCTCGTTACGGATCCGGATATGGCAACCCCGGTCGGCAAAAAACGGGGTGGGAGCAATGTGCAGCACAGTTTTATGCTGCTCAAGGTTCTGATTACTCATCCTCACACACTCTGCTCATTCTGCTCACTCTGTACTACGTTGCCCGTCATTATCTCCATACTCATAACGGGCAAGCACCTTGCTCTTTTCTTCGTGCTTCTGGTCCTCACTCCACCCGAGTTCAGCAGCCATCAGGCCGGCAGCTTGTTCCAAGGTTATCTCATCGGGCTGGCCAATGGTTCCGGCACCGGTACGGCGAAAAAAAACATCATCCAGATGCATTGCCATTTCCTCTTGCACAGCGTAGAACACCTCCACCGCAAGGGTAGAAAGTTTGGAAGAAAGAGGTTGCAGGAGTTCAGGACGACCAACGGCCAGATTCATCATTCGATCAATCTCTGTCCCATGATAACGGATCAGATGCTCTACAGTCTCAGCGGAAAGCAGATCCTTATATTGTGCCTGTTTCTCTTCAATAAAAGCAGGTAGGTCAGCAATAGTTCCCTCCAACAGGGGCGTTGCAACTGTACCGCAGGGCTTCTTCTGCTCGCTGAACTTTTGTGCAGCCAAATCAACAGTCTTTTCCGCCACATTCCTGGCCGTGGTGAATTTAGCACCCAAAGAGGTAATGAGCCTTGGCGTCTTGTCTGTAGCTTCATGATCCACCAGCTGGTACTCACCGGTTCCCTGATATTTATCCTCTTCAATATTACGCACTATAAGAGGATACAAGCCAGTATAGGCATAATGGACATCCTGTCGGGTGAGATGCAAATCCGGCAGGGCCTCGTTGATATCAACAAGAAAATCATCAATATCCTTTTGCGTCACCCTGACCTGATCAAAGGTTCCTTTGAAGGGTACGTTGGTGGTGCCGATGAGAGAGCGGCCACGCCAAGGGATGATGAAAAAATGCCGCCCGCCTCTGGTAACAAAACCCTCAGTTTTCTTACGGGTGGTCAGGGCTAAGGCGTATTCCGGATGGACCTGACGGGTCACCAGATGGACGCCTCGGGCAAAGCCGGTGAGTTCTTTCTTCATCCGAAGCTGGAGACCAGGCACGGAACGATTCAGGGCCTGGGTCGCCGGGCCTGCTGAGTTAATGGTCAGACGTGCTCGCAGGGAAAACTGCTCATCAGTCAGGGCGTCACGTACAACTACGCCCTCAATCCGACCAGCCGAACTCAGATACTGTTCAGCCTCCACATAATTTGCCATCCTTGCACCATTGCTGACCGCAGTCTTGAGAAAAGCCAGGGTCATCCGCTCAGAGCTGTGCATATGTGATTCAAAGAGCACCTGGGCACCGCTTAACCGCTCTATACTGTTCAGCTGAGGAGCTGCGGCCAAGGCTTCTTCAACACCAAGAAATGGCCCCTGTGGTGGCTTTCTGGCCGGATTATCCAACAAATCCTTCAGCCCAAAATGACAAAGGCCGTAGAGCTTCATTGCTGTTTTGAGGGCCCAGGCCCCCTTGGTCAGACTCAAACCATGCTCTGTGGGAATCAAAAAGGGTTTCCAGCTGACAAGATGAGGCGCAAGCTGCTGAAAGATCATCTGCTCACGGCCAGATTCCCTCACCTTCCAGACCTGTCCCATGGGCAGATAGCGAATACCTCCATGCAGCAATTTTGAGGAAGCAGAGGAAGTAAAACCACCAAAATCCTGACGTTCGATCAAAGCTACGGAAAAACCACGCAAAGCCGCATCATGGGCAATACAGGCCCCGGTAATGCCGCCGCCGATCACCAGAATATCAAATTGTTCTTTCTTGAGCTGCTCAAGATGTTTTTTTCGCTGCATATTAAAATAATCAAATAATCACGCATAAATATTCGCAGGAAACTCAGGGCATATCTTTGACTCCGTAATCCTGCCTTTATAGCTAAAGAACTCCATGTCACCGTTCTCATCGCAGAACCATACTTCCTTTGCCCCTTTGGCAAGATACAGCTCTTTTTTTTCCGCCATCTCTCCTTTCATGTTTCCGGGTGAGATAATTTCAACACATATCTCCGGTGCCATACTATACGGTGTTGTAAAACCGTGTTGGGCGATAAACTCAGCGGAAGCCCAGGCAACGTCCGCTACTTTGACGTTTTTTGAGGTCTGAATACTGATTTCGGCAGAGACCTCGCCTTCTTTTGTGCATTGCATGAGCTTCAGAGCAATTTTCACCTGAAGATTGCCGTGCAGATTCGATGCCGGTGTCATCACAATTTTCCCCCACTCATCAAGTTCTATCTTAAACGGTATATTTTGCAGAGACGGGTGTTCGAGAACCTGATTCCATTCCATCTGTACCTCCTCTCTTCTGTAATCAGCGCAGTTTTTTACGCAGCTTGTATTTGATTGCCGAAAACAACAGACGCCCCTGTTCCCGCACACTGGGTTCAGCCTGACCCGCCAGTTCCCCTTGCACCTGCTCCAGCTCATCCCGCAGCTCTAACAGACGCTTTGTCCCTGCGGAGGCTATCATTCTTGATTCTCCGGGTAGGGCTGCCAGCATGTATTTCTGAATGACCTGTATATCCTGCTGCCGCCCAATAATCGCTGCCTCCCCAAGAGTATTGCCATCATGGATGCGGTAATAGAGGAGTTGTTCATCAGCTACATAATGCACCTGATCAGGAAAGGCCAGCATCATCCTGAAGATATAATCATAATCATGCAGGTAACGCAGAGAACAAAATTTGCCGACCCGATGTACAGCCTCTGCGATCATAAACAGATTTGATGTGGTTACCATTAAATTGCCCTTGAGAAAAGCTGTATACAGATCTTCGCAGGCAAAATACCAGTTCCGATTTTTATGATGCCAGCTATTCCAACCAAATTCCGGGTCTGTAAATACCGTACCTGCATCGCAGATGGGAATAACATCAGTAAATAAACAGGCCGCATTGCTTGCCTGCTGATGCGCCACAAGTTTTTCCAACCGATCTTTGGCATAGATATCATCGGAATTCAGGATCGCAATATACTCGCCTTGGGCCAGACTCATTCCCCGGTTAATGGTATTAAAAGCGTCCTGATTTTCCTGATAATAATACGATAAACGAGGATCTGTGTAGGCTTGAACAAGCTCCCCGGTTTTATCGGTGGACCCATCATCAACCACGATCAATTCCAGGTTTTCCCAGGTCTGGCTGAGCACGGAATCCACAGCCGCACCAATAAATTTTTCGTGATTATAAGCAGGGATAACAACGGAAATACGTTTCTTGTGTTCCATAAAACCTTTTCATGCTTGATTCCTATGGCCCCTCTGGAGAGAGACAAAAATTATACCAAGAGGATATTTTTTACGAAGAATAATCGGTTCGTGAAGGGAAAGCAAATTATTGCGAAACCAACAGGTATATTCCAGTTACTCTTCCTGGTACACAATATATTGCCACAGTAACAAAAAACACAACAAGACCTCTACCAGCACTTCTGAAATACACGGTTCCAAATCGGAGTTTGTTAAAATTTTCCATTCCTCTCCTTCATGTAAAAACAAACGATATCCTGCCGGGTAGCATAAAAGGCCTGCTGAAACGATACCTTGTTATCGCACAATCCAGGAGTTCTTCTTATTGACTTCGCAATGCGCTTCCTTTACTATTTACATGTACTCTCTGTTTTCAAAAAGCTGTGGAGCAGCTGAATGTCGTCAGAGACACCTGCCCCTTGACCTTGTCTTGTAACCAATATTTCTCTCATGAAACTTCTCATCGCTGACGACGAAATCTCAACCAGAACCCTCCTCAAAACCTGTGTCACAAAATGGGGATACACGGTTGTCGAGGCCAGGGATGGCTTAGAGGCGATGACCATTCTCCGCAGCCAGGACCCACCCAGAATAGCAGTACTGGACTGGATGATGCCTGGTCTTGACGGAGTGGAAATCTGCTCCCGTTTGCAGGATAACCCCAATGAACAGTTAACCTACACCATCCTTTTGACCTGTAAGTCAGATAAGGAGGATGCTGTCCACGCCCTTGATCAAGGTGCCCATGATTTCCTGAGCAAGCCTGTCCATGTTGGTGAACTGCAAAGTCGTATAGCGGTGGGCAAACGTCTGGTAGAGGCCAATGACCGTTTATTGGAGCTGGATCGTCTCAAAAATCGTTTTCTCCGTATGGCTGCCCATGATCTGAAAAACCCTTTGGGGTTTATCATCTCCATGTCAGAGCTGCTCTCTGATGAAAACTATCCCGAGGTACGCCGGGAACAGGACAAACATCTCCATGCTATCCGTGACTCAGCAGCCAGGATGCAGGGGTTAGTTAATGACCTCCTGAATGTGGCCCACAGCAAAGAAGAGGAAAAAGACTGATATGTGTTCATGCAAGTTTCATCAGCTCCGTGCTCAAATAACGTTCACCTGTATCGGGCAACATAACCACAATCCGTTTCCCCTGATTTTCTGCCCTGCCCCCTATTTTCAAGGCAGCAGCTGCTGCCGCACCGGAAGATATTCCGCAGAGAATCCCCTCTTGCCTGGCAAGACATCGGGCGGCCTGCATGGCCTCCTCATTTGTTACCTGCACAATTTCATCAAGCAGAGACTGATCCAGAATTTCCGGCACAAAACCGGCTCCAATCCCCTGAATCTTATGAGGCCCAGGCTGCCCACCAGACAGAACCGGTGAATCAACTGGTTCCACAGCCACCACCTGAATATCCGGATTCTGTTCTTTGAGAAAACGCCCTGCTCCAGTGATGGTACCTCCAGTCCCTACCCCGGCAACCAGAATATCCACGGTCCCGTCCGTCTGCTCCCAGGTCTCTGGCCCGGTTGTCCGCTGATGCATGGCTGGATTGGCTGGGTTGGCAAATTGATTGGGCATCCAGCTTGGCGCATGCTCTTCCAGCAGTTCTTCTGCCTGGCCAATAGCCCCTTTCATGCCTCCAGCCCCTGGTGTCAGGACTAATTCTGCCCCGAGATAGGCAAGGAGCTTCCGTCGTTCCACGCTCATGGTTTCCGGCATGGTCAGGATCAATCGATAGCCACGGGCAGCACAGACAAAGGCCAGCCCAATACCGGTATTCCCCGAGGTAGGCTCAATCACCGTGGTCTTGGGCGTGAGCAGACCGTCTTTCTCAGCAGTATCTACCATCGCCACAGCAATACGGTCCTTGACACTCCCCAAAGGGTTGGAGGATTCCAGCTTCGCCACGATCTCTGCTGCACAATTCGCCCCGATCCTGCCCAGACGCACCAAAGGGGTTTTGCCTACGCTCTCTGCCAGGTTTGCATAAATCTGCATCTTCCTTGCCTCCCTTTCTTCATGCCTTGTTGTCCCGCCCCCAAGGGGGCGAGACAGGCTTTATTCATTAAAAATAAGGACCGGACTAAAACCGTATCCACCCATATTATTATCACCAAAATGAACCTTATAGGCCTTTCGTCCTGCCTGATCCCGATCCACATGTCCTATTCGGGCCATAGGCACGGTTATAGTTTGCTCATTGTAACGGGCTGTCATAAAGCGCAGCTCAACGATCTTCTCCTGTCCATCATCGGTGATAAAGGTTGTATAATCCACTTTTTTCTGGGCAATATATTCGTCCAGCACCTCAGCCAGCTCATCAAGCACCCTCTCAGATGGACGCAAAAAAAGACGATGACCAGCAGCCCCCCATTTATGCTTCCACACATAGTCATCATAGGCCAGAATTCCCTGACGAAAGGAGGATGCGACCTCAGCGAGTTCATAACAGCTTGGGTTATAGAGATGATCCAAAGAGGGTGCCAGTCGCTTGGAGACGAGGAATTGTTTGATCGGGTGATTAATCAACTTTAATTCTTTATATGCTCTATCAAAACGGTATTGCCAGGATGAACCATCAGGATAATCTTCCAAAAACAAGGCATCAGCCAGGATGATCCGGCTGTACAAACGCCTGATCCGCACCGGCGCACCAGATGCATTCCGATAATACAGGCCTCTGTCCTGCTCGTAAAAATCCTCTACATCTACAATATCAATGGGGAGGCCAAGCTCTTTCTGGGTGGCATAAAACTCAAAATTGGTCTTTTGCTCCTGCACCTTTCGGTCTGTGAGCACAACAGGCTCGCCCTGTTCCCCGCCCAGCATGTTCCGATAGACGTTCAGGAAATCATCCCAAGTCACCTGCGGACCATCGGCAAAAAGAAAGGCATTCTCAATCTTCTCAATATCAGGCAGATGCTGCACAAGCATCCTGTTCAACAAAGCTGCACTGATAGGATAGGTAGCAACGGCCTGGGGCTCAATATTACGCAGACCATCATCGGTCACGGCCATATCAAAACTGCCCATGGAAAAACCACCGCCCTGCTCTATGGGTAACAGGTTCTCCTTTTGCGGGGCAAAACCATTGGGAGGCTGAAAAGCAGGCAGGCGATCGTTGGTTGCTTCCTGTTCAATCGCGGCGATGAATTGATTAAAACTCCGGGCCAGGGTTGCGCTGATGCCAACAAAATAATTGGCAAGCCGCATCCTGCCACCATTTTCCAGGCCGTTGCGAAAATGATATTTCCGGGAAAAGGTCTCTACCATCTCCTGATACACTGCATCCGGGATGCGTTGTAGAAAGACATCCTGCTGTCCAGTGCTGGCTTCAGCTGCTGAGGTTCGATTCTGTTCGAGTATGACTGACATAGTATTTCTGATAAGAGTATGCAAGGCGTGTAGGGGCGAATCCCTGTGTTCGCCCTGAATGTTCCCATGCAATAAATGGGCAGGCACAGGGACCTGCCCCTACGCTCCTGCCTGAAATTGTATTATTCAATTGCTGGCCAAGGCCAGCACCAAGGCAGTTAAGTTGCTCATATCCTCAAGACTGACCTGCTCATCAGTGGAATGAACATGGGTCATGCCGGAGGCAATAATGGCAGTGGGCAGACCAGCCCCATTAAAAATATTGGCATCACTGCCACCGCCAGCGATCTCATGCCCCATGGGAATACCGACCTGAGCTGCTGCTGCATCAAGCCGCTGAATCACCGCATCCTCAGCCGAGAGCTGCATAGCTGGAAAATCCTGCTTGACTTGAAAATCCAATTCCGGAACACCACGGGCCTCGCCTGTGGGATCACTCCATTCATCAATCACCTTGCAAAATGCCTGCTCAATCTCTGCGGTCAGGTTATCCAGTTTTTCCGGGGAATGACTGCGCACTTCACCCACAATCACCACCTCTTCGGCAACAATATTAGAGGCTGCCCCGCCATGAATGGTGCCGAAGTTAGCTGTGGTCTCTTCATCAATCCGGCCACAAGGAGCGGCTGCAAGGGCCTGCCCAGCTAATGTAATAGCATTAATGCCCTGTTCCGGACTTAAACCTGCGTGGGCTGCCATGCCTTTGACCTTAATACGAAGCCGATTTGAAGCAGGTGCTCCGACAATCACCCTGCCAAACCCGGTGGAATCCAGGGCATAGCCCATCCTGGCCTGGATATGGTTCGGGTTCAGGGCCTTGGCCCCGAGCAGACCGATCTCCTCGCAGGTGGTGAAGATAAACTCCATGGGCGCATGGGAAAGCGTATTCTCCCGCAACACAGTCAGGGCCTCAATCATGGCGGCAATCCCGGATTTATCATCACTGCCCAGAATGGTGTCGCCCAGGCTGGTGAAAATATCATCCTTGCGCACCACTTTGATGCCGATGCAGGGTTCCACCGTATCGAGGTGGCAATTGAAGAACAGCGGTTCCAGGTCTGGATCGCCTGCAAAACGGAAAATCAAATTGCCGCATTCCGAACCGGTTTGCGTGGCAGAATCATCTTCAAAGGGAGGGTCTGCACCAAGCTCGCAGAGTATTTCTGTGACCAGAGCAGCCATGCGCCCTTCCTTACGGGAGGGGCTGTCGGTTTCACAAAGGCGAATAAAGGTCTGGGCAAGCCGTTCCTGGTTGATCAGTTCGTGCTGCATTATTTTCTGTCCTTACAGGTTTTGCGCATCAGGGGCCAACGCACTTTGTTCGATTTCTCCGACATGACTGTAGGTCGTGATTTTGCCATCCTCGTACACCACCCAAACCTCTTGGGCACCTTTTGCCAGATAAAGATTTACTTTGCCCGAGATTTCTACTTTGGAGTTTGACGGGGAAACAATCTCAATGCATATTTCCGGGGCCTTGGGGTATGGGGTTTCGTAGGCAAAAGTGCGGATAAACTCATCTGAGGCCCAAGCCACATCAGCCACTTTGACGCCTTCCGAGGTTTGGATAGAGCACTCTGTGATAACCTCACCGTTGGGCAGTTTGTTGATGAGATTGGCTGCCATGCGGCCTTGAATGCGTCCGTGCTGATTAGACGCAGGACTCATCAGGATTTTGCCGAAGCGGTTCAGCTCAATCTTGAAGGGGAGATTCTGCAACAGGGGATTGCCTATGACTTCAGCCCATTCCATGATGTTGCTCCGTTTTTTCTTGTCTTCATCATATCGCCTCAAGCCAGCTTTACTCCGGTCGTATTATTCCACAGGAATCAAGGTCTGAAATCCTGCTTCGCTCACTAAATTTTCAAGAACAGTGTCTGCACTGACAAAAATTGTTGCCGAATCGCAGTATGTCTTAAAAAATGCCGTCTGCAAACTGTCCAGGGTTCTGAGTCCCCGATTCTCTGCTGTACTGCGAAGGAATTCCCAAGCTTCTGCGATAACCAAGGAGGAAAACTTGATTAACTGATACCTGCGATCAAGATCATCCTCAAACTTCTGCACCAGGGCTTCAAGAGTTTCCTGCGTGATGCCGTGTTCACGGTATTTACGATACACAGTCGATAACAGCTCGATTTTCGCAAGCTCTGAGATAAATAATGTATCCGAGCCGCGATAAAGTCCAAGCATCGTCTCTGTACCGATTTCCCGGTGATAAATTTTGACCAGCGCAGACGTGTCGAGATAATAGCTCTTCATAGACGATCCGCCCTCTCTTCAAGAGCCACTTCAGCCCACGAACCGGGACATGAGGCGGTCATCTCAAGGATTGTTTCTACAGAAGAGGTTTCAGGACGTTTGGCAATCCCTTTCATGGCCTGCAGCAGTTGAATCTGTTCATAAACAACGACCAGTTCATTCATGTTCATCGCATTTATTTCATTTACAATCTTTTCTTTCAATTTCGTCACGTCATCTCCTCTTTCGTTAAAGGCTGAAAGCAGGTCCAGAGTCGGTCTCTACCACGCTTCCTTACGGATTGCCTCCTGAGTAATATCTCTGTCCTGCCAGATTCCTGCCAAGGACATAAAATCTACACCACACTCTCCCTGTCCTTGCGCGCGAGCAAACAGGGGATTACCTATGACTTCAGCCCATTCCATGATGTTGCTCCGTGAGTGTTATATATGTACGGGTATATCACCCGACGCTTTGGCAACAGAGTAGATATTCCCTCAGGAGGTCCGGACAACTGTTTCAATGTGAGCCAACTCCTCTTGTATTCGGTGTTCGGTATGCCATAAATCATAGGCTTGCTGCATACGTAGCCAGAGGCCAGGACCGTTGCCGGAAAATTTGCCGATCCTCAAGGCCATTTCCGTTGTGACAGGATGGGTTCCTGCTAAAATACGGTGCAACTGCTGACGAGATACTCCGAGCCGACGAGCTGTTTCGCTAACAGAAAGACCGAGCGAGGGAAGCACATCCTCACGCAGGATTTCCCCCGGATGCACCGGCGGACGTTGCAATGGTCGTTGAACTGCATATTCTCCCATAATTTCACCTCAATGATATTGCACAAGATCAACCCGATATAAAGCGGAGCTTCACGGTGTCTGTGCCCAAGCAGAGCTTGAACACTAGAAAAAATAGGGAACATATTGACTATTTACGAAACAAATCAGTATGGGTACCTGTACGCTCAAAGATAATACTGTCTGACTGGTATTGATAAATAAGCAGCCAATCTGATTCAATGTGGCATTCCCGCCTCCCTTTCCAATTTCCGATGAGCCTATGATCCCGATGGATGGGATCAAGAGATTCTTCCGCAACCAGAGAGCGGATAATCAGCTTGATTTTATCCATATTCTTCCCGCGCTTCCGCATACGCTTGATGTCCCGTTCAAATTTTCGGGTATATACGGGAGTCAGCATCAGATACCGAGCTTTTTAAACATATCTTCAGCATCCTCGCAAACGACCAGATCGCATCCGGCATCTGTGTCGTCAAAAGTCTTGCGGGTAGACTCATTGGGCAATGCTACACTGAAAGGCAGACCCTTTCTTTGTTCCACCTGTTTATAAAACAGAGTAATAGCTTGGGTGGTAGTCAAGCCAAGTTGACGAAAAATATATTCCGCCCGATTTTTTAAGTCAGGCTCAATACGAGCCCGTACGCTTGCTGTTTTATTCATAGCGATTCTCCTTGTATTTCTCTGCATTGTAGCCCAATCGGAACGCAAGCTCAAGAGAAACGAAAAGGAAAGAAGCTGAAGAGGAAAGCCTTCTTACAAGCTTTCTTGCCCTTGGTGATGTCCCGGTGCGGATGTTCTGATAGGGTCTCCCCCTGTGCGGAATCATTCCGCAGGATCGCAGCGTCATCCTTTTCTTGTGCAGAACGATCCGTACCTATCGCAGGATCATGCAGCGGCGTTGCAGAACCACTCGTACCTGTTGCAGAATCGTTCCGAGGCAGGGAATCATGACGCTACGCAATATTTTTGTCATCATTCGGTAGTATCTCGTCATGATTCGACACAAATTGATCATCATTCACAAGAGGATGGTCATCATCCCCCAGTGACGCAGGGCGATCCCCTTGTGACGAGGCGTTATCCCTCTGTGACGCAAGACGATTCCCTTGTGACGAGGCATGATCTCCCAGTGACGCAAGGCAATCCCCTTGTGACGAAACATGATCCCCCGGTGACGCAGAACAATCCCCTTGTGACGAGGCATCATCCCTCGGTGACGCAGGACGACCCCCTTGTGACGAAGAATCATTCCCCGGTGACGGGACATGCTCGCCCTCATTCAAATATAGATTTTTCTATTTTTGCACGTTGAAAACCGGGTGCAGAGGGCAAGGCGAAAACTTCCCGGCTTCACTGCCCTTGGTTATGTCCCAGCCCATGTGTTCTGAAAGCGAGCGCACGGATTCCTCTTCCACTTATGCTGCGGGGCGGTGCAGGTTCAAGCCGGAGATGAAACGAAAATCTTTGACGTTCAACGTATACAGAGACAGATCATGCGACAGGGCAGTTGCCGCAATCAACGCATCCGGCAGGCTCAGTTTATGACTTAACGAATAGGTTTCCATGAGCTGAAGAAACCGGGTTGAAATTGGGATATCCAGAGGAAAACCGGTCAGCAGTGCAAGGTGTTGCTTGATGCGCTGTAACTCCGCTTTGTTCAAAGCACCGAAATACAGTTCGGCCTGGGTAATCGCGCTGATAGCCAGGCGGTTCGGGCCGATCTGGCGCAGCTCTTCTGTAATCTGCGGATTATTTTTGTAGAATTCGATCAGAATGTTGGTGTCACAGAGGATCATGTCTCCTGCCTCGGCCACGCTTCTTTACGGATTGCCTCCTGAGTAATATCTCTGTCCTGCCAGATTCCTGCCAAGGAAAAGAAATCATCCGGGGTATCCTGCTCAGAAGTTTCGCTTTGACCGGCCTGAACAGAATCAACAAAGTCCAACGCTGTCAGCAGATCAAGCAGCATTTTGGCCTTTTCTTTATCCCGTACTTGGACAACTATTTGTTCCATATCGTGTATCCTTGCTGCTGTTTTTGTTCGCGTTGCTGTTCCGTAACGATTTTATTATAGCACAGAAACAGTAAGGGCGAAAAATCTTTCGGCCCTAGGGCAACTTCCCGGCCTCGCTGCCTTTGGTGATGTCCCAGCCCATGTGTTCGGAAAGGGAACGCACGGTTTCGTCGATTTTGTCCGGGGGAATATTGGCTTCTTCTGCGGCTTTTTGGATGTGTTCGGCGGAGATTGGTTGACGAGGATTGAGATACCCGTAGTCAAACTCTACGTACTCTTGAAATACAACTTCACCAAAACGGGAAAACTCTTTGCCGTACAAAAGTGCAGCTGTGCCTTCTACTGGTGCTAGTTCTCTAATTAGCTGACGAGTTTCATCATCAGGCCAGTGCCTGACCAACAACGTCAATGCAGTGCTACGGACATCTTGATCCTCATCCTGATTAATACGTTCTTTGAGCAATTGAAGCCCCTTATCATCCTTCCAATGTGCAATCAATTGCTCCAGCGCACTCTTACGGATAGAGCCATCCTCGTCCTGTACAACGCGTTCACTAAGCAACTGAAGAGTATCGCTATCCGGCCAGTGTTTGACCATCTGCTCCAGTGCCGTATAACGGATAGAAATCCCTTCATCCTGCACAACACGTTCACGAAGCAGCTGGCGAGTTTCATCATCAGGCCAGTATTCACTTAATATCTTCACTCCGCTGTGGCGATTCTCCCAATTTTCATCCAAACAGAATTGGTTGACCAAAACTCGTTGTTGCAAAACATGTGCGAAAAAAACGACCGCCTCTTTATTATATGGTATATATCCTTTTGGCACGCTATATTTTACACATGTACTATCAAAATAAAACTTCGATTTCCCAGGCCATTCTGGCCCAACACTCTTAGTTGCAACAAGTAATTGTTTAGCGAAATATCCTGAATAACAAGATGTAAGAAGATCAGACACTGAAGCCATCTCTCTCCTCCCAGAAAGGAAACAATGGATCACCTTCAGCAGCAACTCCACTCCTATTTTCTCCTCAATAAGCTTTAGGTTTCGCACCTCACTCAAACACCAAACCGCCAGCACCAACTCCGGCAACGGCGTTTCCCCATCCCACGCCTCCATATCCACCTGCTCCGTTAAGTGCGCAATAATTTCCCCGGCAAACTGTTCATCAAGCTGCCCGCAGATCAGGCGCAGCACTTCCTGCCAGTCATCGTCCCGGCAATATTTATCATACAGAGCAAGCAGCTCCTCAAGGCTCAAGCTCTTTTTCTTTTCAAACTGGTGAACAAACTCGGTGGCGCAGAAGTATTCAAGAAAGGTGCGGTGGACAAAGGCATAGCTGTCACCGCCAAGAAAGCAGAGGATGAAATTCCGTTCCCGTAATTGCTTAACCAAGGCATTAGCCGCAGCACGGGCCTGATCAAAATGAAGATCTTCCCGCAAATAGGCTTCAATCAGCCCGGCGAGTCGTTCGCCCTGAATGATATTGGCAGCCCGGCCTTCCTCCTGCCCTTCAGCGGTCTGCATCGCCAGAGCCACCCGGCGCAGAATGGCGGACTTTGCCCGGAGGTCGATCTCTCCGCTGAGGCCGGGGAAATCCTGCAACGAGCGTTCTGTTTCCCATTGCTGAAGCAGTAGCTCCGCCGCCTTTTCATAGAGCAAGACCCGATCACGGGGTAATTCCTGATAACGGTTAATGATTGCCATCAAGGTAAGGAGAAGAGGATTACCCGCCAGCAGCTTGATAGGATTAGATTCCCTGATTGCTTTAGCCAGCCGTTCCCGCTTGCGCTGGGCCTCATTGATATCCGTAAAGGTGGTCTCATGCCAAAGAACCAGAAATTGCTCAACCTGCTCTTCATCCAAATCCTGGAGCATAAAGTCTTTAAATTCTGCATCCCGCAACCTCTGCGTCTTATACCCCACCACCCGAGAGGTCAGGATAATCCGGGTATCAGGGTAATCATTGCTGAAGCGATGGATATCATTGATGGCCTGCTCACGCTCCTTGGGATCAAAGATTTCATCCAGGCCATCCAGCAGGAGCACAACCCGGCCCGGTATTTTAAGCAAGGCATCAAGGGTCTGTTGATTAAGACGGTGCCAAGTACGGGCATGATGCAGATACGAGACAAAGCCCTTACCATTGGGGCAGTCCCACTGGTTGTAATCGCGCAGCTCGATGAGCAGAGGTAGGGGTGCAGTATAACGGCGGTTGGCGTCCTCATCTCGTGCCCATTCCAGGGCCAGGAAGCGGAGCAGAGAAGATTTGCCGGAACCGGGATCGCCGAGAATGACGAGCCGGGGCAGTTGCGGGTCAGCGCAGACCTCCAAGACCGGTCGCGGGGTCTGGTCAAAATAGGCCCGCCGCAGGTCGTGACGTTCGCGCTCCAGCAGCTCCAATTCGCGAGCATCGACCTCACCCTGCTGAATCAGGCGTTGCTGTTCTTCCTTGGGCAGCTCCAGCAACTGCGGTCGGTAGTTCTGACATTCCCGGATGGACTGGGGCACAAACACGTTCCAGAGGCGGACCGCATTATAGGCCGCGCCCTCGGTGTCCAAGCTATCCAGACCGAGGCTGGCAAAGCGTTCCACCAGAGCATCCGCGTATTTGTCCAGATCAAACTCTGGAGGTAGGTCACGTCCTTTCTGCCAATCCTCGCTGTCCTTGGCAGAACGCAGACGGGCAAAGGTTTCCCGCAGTTCCGCTGAATCATCTCGAATAGCCTCCACCTCGCGGCTGAAGCGTTTGCTGATTCGCTTCCAGGAAAAATCATTGGGCAGGGCCGGAGCATCAGGAGTATCCTGCCACGCTTTTACAAAAAGGGCCGGATCAAGATAATAGCCCGGCTCCAGAAATAAAGAACCGATGGCCTGCTGCACAACGTCCTGCTCCAAAAAGTCGGCAACGACATCACGCATCACCTCCAGCTCGCGGGTCTCCAGCTCCGCATCCAGCAATTCATCTTCCAGCAGCTTGAGCAGCTCTTTCACTGCGAGACCGGTTGCCTTGGTCAGCGGCTTGCGGTTCAGGGGCGATAATACACTGCCGAAGCATTTACCGACATAGCTTTTAGCCGCATCCTTCGCCACACCCTGAGCAATATTTTCCAAAACCGGGCCAAAAACCGACCATGCTGCTGTAGCACCCCAGCTTATAAGCACTCCTTCAATCATACCGCCTCAGCGAGCAGCACCACTGCATGGGCAGTAATCCCCTCGCCCCGCCCGGTATAACCCATCTTCTCTGTGGTGGTGGCCTTGATATTGATCTGCTCCGGTGAGACTCCGCAAACAGCGGCAAGATTGCTTTGCATGGTCGCCAAGTGGGGAGCAAGTTTAGGCTGCTGGCAGACCACCGTGATATCCGCGTTCTCCAGGTGCATCTTTTTCGCCCTGACCAGTTCCATGACCCGTTCAAGCAGCTTGAGGCTGTCCGCGCCCCGGTACTGCTCATCCGTATCCGGGAAATGTCGCCCGATATCCCCTGCCCCCAAGGCACCGAGCAGGGCATCCATCAGGGCATGAACCAGGACATCCGCATCCGAGTGACCGACCAGCCCTAGCTCGTAGGGAATCTCCACCCCGCCGAGAATCAGTTTCCTTCCTTTTGTCAATCGATGGGCATCAAAACCGTGTCCGATCCGCATAGCGTCCTCTTCTTTCCCTACCCCTTCCGAAGCAGAGCGGCTGCGATCTTCAGATCATCCGGCCGGGTAATTTTAATATTTTCCTCACTGCCCATCACCACACTCACTGAAACCCCGGCGTGTTCCAGCAGAGACGCCTCATCTGTGCCAATAAAACCAGTGGCTGCAGCATACTCATAGGCCCGTTCCAGCAAATGGAGATCCATTGCCTGGGGAGTCTGGGCCTGCCAGAGTCGGGAGCGATCCACAGTGCCAACAATCTCTGTGCAACCCTCATCAACCTCTTTCAGGGTATCCTTGACCGGAAGCGCTGCAATTACAGCCCCATGCTCCTCAATACCTGCAAGGCATCTATCAATAATCTCCCCTTTGACCAGAGGCCGTGCCCCATCATGGACAAAAATCCGCTCAATAGAAGCAGGCAGGGCTTTGATCCCGTTCTGGACCGAGTGCTGACGGGTGTCGCCCCCAGCCACATATATAATCCTGCTCTGTTCCTCTTTGCTCAGAAAAGGAATAAGTTGATCTTTGCCGGTTTCAAGATGTACAGGAGGAAGGATCAACATAATCAGGTCAATGGCCGGGTGGGCAAGAAAAACCCGCAGGGTGCGAACCAGGACAGGCTCGCCAGCCAGTTCAAGAAATTGTTTCGGGATCCCAGCTCCCATCCGGGTTCCCAAACCTGCTGCCGGGATAATGGCAGCCACGGAGTGTGTTGTCGTATCAATCATATTTGTTCACCATAGCGTGCTGAAGTTTAATCATACTATAGTACTGCGAACGAAGAATGATAGCAAAATATAATTCGGAACAAAGCATTATTGACAGCAGAGAGCTTCCCGGCTACTATTGGCAGAGAGAAATGATGTTACAATTCATTCAACTTCTGTACAAAAAGGAGAACAAGAGACATGCGTACCCCAAAATTGACCTTCCTTGCCCTGAGTTGTGCTGCCTCCTTAGCTCTTGCCCAAACCGCAACAGCCAGAGAATTTGCCGAGATCTATATAGATTGTGGACTCGGCGCAATCATCGCACCCCGCACCCCGGTAGTGGCTGCTATCACCAACGTCACCTTTGATTTGGGAACCACTGCTATTTCCTCCAACATCTCATCTCCTGAGACCTGCTCAGGTGGACAGGCCCGTATGGCCACTTTTGTCCATGATGCCTATGAGTCTCTGGAAGTTGAGCTGGCAGCCGGAGAAGGCAAATACCTTGATTCATTGACTGCGCTGGCAGGGGTTGAACAGGAAGAGAAAACAGCCTTTGTGGAAGACGTTCGCAAGCAGTTTGCCCATTCTGTTGCAGCTGCTGATTATACCCAACAGACCCTCTTTACCAAGGCTGAAAACCTGTACAATATTCTTCACAAGGAAATGGAAAACCGGAGCTGATCAGCCTATGCCAGGTATACGCTGTATGCGTGCGTCGGCGTATACCTGCCGCCAGCCCCATCCCCTCCTCTCCAGCCCCCGCAAAGCCCTCTTTTTCATCCACCCGTGTATTACCTGCGCCCTATTATGGATGCTCTGGGGACTTGCTCCAGAATCAGGCTGGGCACATCATTCAGATATCAAGCCCCCTGTCAACTTCTCACCGGATCAGGTACAAGCACTTGCTCATAATCCGGTTTGGCTCAAACTCCTCCATTATAAAGATGGTCAGGATGAGCAGAGCGAGGTATTAACCAAAGAGTTTTTTCTTTCCCAAAACGGCAAGCAAGATCCTGCGGCAGAACTCCATGCTACCCTGGCTGCCTATTCCCAACCCTGGTCAGCGGATGACAACACTCATGCCCGCTGTCGTTTCCCTGCCCGCTATTTCTGGCTTTCACAGCATGTTTCCCTGCCAGAGTATACACCGCAACCATCGCAATGTACCCGCTTGAGCAAATGGTCTTTACCTGGGCAGGTTACCTCAACCAGTCTCTTTCTGGTCAGTGGCTATCTCGGCAACCCAGCCTCTGTCTTTGGCCACACCTTATTAAAGTTCAACACAGACAGCCACGATGATCAGGCTGGACTCTTTGATCTCACTGTTAATTACGGTGCCCTGGTTCCAGAGAACGAGTCGACCTTACGCTATATTATCTACGGTATTGGCGGCGGCTATCAGGCAGGATTTTCAGATCGATATTTTTACACGCAGGATCTGGTCTATTCCCGAACAGAATTCCGCGATATCTGGGATTATCAATTACGTCTGTCAGATGACCAGCAACAGCTGTTGATTTTTCACCTCTGGGAAATCCTGGGCAAAAAATTTACCTATTATTTCTTTCATAAAAACTGCGCAGCCCGCCTTGCTGAACTCCTGGAACTGATTCTGGAGGAACCACTGCTGGATAATGCACGCCTCTGGTATGCCCCGGTTGAAATCTTTCATCATTTTGAAGAAATAGATCGTAGCAGGCAGGAGGTTGGTAAAAAAGGACTCATTCAATCTATCCGCTTTATCCCTTCGGTTGAGAGTACCCTCTACTATCGCTTTGACCAGCTGGGAAAAGACGAAAAAGAAGCTGTACAGACGGTGATAGAGAAAGGAACAGGAACTCTTCAGGAATCCCTGAAACAAATCGATGTTGAACAACAACCAGCAGTGCTAGATACCCTGCTGGCCTATTTCAATTATCGGCTCGTTGAGGAGGCACCCAATCCTGCAGAAGAAATCCTGCAAAGTAAAAAGGATCTGCTCCTTGCCCGACTTGGTCTGCCACCCCGGACAACTCCCTTGGAACAACCTCCTGAACTGGCATCGCCAGCCAAGGGAAACCCTCCTTTGCTCACAGGATTGGGCATAGGTCATAATAAAATCCGCAACAGTTATGTACGCCTTCATTTGGCCCCGTTTACCCAGGAAAGTGTGGGCCGCAACAGCTTGGGCGGCGACGAATTAACAGTACTGGATACCGTGGTAGGAATCGGAGAAGAGGATTTTTTTGTGGATCGTTTTGATCTGCTCAGGATCAGGAAACTCAAAACCAATCATGCACTCATCCATGAAAAGAATCCCTGGTCATGGCAACTTCGGGCAGGAATGGAATCTGTTGAAGAGGATGGTGTTGCTGAACAGGACTTCTTTTTTCGTTTTGGCGCAGGCCGGGCCCGAAAATTTGGCAACGACATTACTGCCTATGCCCTGCTTGAGGTCTCAGCCCATACTGAGCAACCCCATGCCCGCCTCTTTCCCCATATCGGGGTTCTGACAGATTTTGGTCGGATCAAATCCCGGATCTACGGAGGAGCCAGCCTCAGTTATCAGGATCATCTTGAGGCTATGTATGGAATAGAACTTCAGTACCATATCTCAGCACGCTCCGCCCTCTCCCTGCTGGGGGAAAAGGACACAATCGCTGTTGAACTCAAATGGTATTGGTAGGAATAACTTCCATCCCTCCCCCTTGGGGGAGGGACAACAAAACACGAAGATTGGGCGACTCCAAGGAGTCACCCAAGACTTTCATATAAAAAAACAGGGCAGACTATAAGCCGAATTCTGTTCCTGCCAAAGCAGGCCATGATCATTTAACTGGGATGCCGGTTGCCCGGCACCTCGTGCAACCTACCCGGAAACATCGGACGAGCCGCCCTCAAACGTTTCCCTATTTGGTTTTGCACCCGGTGGGGTTTACCCTGCCCTTTATGTCGCCATAAAGGCGGTGAGCTCTTACCTCACCATTTCAACCTTACCTGTGAACAACTGCGTCGTTCCATCGGCGGTGTCTTTTCTGTGGCACTTTCCTCCGGTTACCCGGAGTTCCCGTTAGGAACCACCGTGCCCTGCGGTGTTCGGACTTTCCTCACCGGCTTAACGCCGGAGCGACCATGCGTCCGCCCTGAAACTGTTTATATCTCTCTATCGTAGTCCTATTAAAAGCCAGGCTTCTTCTGGGTAAAGGCAGCAGCTTTCCGGGTTGCAGGGAGAAAATTTCTGGAAAAAGCCAGAAGCGTTCTGGCTTCAGCCCTCAAGCCTCCTCAAAGATACAAGAGAATTCCTTACTTGGTAAGGAATCAGGCTACCTTATTATCAATGCCCTGATTCGCCAAGGCATCAGCACGCTTATTCTGCTCCCGAGGCACATGGGCAACCGACCAGTTCTCTATCCTGGTCAGCAACTCCTTCACCTCAAAAAAAAGAGGCTTTAAAGTCGGATGCTTCACCTTATACTGCCCCTGCAACTGCCGGACAATCAATTGAGAATCAAGAAAGATCTCCAATTTGCCACAACCCAGCTCAAGGGCCGACTGCAAACCAAGCAGCAAGGCCTTGTACTCGGCCACATTATTGGTACATTGACCAAGATAAAGCGAACGGGCCGCAAGCTCCTGACCATTGCTCTCCAAAAGCACACTCCCGGCCCCGGCTTCTCCGGGATTGCCACGGGAAGCACCATCCGTAAAGAGCTTACAGGCTAAACCGGAACCAGAAGCCTGCTCAGGAAACAGACTTTGCTGCTGAACAGAAGGAGCTGGAGAGGACGTAATTATAACCGGGCTGACTGTCTTCTGCTGACCACACAAAACAGCACGTATATCAGCAAGAGCATACTCCGGGAACAACTTTGCCAGGACAGCATCTGACAGACGCTCCCCAAGAACGGCAGCAAGAGCCGCCTGATCCAAACAGGACTCAGGCATCAACTTCTTCTGTTTCAGGTAAATAATACAGGGTACGCTGACAGGTTGGGCAGGAAAAAATATCCTCTCCCAAACGGATATCGTTATACTTCTGCGGTGGGATAGTCATAAAACAGCCCTGACACACAGCATCAATAACCCGGACAACAGCAAGTCCTTCCCGTTTTTTGAGCAATTTATCATATCGCTTCATCAGCGAAGAAGGAACATTCCTGGCCATCTTATCGCGTTGTTCCTGCACAGCTAATCGCTTATTATTCAATTCATCAACTGCTTTTTCAACCTTCGCAGCCTCCTCAGCAAGTAACTCCCGTTCTCCAGTGCAGAGGTTTTCCAATTCTTTTGCCTTGGCTTCTTCTGCCTCGACCTGCTCCATCACCTGAAGCAACTCTTCCTCAGTATCCTTGATCGTTTTTTTGGCATCTTCAATCTCTTTGAGCAAGGCCTGATGCTCCCGGCTGGTCTGCACCTGCATCATTTTACTCTGGCGATCCTTAATGCGCTCAGCAGCATCCTCACTACCGTTCTTGATATCACGTTGGCTCTGCTTCAGCTCCGCTGCTTTTTCCTTGCACTGCCCGGCAAGGACTTCTTTTTCGGCAATGGCCTGCTCACGCGCTGTCAACTCCTGTTTCTTTTCTTCAATTTTCCGATCAAATCCAGAAAGTTCTGTATCAAGTTCCTGCAGGGCTATAAGCACGCTGATATCTTCTTTCAAGGCAAACTCCTCATGTATCAAGCCTGACCGTTAACAACGGCCAGTATGTTAAATATTGAAAATAGTCTCAAAAATATATAGAAAGGTCTTATTTGCATTCTTCTTTAGCAGGCCTTTCCTGCTGCCAGGCGTAAAGGTGGTTCCTGGTACGCACAACGCACCGACACCTCCAGACCCGAGGCATCCAGCCTCTTAACAAGCACATCTCGTAATCCTTTCATTGCTGGATATTCAGTGGCAAAATGACCGGCATCAATCAGCCAGAACCCAGCTTCTTCAGCCCAACGGGCAATATCATGTTTCACCTCAGAGGTGATAAACACATCTGCTCCGCCCCTCAAGGCTGTTGCAGAAACATCAGAGCAGGATCCGCCACAAACAGCGACCTTATGTATTTTATCAGGCCGTGGCCCTGCTTCCAGTAACCAGGGAGGAGATATGGCGCGATCAAGCTGCTCCAAAAAACATTCCGGGGTAAGAGGTGCTGATAACATCCCTATACGGCCTAAGCCGGTCTTTTGCCCACAACCTTCAGTGGTGTCAGGTAACAGAGGAACCGCGTCCTGAAGGGCAAGTAATTGCGCCAACACATCATTCACTCCACCACAGGCCGCATCCAGATTGGTATGACAACCAATGACATGAAGCCCTGCCTGCACAGCTGCAAAAAGAAATTTTTCTGTTGGACGATCTGAACGAAGGCTTTTCAACGGACGGAAAAGAGCTGGGTGGTGGGTGATAATAAGTTCGGCATTGCATTGCTCAGCCTCGGCAAGCAAGGCTGTGGTTGGATCCAGAGCAAGAAGAATTGAGCTGACCTGTCCTTCAGGGGTACCAACAAGCAGACCAACATTATCCCAGGACTGGGCAAGGTCAAGAGGAGCGATCTCCTGAAGAATATCAAATATATTCTGAACTTTTACCACAATAAAAAGAAAAAGAGGCACAGCCCGTAAAGGGTGTACCTCTTATATTGACGTTTGTTCATTATTGCCTTGTACGATAAATTTCCTATACAGGCAGATTTTTTTACGTAAGCTCTGAAGACTCAAAAGACGAAAAAAGAATAAGATTATCAAAAAGCGTTGAGCCTCTGCTCAATCACCTGTTGTTCTGTGTAATAGTTTCAATGAAAACTGGTGGGCCTACTTGGACTCGAACCAAGGACCTATCGGTTATGAGCCGATGGCTCTAGCCAGCTGAGCTATAGGCCCCCAATTATCACAAAGGGAATATAATACCAGCGACGTTTTTTTGGTCAAGAAAAAAGGAGCACGATTGCAAAAAAACGGAACAATTAGATCAAAAGCCAAAAGGGAGCTACGTCAATTACCTGAGAAAATACTTTTTGTGCTCTCGACAAGCAATCCAGCCAACACACTCGGTGTCACAGCAGCAGCCATTGATTTTATTGCGTCACGGAGCGTCTTCTTGTTTGCAGGCTGCAAGTCTGATTTTTCAATATTCTCCAGAAGTCTTTCCAGAAGCCTATCTGCATCTGCTCCGTTGATATGAATATCTTGCCCGGCGATATTCACCGTTCCCGCAGCACCGTGTATATTAATTGTCTGCGAAACAGGCGGTGCCTCATCTTTTCTTTCCATAAACTCTCTTCCCTCCTTGGTGATTTTAATACCAGCTAACTCCAATGGCATTCCTGAGTTTTCGCATGTGTTATCTAAGATAAAGAAAGCTTCAACAAGCCGTCGCTGATGCAGCTCCATTAAAAAGTTAAGAAAATCCTGTTTCTCATCTTCTGCAATTGCAAAGTCGTTAACCTTTGATTGTCTCGGATAATTCTCAATTAACTTTTCCAACACGACGCGAGTCTTATATTCATCCATTACATAATCACCTTCAGGATCAGAAAGCCTCCGACCAAGAGCACAACAAAAGCGATTGACAGGAGATTAAAATAACGATCTATAAAACGCCGGGCCGGATCCCCCCATTTATGAAGAATCCAGGCCACCACAAAAAAGCGCAAGGCCCTGGATAAAATAGAAGCAATCAAGAAAACAGGCAGGTTGACCCGGGCCACACCAGCAGTAATGGTCACCAATTTATAGGGCAGCGGTGTCAAACCAAAGACAAAGACAATCCAGGCATTCCAATAATCATAAACCTGAAAGAGATATTCACCGCCTAAAGAACTCCCCATCCCGGTAATAAGATAGGAAGGCAGGGCAATATCCAGACGGCCATCCACCTCAGTCAGCTCCATATGGGCAACATGCTGAACAATCCATTGACCAATGGTTTCCCAGCCAAAGACACCTATTCCATAGCCAGCCAGCCCACCAATCACCGAGGATACGGTACACCAAAAGGCAAACTTATACCAACGGGTCGTTGCTCCAAGGACCAAGGCCACCAGCAGCACATCCGGCGGGATGGGGAAAAAGCTGGACTCAATAAACGCGATAATAATAAGGGCATGAAGACCATAGGGGCTATCTGCCCAGCTCAACATCCAATCGTACAGGCGACGTATCAGGCCAGGTTTTTTTTTCTTTTCAGTACGCTCTTCCTGTACCCCTTGCCCTTGCTCCTTACAGTCTTCCTTTATCTCCACCTGCTTTCTCACCTTACTCTCTCCAGCCATGTTCCCCTATCAGGTTGACAAAACGAACATGCCCGATAGATTGAATCCGAATTCTTCTGTTGCGCTTCTCCAGAAGCTGCAATTCCTGCTCTTCCTGCGTGCCCACCGGCATAACCATTCTACCTGGATCGGCCAGTTGTTCGATCAGAGGCTCAGGGATCTTCGGCCCACCTGCGGTGACCACAATTGCATCAAAGGGTGCCTGGTCAGGCCAGCCCACAGTGCCGTCATCAATACAGGAAATAATATTATAATAATGCAATTGATCAAAAACCTTTCGGGCCCGACCAAGCAGGGAATGAATTCGTTCAATCGTGTACACCCGCTTACAGAGCCGGGAAAGTACTGCTGCCTGATACCCTGAGCCTGTACCAATCTCCAATACCCGCTCATGCCCCTGAAGCCCAAGAGCCTGAGTCATTGTCGCAACAACAACAGGCTGAGAAATGGTCTGTTGAGAACCAATGGGCAGAGGGAAATCGCCATAAGCCCGGGCCTGCATGGCATCTTCAACAAACTGATGCCGAGGCACCTCAGTCATGGCACGCAACGTGGCATGATCCTCAATACCACGTTCAATAAGGGTCTCTTTCATCCGCTGCCGGTGCATGGCAAAAGAGGCAAGAGATCTTGCACTCACGGAAGCTGCTCCTCGCTCACAGCAGCAGCCCAGTCTTTATCCCCGGCCTTATGGATCAAAAAATCACAATCTATAACCGTATCACCATCCAGAATGACTAAAATCATTTCATAACTGCTCGGATCAAGCTGCTCGCCAATAAAGGGCAAGCCGCCCAAAAATCCTTTTCGCTCGTTATAATAGACATATTCTTCCATATTGGGAGAAAGGGTTCGACGCCTGTCAGGCTCTCCAAGGTAACGCACCACATCTTCTCGTGTGGATATACCCGGCTTTACCAAGGCAGCATCAGAGGCCAAATGACGAACCGGTTTTGAAGAACAGCCGACAAGGAACAAAAGAGCAGCAAAGAGCAAAAAAATAACGCGTTGCATTGTGGAAGGACTCCGCTCGAAAATTTACTGTAAAAGTCAGGGTAAAACATATAATCACCCATCTTGCCCATCCGGGGCAGGACAACAGCATCATATTCTACACCCAACACCATAAACCTTCAAGCTGTAGCTTATCCCTTCTCTCTACCAAGCCTATTTTTAGCTGCCCCCTACTATTTACTTGATCTTTGCCAAGGCATAATATAGGCTCCCAGCATCTGCAGGAACACATCTTCCAGGCCTTCTCAGTCGCTGGTTGCTTGCTTTTTTCCTCTAGAGATTTCCAGTTTAAATCTCTCAGGAAACAAACCCGTTATTGCCCTACTGAGACGGTAAGGAATTGAAGGTATAGTCCAAGGCCCTCTCAGATAAAATAATACCCTATGACAACTAAAACTATCCTCGCCCGCCTGTACAAGGTACTACATCCGTACAGGAAAAAGCTCATTATCTCAATGCTGGCAATGATTATTGTTGCAGGCTTTAATGCGGCTCAGGCCTATATGGTCAAACCCTTGCTTGATGAAATATTTTTACACAAGAAACGGGAATGGCTGCTCATACTCCCTCTTGCCTTGCTCGCTGTTTTTTTCATCAAAGGTATTTTTTATTTCCTTTACTCCTATCTTCTTGAATGGATTGGTCAATGCGTGATCAAAGATCTGCGCTGCAGGATTTACGGCCATCTCAATGACCTCTCTATGGGATTTTTCCATAAAAATTCCACTGGCGACTTAATTTCCAGAATCATGAATGATGTCAGTATGCTTCAAGGATCTGTCTCCCACGCCTTGATCCATCTGCTCCGGGATTTCTTTACCGTTTGCGGCCTGCTCGCTGTAATCTTTTATATGGACTGGCGTCTGGCTTTTGTTTCTTTAATTTTCATCCCTATGGCTGCGATTCCTATCGTGGTCTTTGGCAAAAAATTTCGGCGAATCAGCACCAACTATCAGCAGGGTATGGCTGAGGCCAGTGATTTCCTCAACGAGACCATCCGGGGAACCCGGATAGTCAAGGCCTTTTGTATGGAAGAGCAGGAAAAAAAGCTCTTTGGTAAAAAAATGCAGTACCTTTTCGATACCCTGATGACAGAAACCAAATTCCGAAGCCTTTCCCACCCCTTGATTGAATTCCTCGGCGGCATTGGAATGGCCTTGATCCTCTGGTTCGGGGGCATGCAGGTGCTGGCTGGAGATTCAACTCCAGGTACCTTTATGTCCTTTCTCACTGCGCTGGTTATGCTCTACGAGCCGGTCAAAGGGGTGAGTAAGATTAACTCCACCATCCAGTCCGGTATAGCTGCGGCTATTCGAATCTTCAACCTGCTTGATATTGAACCTGAAATCAAAGAAAAACCAGAAAGCAAGATACTCCCTCCTTTTCATGATACTATTGAGTTCAACAAGGTCAGCTTTGCCTATAATAAGGATGAGCCCGTGCTCCGGGACGTTCAGCTCAAGGTCACTCAGGGTGAAATCCTGGCTGTTGTTGGTCCTTCTGGCGGCGGTAAGACAACCCTGTCCAGCCTCATCCCCAGATTTCATGATGTCTGCCAGGGAGCCATACGTATTGATGGACAGGATATTCGAGATGTTAGCCTCCACTCCCTGCGGAGCCAGATTGCCCTGGTTACCCAACAGACCATCTTGTTTAACGATACAGTGCGCAATAATATCGGCTATGGCAGTCCAAACTGCACAGATGAAGACATTCACCAGGCTGCTGAGGCAGCCTTTGCCATGGAATTTATCAAAGACCTGCCCAAAGGTTTTGATACAGTAATCGGAGAATCCGGTACCCGTCTTTCTGGTGGACAACAACAGCGGGTGTCCATTGCCCGGGCTATTCTTAAAGACGCGCCTATCCTGGTGCTGGACGAAGCCACCTCTGCCCTGGACACTGAATCAGAACGCAAGGTGCAAAAGGCCCTGGATAATCTGATGAAAAACCGAACCACCATTGTCATTGCTCACCGTCTCTCCACGATTAAAAACGCAGACCGCATCATTGTTATGCAGAACGGACGATTAGTGGAAGAAGGCACTCATGAAAGCCTCCTGGAACAGCATGGTGTCTATAAAGGCTTGTACACCATGCAGTATGCGGACAGATAATCAGGACCTTGATGAATTCAGCAGTCAAACAAATAAATACTCCAGCTCGCTCATTCCGAAACCGTGCTGGCCAAATAAACAGCTTGCTGCCTGCTCTGCTGGCCTTTGCAGTTCCCCTGTCCACATCAGCAGTTTCTGTGGTAGCTCTTTTGATTCTGCTGTTCTGGCTGATTGAAGGAGAATTCATAGAAAAAGGTGTAGAGATTTTCTCCCATCCGGTTGCTGTAACGATCCTTGCCTTTCTTGGCCTGCTTTGCCTGGGCCTGCTCTGGTCAGACAACTTTTCCGCAGGTCTTGGCGCTCTGAAAGATCAGTGGAAACTTGCTCTCTTCCCTGTCTTGCTGACTGCTGTCACATACCGCAACCGCTCAATCTACCTCTATGCCTTTCTGGCTGGAATGACCGTGGCCATGAGCATCACCTTCCTGGTGCGCTTTGGCCTGGTTCAGTATGCTGATGTCAGCCCGACCCATCTGACGCCAAAGACCTTTCATGTTATCTACAATCCACTCCTGGCCTTTGCTATCTACCTGAGCCTTCATGAGTCCATTTGGGGAATGGCTCGCCAAAGACCTCATCTCCGAATCCTGCTCATCCCTCTTGCCGGGTTGATGACCGTGAATATGTTCATCACCGAAGGAAGGACTGGTCAACTCGTTTTCCTGGTCCTCATGGGCCTGCTCTTGTTGCAATTCTTTAACAAAAATCGTTTAAAGGCCATAGGAGCTATTTGTTTCCTTCTCCCCGCAATCTCCATAACCAGCTATCTGTACAGCCCAACCTTTCAACAGCGGGTCAATATTGCCTGGCAGGAGATAGAAAATTTCAAAAAAAATCCTGACACTTCTGTGGGGATGCGTCTTCTGTTTGTACGCAACTCTCTTGAGATTATCAGCCAGCATCCCTGTTTTGGCGTGGGAACCGGTGATTTCCAATCCGCCTATGCAGCGGTCAATCGCAAACGAAGTCCGGCAAGTATTGCAACTGATAACCCTCATAATCAATACGTCTTAGTCGGAGCCATGCTTGGCATACCCGGCATTCTCTTGTTACTTCTGATCTTTCTTACCATGTCTTTCCAGGCCAAAACCCTTCAGGACGATGTACAACGGCTTTGTACAGCCCTTCCTCTTTTTTTCCTGGTTATTATGTTGGCAGAATCATACCTTACTGTTTATCAGACAGCCTTCTTCTTTGTTGTCATGACTGCTGCCCTGTATAAAAAGCAACCCAATCAACGGCTCCAGGAATTCCTTACCCTGGAGCAGCCCCAAAAATGCTGGTTAATCCTCTCCTATCGAGCCAATATTCCAGGGTCAGCCTGTTCCCAACATATTGATGACCGACTCCCCTTTTTTCGGGAACAAGGGATTGAGCCAATCCTGCTCAGTGGACCTGTTGGCAGGCCTTCAAAACAATGGATCCACCACAGAACCCTCAGTCTTGCACCATCAGGTATCCGTTTTGAACTCCGCCATTTTCTCCGTAAGCACCTTCATAAACGCTGGCAGTTTAAACTGGTCGAAACAATCTGCATGGTGCCTGTTTTTCCTTTTTATCTTCTGGAAAAAATTATCATTAATATGGAGAGTGAATGGTCCTGGTGTTTTCTCGCCTCCTTACGTGGTTTTCTCCTCTGTCGACAACTGCAACCAGAGGTTATCTACTCCACTGGCGGCTCTGCTTCCGCCCATATTGCTGCCTTAGTCATTAAACGCTGGACCGGGTGTACCTGGATTGCCGAAACCCAGGATCCCCTGGTCCATGATCACGGATGGCGACGTAGCAAAAGAGTTTTACAGGTTTACAAAACACTTGAGAAAAAGATTTGTCAGCATGCAGACAGGTTTGTTTTTCTCGTTCATGCAGCTATGCAGCATTGCAACATAAGAACCAAGGGGGCATGCCCAGGGGCTGTTGTCTATCCAGGATCAATACCTGGTCTTTTTCAACAAAAATTCCATAAAGGAACACGTTACCATTTTGCCCATTTTGGCTCATTGGCCGGAACCCGTAATCTTGTCCCCTTTTTTCAGGCACTGCACCAAATCAGCAGCCGCAATCAACACAACGCAGAATTCCGAAAAAAAATTCAGGTGGATGTCTATGGCTCTTTTGACGGTGCCTCTGAGCGGGAAATGGAACGGCTTGGGCTGAGTGACCTGGTTGTCCGGCACGGAACCGTATCACGCCAGAAGGCCCTGACAGCCATGCAGCAAACAGACTGCCTGCTGCTTATCCAGAATATTATCTATTTTTCTTGTGAAACCATTCCTTCCAAGGTGTATGAATACCTCCTCACCGGACGCCCTATCATTGGTTTAGTGTATAATAATAAAGAGCTGGATACTATACTTACAGAACATGGACATTTAGCTGTACCTGCAAATAATGTGCAGGCGATTGCCAGGGCTATTGAAAAAGTCCTTGATAATTTTACTCAGGAAGAGGAACAAACAGAGGTTTCTGCACAAACCAGGCAACACGCTTCCACACTTCCAACGGTTGCTGATGCTGTCCAGCAACTGATCAGCTTGGCAGAGGGCGAGGCAACAACATGCAGCTAAACAACAAGGGTATTCTTATTATCAAACCCAGTTCGTTGGGAGATATCATTCATACCTTACCGGTTGTCCATGCCATCAAACGCTCTTTTCCTGACTGTTCTATCGGCTGGGTCGTTCAACGTTCCTTTGCCCCTTTGCTTGAAGCGGATGACAGCATTGATACCGTGTATCCCATCCATATTCCCTCCACCAGCGACCCTCATGCTGGTCGATGGTCCTGGTTCAAAGCCTTACACGCAACCATCAGTACCATACAGGAATTACGCAGGCAGTTTCAGCAGCACCCATATGATCTGGTTCTCGACCTGCATGCCTCCCTCCGTAGTGGCCTGTTAGGACGGACAAATCCTGGCGGACAACGGGTTGGATTCAGTGATGCCAAAGAACTCAACACGTTTTTTCAAAATCACCTTATTAATATCCCTGCCACAACAAAGCATGCGCAGGAAAAGAACCTCCTGTTTTGCAAATACATGGGGGCCAACGTGAGAGATGAAGATTTTTATCTCTGCACCAGTGAAGACGATCGCCAGACCGTGCAACAATTTCTCCTATCACATAAGATTGACAGGAATGATACAAATGGTGCTGATCCTTCCATTTCCATAGTCTATGCCAATCCTGCTGCTCGCTGGCAGAGCAAATTCTGGCCTGTTAAGTATTGGGCCAAGCTCGCCGATATGCTGCATGACAAAGAAGTACCCATGTTTTTTGGTGGTGGAGCGCAGGATAAAGAATATATTGCCTCCATTGCACAACACATGACAACAGAACCTCTCATTGCAGCTGGTCAATTAACCCTGCCTCAATCAGTTGCTCTAATACAGCGTGCCTCTCTCTATATTGGGCTTGACTCCGGCCCTATGCATATTGCGGCCTTGACCGGAACCCCGGTAGTAGCCCTGTTTGGCCCTACTCATCCTGACAAAGTTGGTCCCTATAGCCTGGGGAAAAATAAGCATCGCATTCTCCGGGCAACAGGGTTGGACTGCCTTGAGTGCAGAAAGCGCAAATGCTCCCATTGTTCCTGTATGCAGCAAATTTCCCCTGAAGCGGTGTACGAGTCAGCTCTTTCCCTTTTGTAAACACCTCCTCTATCAACCAACGAACAACCCGTACCATGAAGGTCAGCCTTATTATCACCACTTATAACTGGAAAGATGCCTTAGAGCTTTCTTTACTGAGCGGCTTACAACAAACAACAAAACCCATGGAAATTATTGTTGCTGATGATGGCTCAAGGCCGGATACAAGAAAGATGATTGCAAGGGTTGCTGCCCAATCGTCCTTACCAGTAATTCATTCCTGGCAGGAAGATAAAGGTTTTCAGCTTTCAGCAAGCAGGAATAAAGCCATCGCAAAAACAAACGGTGAGTACATTGTCCTGATTGATGGCGATATCGTTATGGAAAAGCATTTTATTGCCGACCATCTGTCTTTTGCGCAACCAGGCTATTTTGTTCAAGGAACTCGGGTACTCCTCAAGGAAGAATTGTCTCAAGAAGTTTTGATGCGAAAAAAGATGCCAGAGACCCTATGCAAACAAAGCGTTGAAAACAGGAAAAACTGTCTGCGTTCGGTCTTACTCTCCCGTCTGTTTTCTTTTAAAAATCATGGGATGAACGGGGTCAGAACCTGCAATTTTGCCTTTTGGCGTAAAGATGCCCTTGCTGTCAACGGATTTAATGAAGAATTTATCGGTTGGGGAAGAGAGGATTCAGAATTCACTGCACGACTGCTCAATTACGGTCTTATCCGCAAAAATGTAAAGTTCAAAGCCCTTGCCTATCATCTCTATCATCCAAGAAATGACCGTAGCCATTTACCAGAAAACGACAGACTTCTTAGCGAAACCATTGAACAAAAAAAAATCTGGTGCGACAAGGGTGTTAATGCCTATTTTAAGCAGTAACCGTCCTCATGTAGAACTCCATTCCCCCTTGGGAAATGGGTGGAGAGGGACAGGAAAACATGAAAGTTGATCAGAGGACGCCAAGGAGCTGTCAGTACCTTCAGGTAAATCTTTGTCGATGATTATTTTTTACGGAGCGGAGGTGAATCCGGCTGCTGCCAGTTTTCCTCAAGCTCGTGTAGCTTGGCGTATTTATACCAGGTACCTTCAAAATTACCGATTGCAATAACTAGTCCAGGCCAACCATCAAGGATGCCTTTTTTCAGGATGTACATGTGAAAAAAAGACCATAAGCCACGACCAAGAGCCTTGAGCATCCCTCCATGTCGTCCACGCTGTTGGAGCTTCTTTGCCCCTAAGCTTGAATAGCGATTTGCCTTCTGTGCAACTTCTTCCATATTTTTATAGGGAAATTGCCAGATCGGCTGTTGTAGGTAGCCCACAGGTTTATCAGAATGAATCGTATACTCTTCATGTACCGGATCATCGGTCTTAAAATGGAGAGATCCTTTTCGAAAAAGCTGGGGCTGACGATAATCAGGATAAAACCCGGAATGCTTGATCCAGCGTCCCATGAAATAATTTCGCCTCGGTATATAATAGGCATCTGCAGGATCAGTCAAGGCAACAGTGGCCAGAATCTCATCCCGCACCTCTGGTGTGCAGCGCTCATCTGCATCCAGAGAAAAAATCCAATCATGGGTGCAGGCAGCCATAGCTTGATTGCGCAACTCGCCAAAACCACAAAACTTGATCTGCTCGACCCGAGCACCCATTTCAAGAGCAATGGCAGCGGTTTCATCCTCACTAAAGGAATCCACTAAAATAATTTCATCGGCCCAAAGAACAGAGTTGAGAGCTGAACGGATCTTATCAGCCTCGTTCCAGGCAATAATATAAACAGATATTTTGCTCATCTTCGTCGGGGAGGAGGTGTTGGACCTGAGCCTCTTTTACCGCCAGCAAGCTGGATAACAATATTGTCGGTTTTGCGCAACCGTTTGGCCATTGTTTTAAAGAGCTTCCGGGAAATTTCCGGATATTGCTCAATAAGCTCGGTTAACTTCTCTCCAGGATAACGCTTAATTTTACAACGGCCTATGGAGATAACTGAGGCATAGCGGGCCTCGTTCATGAGGCAGGCCATTTCCCCAAAATACTCTCCAGGTTCGGTTATTTCAGCAATTTTTTTCCCTTGCTTCAGGACTGCTACCTTTCCCCGAACCAATTGATAAAAATTTCTATCATCCTCATTTCCTTCCTGAATGATAATATCACCGTCCTCATATTCTTCAATATCCGGATTAACCAGATACGCAGGCAAGGTATCTCCATGGATCACGGTTCGACGCAGTACTTCGTCAACACTGGTCACGCCTTGAATCGCCTTTTTGATAGCAGCCTGCCGGAGCGGGACCATGCCTGCCTGGACTGCAACCTTACGGAGCTGTTCTTCCGGGACCTCGGCCTGAATGGCCTCACCTACTTCCTCAGTAACCTCTAATAATTCAAAAAAACCAACCCGACCCTTATAACCAAGGCCGTTACAGGTCGGACACCCTTTGGGGCCGTACAACTGAAAGCCTTCTGTGTCAAGCTGTTCCTCGGTAAAACCAATAGTAAGCAGGTGCTGCCGCTCATAGGTGGCAGGTTGCTTACATTTCGCACAGAGCCTTCGGCCCAAACGCTGGGCCAGAACCATGGTCAGTGATCCGGCCAGAAGATACGGTGGAATACCAATATCCACCATACGACCGACTGTTGAGGGGGAATCGTTGGTATGGAGCGTACTGAAAACGAGATGGCCCGTCATAGCAGCCTTCATGGCAATTTCTGCAGTACTGATATCACGGATCTCACCAACCATGATAATATCCGGATCCTGACGAAGAAAGGCCTTAAGGGCAGCAGGAAAGGTCATGCCAACTTCAACGTTAACATTGACCTGATTAATACCCTTAAAGTTGAACTCCACCGGATCTTCTGCGGTCAGGATCTTGATGTCCTCACTATTCAAGGAGTTTAATGCTGAATACAGGGTAACAGTCTTACCAGAACCGGTGGGGCCGGTAACCAGAAGCAACCCCTGGGGACTGGACAAACATTTCTTGAGAATTTCAAAAGTTTCCGGTTCAAAACCCAATTTAGTCAAGTCAACATTAAGGGAACCCTTATCCAGAATACGAAGAACCGTACCTTCCCCGTGCAGCAAAGGCAGGGTTGAGACACGAAAGTCGACGGCCTTGTTGCGGCCTAAACGAATACTGATACGTCCGTCCTGAGGCACCCTGCGCTCGGTAATATTAAGACCTGCGAGGATTTTCATCCGGGCAATCAGGGCATTTTTGATGGTCAGCGGCAAGTTCATCGACTTGAATAACGAACCATCTTTCCGATAGCGAACCTGCATAGTCTTTTCAAAGGGTTCAATATGAATATCACTGACCCCGTCCTGCACAGCCTTGACCAGAATACCGTTCACCAATTTGATGATCGGCGCATCATTGGCGGAAAATTGGCCGGCAATGCCGATATCGTCATCATCTTTATTCTCTTCAAACTCAAACTCATCAGCAACATCAGAAACCAAGGCGCCCCAGTCCTCGACCTGCTCAACCTGAACGTCCTGATCCTCATCTTCTGCAAAGAAAGAGTTATATTCTTCCTCATCAATCTTGTAATAGGTCTTATAGGCCTCAATAATGTCCCTGGCTGTGGAAACACAGACATCAAGCCCTTTCTTTACCTCATTTTGTAGTTCTTCCACCTCAAGGGCATCAGTGGGCTCGGCCATGGTGACCTGTAAGGTGTCACCTGCCACTCTGAGGGGAAAAGCAAGATACTTCTTGGCTGTCTCGTAAGGTACGAGTTGGACAGCGTCCTGACTCGGTGGCTCCTCAGCAATATTCACCAGAGTATAGTTATGCTGCCTGCTGAGAAAATTTGGGATGGTATCGGATTCAATGGTTCCATTCTCAACCAGAATTTTCCCTAAACGTTCCCCGCTTTTTTTATTGATCGCCTTCGCATTATTGAACTCTGCAGCTGTAATATAGCCCGCTTTTTGCAGAAGTTCGCCAATCCTGAGTTTGCCAGCCCCTGATTGATCTTTTACTGTCCTCCTCATAGAGGCTTTATGCTGTGCTTTGGAGTCTGTTGCTTTTTTTACCATAATATCTCAGAAAAAAATTTCCGATCACAGGAGTAAATTACAGAATTATGTACTCAAACATATCTTCTAATATTAACTGCTTAATATATTTCATAACAGAGCTGTATCGCTCCCTCGCGACATTGCCCTTGCCTTTTCTCCTAAAAAAACTTTAAAAATTGTAACAGTTTTAAATAACAAAGAAATACCTTTCCTCTCTGACAGGAGCACGATACACCCTTTCCAACTATCCTTCCACAATACACTTTCTTATCTTACTACAAAAAAAAACAGGTCAAAAGCTATTTCACTCTTGACCTCTTTTTTTCTCAGTCCATCACTCCCACTGGAGCAAAACAAAAAAAATGGCCCCGTTGTTTTGCAGACAATTTCTCATATTGATAAAGCTTAACCGGATTGCGCAATGTTATCAAGGCAATTTCATTCCACCCCCTCATCTCCCCCGGTACCATACAGGTAAGTCCCAGAGACATACCTAGGTAAGTCCGTCAGTACCATACAGGTAAGTCCCGGAGACATACCTATATGATACCCTCTCTCCGACCTATATAGCAGCAGGCTGCCCACTCCCTGTTCCGCACCTCGCCCACCGCACCTCGTACCATTCGGCAACAATATGCAATGATAGGCGCTTTTTCGTGCAATACCCGCAAACAACAACGGGCCGAAAGGATTTCTCCCTCCGGCCCGTCTGCCAGCAAACAGCAATGTGCAAGCGCAGTTTAGAACACGCCCTTCACCTTCCCGGTATCCGTATCCACATCAATACGGCGGTAGGCCGGATCAGAGGCCGTACCCGGCATCAGGCTGATGGCCCCGGCCACGGGCACGACAAAGCCTGCGCCTTTGTAGGTCAGGATGTCCTGTACCGGCAGGGTCCAGCCCTTGGGGGTTCCCTTGAGCTTGGGATCATGGGACAGGGAAAGATGGGTCTTGACCATACAGGTAGTCATCTCCTTCATCTCCGGATCCGCTTCAATGCGCTTGAGCTTGGCAGCTGCTTCTGGACTGTAGCTTACCCCGTCGCCGCCGTAAACCTCTTTGACGATCAGCTCGATGCGCTTGGACAGCGGGGTGTCCAAATCATAGAGGAACTTAAATTCATTCTCTTCCTCACAGGCGTCAGCAACTGCATCAGCGAATTCCAGGGCACCGTCACCGCCGTGCTCCCAATGACGGGACAGGGCAACACGGGCACCGGCAGCCTCGGACAGGCGGCGGACAGCGGCGATCTCGTTGTCCGTGTCGGTGTAAAAGGCGTTAATGCAGACCACTGGATTGATCCCCGCTTTTTTGACGGTCTCAATGTGATGGATAAGGTTCTTGCAGCCTTCCTCAACCCAGCCCACATTCTCACCGCTGTATTCCTGGGGCATGGGTTTACCCGGAACAGGAATGGGCGCACCGCCGTGACATTTGAGGGCACGGATGGTGGCCACAACAACTGCGCAATGCGGCTTAAGGCCGGAATAACGGCACTTAAGGTTCCAGAACTTCTCAAAGCCGATATCCGCACCGAAACCGGACTCGGTCACGTTATAGTCAGCCAGCTTCAGGCCGACCCGATCAGCAATAACAGAGGACTGACCAATGGCGATGTTGGCAAACGGGCCAGCATGGACAACAACCGGCTGGCCTTCCAGGGTCTGCATCAGGTTGGGGTTGATGGCGTCGACCATCCAGGCGGTCATGGCGCCGTCCACTTCCAGATCCGCCGTGGTGATGGGCCGATCCTGCTTGTCATAGGCCACCACGATCCTGCCGATGCGCTCGCGCATATCTTTCAGATCCTTGGCAATGGACAGGATAGCCATGATCTCGGAAGATACCGCGATGTTGAAACCGGACTGCATGGTCATGCCGTCCATCTTGCCGCCGATACCTGTCGTAATATTACGCAGGGCCTGAGCACAGTAGTCCATGATCCAGCGGAATTCCACCTTTTTCGGGTGAATATCCAGCCGCTTCAGGTTGCGCTGGGCCAGCTGCTCATCCGTGTAATTACACTCATGCTGCATCCGGGCGGTCAAGGCGACCATACCCAGGTTATGGGCATTCATGATGGCGTTAATGTCGCCAGTCATACCCAAAGAAAACGGGGTCAAAGGAATACACTGGGCCAAACCACCACCAGCAGCAGAACCCTTGATGTTCATGGTCGGGCCACCAGAAGGCTGGCGGATAGCACCAATAACCGATTTACCGCGTTTCCCCAGCCCCTGCACCAAGCCCATGGCACAGGTGGACTTGCCTTCACCCAACGGAGTTGGAGATATAGCAGTCACGTCAACATACTTGCCGTCTGGCTTATCTTTCAGGCGGTCAAGGATCTTGCGATAGTCCAGCTTGGCCAGATAATGGCCGTGCGGCAGCAGTTCCTCTTTCTCCAGTCCAAGCTTTTCACCCAGCTCGTACACTGTTTTCATCCGGCTTTCAGCCTCTTCGGCAATTTCCCAGTCTGCATGTTTCGTTGGATCCAAAACCATGAACAGTCTCCTATAACGTTGAATATTTAAAGGTTACGAATAATTAAATCAGAGAGCGGATACAACTGGAAGATGAGGACTTAAAGGCAAATATCTACCCGCAAGAACCTGAACAAATGCATCCTGCACATAAAAGAAATAACCATACTATCGGATTTAGAACCTATTGTCAACAAATTAGTCAATACCAAAACATTACTGCATGACAAATTAAACATTTTTGTGAGAAATTAATCAGGTAAAAACAGATGGAAAACGCTGCTGAAAATCCTTCTGCAGCGGGATCATCACTTCCCGCATAGAGGGTTCCGCAGCTTTGATAAAGTGCTTTTCATGAGAGAAAAAAGGGAATATAGTCTTCCCGGTTACACAACTTCGTTCTGCGGAACATCTGCCATTCTCAACAAAAAGGACGTGATAACAAAGTGAAAATATTTATCAACGACGAATTCGATCCCGAATCATCAGCTATGATGCAAGCACTTTACAGTCGCTCATCAGCAAGTGTAGAAAGACATATTGAACAGGTCAAAAAGGCCGGTTCTTCAAATTTCATGAAGAGCTACTATGTGGGCTACGGACATGCTTCAATCGGAGACTGTGGAACAACAACGCTTTTTCTAGAGGGTGTTTCTATATTGGCCGCAAAAGCTATACAGGACAATCCGCTTTATTCCGGTCAGGAAACTTCGACAAGATATATTGATTTTTCCAGCCAGTCCCTAATTGATCCTGTGAGCACGGAAGAATCCCAGGAATTACTAAAAAATTGGATTAAATTTTACACTGCTTCAACAGAAGTTGTTCGATCATACTTGAAAGATCGCTTCCCGCTGGAACAAGGACAACAATATAGTGTATGGAAAAAAGCAATAGATGCAAGAGGGTTTGATATTCTCAGAGGATTTCTTCCGGCCGGAGCAACCACTCAACTATCATGGAGCACGAATTTAAGACAGGCACATGACAAACTTTGCCAACTTAGATTTCATCCTTTAGATGAAGTGCGTTTCATTGCTGAGGCGGCATTGAAAAAACTTTCGACAAAATACCCCAGCAGTTTTTCCCATACGCAAAAGGACGAAGCGGAAAAATATTACAGCCGGTTTTCTAAAAAAATTCATTATTCATCATACACCCCATCGCTAACAGAAGAAGATTTTCTTTGCAGGACAGATATTGATAACAAGCTGCTGGAGGATGAAGAGCATGAGGTTATAGGACTGCGCCCGAAAGGAGCTTTGCTTCCAAGGTATATCTCAAGGTACGGTCGATACAACTGCATGTTTTTACTTGATTATGGAAGCTATCGAGATTTACAAAGACACAGAAATGGACTTTGCAGATTACCTGTTCTTACAACTAACTACGGCTTTAATCAATGGTATTTAAAACATCTACCTAACGAACTTCGCAATCAAGCTGACTTATTAATAAAGAAACAATTTCGCAGAATTAAAGAACTGGCCGAAAAACACAACCTTTCTTCAGCAGAAACACAGTATTACATTCCAATGGGGTCGAATATTGTTTGCGAGATAGTCTATGACCTTCCAGAAATGGTTTATGTTGCCGAACTCAGATCTCGCTCAACAGTTCACCCTACCTTGCGAAGAATCGCACATAACATGTGTAATGCTTTAAAAAATAACCACCCTGCTCTTAAAATCCACGCAGATTTAAGTAAAGATAAATTCGAGGTTAAACGAGGTTTGCAGGATATTGAAAAGATCAACTGAGAATAAGGAGGCTCGGTGGTATCTGTAAAATGAAAAAGACAAGTTGGTTAAACTATTTTTTTGCAGAAATTTGAATCTTCCCAAAGCTTCAAAAAGTAATCGGAATAATATTTGGCACCTTTTGAATCTGGCCTATATTCATATGCAATAGTCTGCTGGCTTGGCTTTCCGTAATGGAACGGGCCAACATACACATAGTTATCAACTTTTTGATACATATCTTGAGGTAAACTGTCATAGGTTTTAACCTCAATTGTCCCTCTTTTTTTCTGAAACTTTACTCTTTCCGCCCAACTAATGAGTTCTGCTATTGAATTTCTAATTTGCCCTGGTGGCTCCTTTTCTTCCAGCTCTCTTTGGGCGACATATTTACTGTCAGGAGCGATTGTCAGGATTCGAATTGACCGACCTTTTTCGATCTTATCTTCAAGAAGTTGTTTCTTGGCAGCTAAAAAATTCTTCATGCCAAATGCAACAATGTCCATTCCGTCTTTCATGTTATCGAGCTTTTCGTTTATCTCGTAGTTAAGAGCCGATCGTACCTCAATATTTTTCAATCCCCATTTGTCAATAACACGCCGGGCCTCTTTATCATCATTTAAATACCACGTCATGATAAAAGAAATTATAGATGTTGCTATTATTGAACAGCCAACACTAATTAGAATATTTTGAATTGCGCTTCGTGGAATACACAAGAATGTACCTGTTTTTTCTGTTTCGATAATTATACCAATGGCCGAAAAAGCAAAGCCAATCAAAAATATTAATGAGTTTAGAATGGTTATTGTTTTAAATTTCATTTTTTTCAGTCTCCAAAGACTTGAAAACTATTTTCATAAACAGTCGTGTACTGCTGCAATATATTTTTCACATTAAAATATTCTCTTGTTTCCGATTCCACCAAAATATAACTGTTGCTGACAACCGCTTTATTTCCTTTTGTACCAGGAGAAGATACAAATAATTTGCCCAAGATTACAGGAAGAGGAATACACTGCAATATCTTAACAATTTCCGGCAAACTTTTCAAAGTCTTATTCCCCAGAAAAGGTTTTATATAAATCGCAGTATTAAAACCATTCTCATGCAAAACTTTAATAGATTCAATTCGCTGACGCAGAGAGCGTAACCGTTCACCCCCCTCATTCCACACAAAAAAAGATTGGACAAAAAAAGAAGATCACGATAGTTTAAGGGTCACAACGTTTTTTAC
>JAABTP010000038.1 GCA_011389815.1 Desulfobulbaceae bacterium | reverse complement strand
TGGCTAAATTAATTTTCTGAATTCTCAATAAATACAACTCGTTCATAAAGGCCAAGCCTTAAAGTCGTGCCATTAGAGTTTATACCTCTCAAGAAAAGGCAATTGCAGATGGGGAAGCAAGTGACCAACGACAAGAAATAATAGGTATTGTCCAATTGGTTGTTTTTGTTATTTCTGGATTCCTTATACTTCGCTGGATTCATAGAGCGAACTATAACGCAAGGCAATTAGGCGCAGAAAACATGGAATTCACTCCAGGGTGGTCAATTGGATACTACTTCATTCCAATTCTGACATTGTGGAAGCCATATCAGGCGATGAAAGAAATATGGAAGGCCAGTAAAAAACCATCTGACTGGGCATCTCAAAATACAAGTGGAATTCTCCCAATTTGGTGGACCCTTTGGTTAATCTCTAATTTTCTTGGGCAGGCAATTTTAAGACTGTCTATGCGAGCAGAAGAATTGAACGAGTTAATTAATCTCAATATTATTACTCAAATTTCAGATATATTGGATATCCCGCTTGCTCTTGTGCTTTTAGCGATCGTTAACAGCATCCACAATATGCAAAAAGGGCACCTGGAAAGTGCTAACATCCAAATCAACTCAGACCGGGCTACTCTCTTGCCAGATCGGGATTGAGTTCAAAATATTAACAATTGGAGTTGGCAAGTATCTACAATATTATACCGCCCGGCAGGTTATCGGCGGCGTTAGGCCTTGCCTTTACCCTCTCCGCCATTCACCTTGCCCTGCTTTCCCACAATCAGGTAATACCCATCGTATGAAAAATGAACCGCCTCCCTGATCATTGCGGCGATACCTAAACAGCTACTAACTCCCGATAACGTCCCCTCAAATTCGCTTGTACGCCTTCAATAATCAGAGCTTGCACACTGTATTCACATACGCTACCATAAATATATGGTTATTACATTGGATACGAATACACTGCTGGCTGCTCTGCTCAGTCAGGCCGGGTCATCTCATCGCATTTTACGCCTTATCATTCAAGAAGAGCTGAAATTAGCAATATCAACGCCTGTCCTCTTTGAATACGAGGCTGTTTTAAAGAGAAAAGAACTTCTTGATAAGATGAACCTGTCACCGGGTCAAGTGGAAGATTTGCTCGACTTATTGGTACTGCTTGCGGATAAGCGTTCTGTGTATTATCGTTTACGTCCTAATTTGCTTGATGAAAAGGACAATATATTCGTTGAATGCGCCTTTTCGAGCAACAGCAGGTATTTAATAACTTCAAACACCAAGGATTTTCACTTTGGCAGACTGAAAAGCCATCCCTTCCAGGTGTTAACCCCTGGAAACTTTTATTCCCTCTGGAGGCGTGATCATGCCTAATACACAAGTTATTACGTTACGAGTTCCTTCTGAGCTGAAAAATCGTTTAGCACATGAGGCCAAATCGCAAGGTGTTTCATTGAATAACCTTGCCAATTATTTTCTGACAACGCAGTTAAGTCAGCTGGAGGCATTGTCTGTGGTGGAAGCAAGAGTAGCAAAAAAGGACATCTCCGCTCTGAAAGCAAAAGTTACCGAACTGCTCGACGCTGTCCCGAAAAACAAAAAAGTACCAGAGTGGGATACCGTTCAATAGAATACCGGCTGTTGACCGTCTGATTCCGCCAATCATTTAATGTCACCTTTTTCCTACCGGCCTTTTTGTCCGGTGAGTTTGATCGTTAACTCTCATACAATCTAAACGCATATGGCAATTAAATTTTCTGATATTGAATTTGCTTTTGACTTTGTGAGCATGGGCCAAATGCATATGCACTGTGCCTACATTTGCCGCAAAACTGGCGAAGTATTCTATACTTCAGAAATGGGGGACTCCGATGAACTCCCAGAAGATATTTATGTAAATGAGCAGTATGTCAAAATTCCGCACAAAAACGATTTGGACCTTGGCAAAGCTTTGGTAATAGAGTTTACGTCCGATCACATGCCAGATAATATTGAAGATGTTTATTCAATTTTCCGTAAGAAAGGAGCCTACTCGAAGTTCAAGAACTTACTGGAAGCAAAAAATTTACTGGAAGAATGGTACTCATTCGAAGAAAAGCGTCAGAATGAAGCATTAAGAGAGTGGTGCAAAGAAAAGAAAATCGAAACGACGGATTAACTCAAACGTTAGCAGCAGTTCGTAGGGTGTATAGCTCTTTGATACAAAATGAAGAACAATCTCCTCAAAAGCATTCTTGGTAAAAAACGAACTCTCGACACATATCGCCCTACCTGATTTTTTTTCCCAATCCACCCAATTTTCAACGTGCAAAAAAGTTCTTGTTGTGTTTTTATAAAATGACATCTTCCTGAAGGAAAACAGCAACACATCTCTCTGGAGCAGACAGATGTCTGCACAGAGCGTTGAGACATGTAAACGCAGCATTCATACATCAGCACAGAGTATTTCAACGTCTGAACGCTTCGTTTACTCGTTTGTCGAGAGCATTCACACGTTGCAACGGAGCATTTCAATGTTTGTACGCTCTGTTTACACGTCTGAACACAGTATTTACACGTTACAATAGAGCGTTTCGATGTTTGAATGCTCTGTTCATACGTTTGTTAGTAGCATTCACATGTTTGAACAGAGTGTTTACATGTTGAAACACAGCGTTTCAACGTCTGAATTCTCTGTTTACACGTAGTAAAGTTCCATTTATTCGTTTGTCAGTAGTATGTACACATGTGCAGACAGCCTGCGCATGTCCTCAACCTCCCTTGCTTCAAGGGAAAACCCATTTTTAAGGAGGAACAACTCATGGCATTTAAACGGAAAACATCAAAAGTCCTTATCGAAGCCCAAACCCGGCTTGCCAATATGCAGGGCATTGATCCGAACCTGGATCTGGGCAATGGCCTCACCCTTGCGGCCTATGCAGACGAGATCGCTGCAAACCAGCAGCAGCTGGATGAATATAATGCCCAGTTGGCCAAGGCAGATGCAGCGGGCAATAACTTCAAGGCCGGGGAAAAAGGACTGCGCACCACATCTTCCCGGATGCTGGCAGCAGTGGGTGTCAAGTACGGCAAGGACAGCAACGAGTATGAGATGGCCGGAGGCACCCGGACCAGTGAGAGAAAGAAGGGCAAGCCCTCGGAAGAGCAGGAGTAAGTGAGTAGGGAGGGGCCGGCTGCCTTGGCAGGAAAGCAGAGGCTTAGGCAGCCAGCTCCTGAAAAAGTTCCTCAAGATAGGAGAAAACCCTCTCACATCGCTTGGCATTTCCCACAAAAAAACGTCGCCCTTCCCCCAATAACCTCTTTCATAATCTCCTCTCCACAACGCAGACAGTCCTTTCCTTTTTTCCCATACACAGCCAGCTGTAACTGAAAATAGCCCGGCTGACCACTGGCTCCAAGAAAATCCGAGATAGTGGAACCACCAGCTTTGATGGCTTTTTTGAGGATACGAACCGCACACCTGGCAACGTCTTCCCATTGTTTCAGGCTCAAGGTATTGGCCGGACAGAGAGGATGGATGCCCGCAGCAAACAGGGTTTCATTGGCGTAGATATTGCCGATCCCGCTGATCCGGCGGCTGTCCATGAGAAAGCTCTTTACCGGCAACCGGCATTGCCGGGCGAGCTGATGTACGTTTTCCCCGGTGAATTCCGCACTCAAGGGTTCAAGCCCCTGGCGGGTAAGAAAGGCCTGTTCTAACTCCTCAGCTTCATCCCCAGGCCAGACCTGCACACTGCCAAAGCGGCGGGCATCGTTAAAGCGCAATTCCATCTCGTTATCCAGTCGCAGAACCAGATGATCATGTTTGGCTGCTACTGCATCCTTTGGAAAGATTCCCAGTTTGCCGGTCATACCCAAATGAATCACCAGCACGGCTCCCCCCTGAAAACGGATAAGGACGTACTTGGCTCTCCGTTCAACGGTCAGGATTGGCCTGTCACAGAGGCAAGTGCGGACCAGGTCTTCAGGAATGGGCTGGCGCAGGGATTTCCCTGAGCTATGGATAGCAAGAATACTGCGTCCCAGGAGATGGGGCCGCAGCCCTTGGCAGGTGACTTCAACTTCAGGAAGTTCAGGCATCTTCTTATCTTTAACAGTCCTCGGTGATGGATAAAATATAAGGGGGCAGGAGATAGACCAGAACCGATTGGAGCTGTCCCTGAACCGTGCAGGTAAACCGCCACAGAGATTCATTGACTGATTCGTTGATCCGGGTGACCTCTTGAAGTTCAGTCTCGGAAAAGATCACAGACTGATCATGGAGCACAGCCTTTTTCAATGCCTCCTTGGTAGTCCAGAGCATGGTCAGGCGGGTATCTTCATCGCAACCTGCCTGTTCAGCAAGCCGGTGGAGCTCCGCATCTGTGGCAAAATGAGAGGACAGGCCAGCAAGCTTGGTGGAGATCTTTTGCAGATCAAGCCCGCAGCTCCCTCTTGGTCGCACCAAGGCCATGGCAAAATCATCACTATGAGAAATTGAGATAACAGGTTTGCCTTTCTTGGCAACCAGACAGACAGGAAGCTCCTGAATAAGAGGGCGTCCATGTTTATTGGGCAAAACCGTGATGCTGCTGAGAGCCTGCATATAGTCTGGCAAAGAAGTCCAGGGAGCCAGAAGAGCAGCCTTGGCAGCAATGCGTCCACCCAGCCATTCTTTTTTCCGCTTCATATATTTAAACCGCTGGAAATAATCCTGTTCAGCAGGAGCCAGAAGCTGTTGCAGGAGCTGAGGTTCATTGTGCTCTATAGCCTGCTCAATCAGAGAAAGATCAACCAGAGCAAGGGATTGTTGTTCGTCCTGGCGATAGCGAACAGGTATACCGTTATAATACTGCTGGGTGGTCAAAAAAGAACAGATGTCCATAGATTTCTGCTTGGCTGCGTGGTACTTGTCAAATAATGAAAGAGCGGTATAATAGAAGGATCTGTAAGAAAGAGGAGCCGTTCAGAAAGATCTGTTTTTTCAGATGAGGCTTCTTTTGCTCAACTCGTTTTGGAGATTGCCTGTTATGAACCTCGCCACTATCCCCCTTTTTGATTATATCCTGGTTGCTGTCCTGATCCTTTTTGTCGTACATGGGCTTTGGGTGGGATTCTTTCGGCAGTTACCCTTTGCCATTTCCCTGATCAGCAGTTATGCCGTTTCTGCGCTGTATGCCGGAGAGTTGATGCCCCTTGTTGCCCGGATTACAGAAAGCCCCAACCCCAAGGTGGTTTTCGGGGGCAGTTTTTTGCTTCTGCTGATTGTCCTGACCCTGCTGCTGAAATTCATCGGCAAGTTGCTTGGCAAGGGTATTCAGGTCAAGGTGGTTGGCTGGAAAAAACGAGTTTTCCTGGGTGTACCTCTTGCCCTGATAAAGGCAGTTATCCTTGTTGTCCTGCTGGTCATGTTTCTGGCAGCAACCCTTTCCCCGGCAAATCATTTTTTCCGTGATTCCTTGATAGCCCCTTATCTTGAGCAGGCAATGGAGATAGCCCGCAAGGGGATCCAGCATCAAGAGATCAGGAATGATTTGAGACCGCGCAAGGAACTGGTTCCTCAGCAGGATGCGAAACCGGCAAATGAGAAAATGACATCGATCCAGCAGGAAGAGACAATACCACCTTCAGTACCGCCGCCAACAGTCCAGATGCAAGAGGTGCCTGACCAGCGTAAAGAGAATGATCCGTCAAGCAGCACAGAGATTATCCAGTAACCTTGTCCTGCGGGATGCCGCAAGGGCTGGTGAACCAGGAGATCCCTATTCAACCAGGGGGGCTGTAACGCTTGCCTGTACCAGCAGCCATTTCCTGCCCCGTTTTTTTTCTGTATTTTTCTTGAGCAGCAACTCCACAGGTTCATTGAGGTGTTCTGGCTCATTCCCTGCTTGTGTTCTTTGTACATCTACGATTAGTGAAGCCGTGGCCTTTCCTTTTTCAGGAAATTCAATCACAAGATCTGTCAAGCTGACAGAAAGGGTCTCGTACCGATTACGATAGTACATCAGATAACGGATAATCATTTCATAGGGCTGGCTTTCACTGTAGTTGCGCTCCGAAACAATGGCCTGGACATTCTGCGCCAGCATTTGTTTCACATCTCCCATTTTCAGGGCCGTGTCAAGGGTACTTTCCTTGGCCTGTTTGCTGATATTTAAGGTCAGCTCATTGAGTTGGCGTTTAATGACCTGTTTATCAGAATAATACCAAGCCAGCCCGATGATGAGCATAAGGACTGGAATCGAAAAGAGGATATATTTCTTGTTCATATTTTTTTACTCCATGGTCTGAAATGGTTGTTGGCGATGTGTAAGGCATTGAAGAAGGATGCTCAAGAAGAGCCTGAGAGGATAAAAGCCAGAGTGAAAAAGATTCGGCTCCGTGCCTTTGGGAAGAAGAAGGACGAAGCCGAAGTAACCACCCATGATTTCGAGTAGGGGCGACCGGCGGTCGCCCAGTTTTATTCCGGGCAGACACGCAGGTCTGTCCCTACAGCCCTGCATCGAAACCAGAGATTTTATTTTTTGGATTTCCTTAGTGGCTCTTACGACATTGACGGATGTAATCTTTGGTCAACGAGGGATGAGAGCTGATGATCTTGCCCTTTTCTTTACCAAATTTTTTTGCAAGAAAGTTGAGAATCTGCTTATAGCTCATATCCTTATCCAGAGTGGATGCCACCAGTTCAGCCAGTTTTGTTTTATCAGCTTCTTCGTCAAAATAACTGAAAATGCGATGCTCCTCCTGTTCCTGTTGAGGAGAAGGCGATGCCTGTGGAGTGTTTTCCTGGGCAGCTTGCTCCTGCGCAACTGGTTTCTCAGCAGCAGGTTCCTGCGCAGCTGATTGTTGAGCAGCTGAGGTGACAGCCTGTTCTGTTGCGGCCTGAAGAGCTTTGCTGGCCCTCTCTTTGACCTGGTCCAGCTCATTTTGCATAGCCTTAATATCATTCTGTAATGGTGTGATATCAACAGGTTCTGGTGGCACTGTCTTATTTTGCTGTTCTTCCAGTGTCTGGACCCGCTGAGGCAGATCCTGAAGAACACTCTCTGGAGAGATATCCTGGACCTGGCTCGCTGTCTGGTCAATGGAGTTTTGCATGGCAGAAACCGCATTCTGAATGCCACTCAGTGAATCAACAGCATCCTGTACTTTATGGCTGACATCGTTGAGCTGTTGCGGACTGACCATATCAGCAGTCATGTCTTCCAGTTTTTCAATGCGGGCTGTTAGCTGATCAATTGTATTGCTCAGGATATCCCGTGTTGTATGGAGATGCTCCTGAACCCCGTTTATCTCCCCATGCAGAGTCTCGTATCGCTTCTGAACGCCGTTCATTTCACTCTGCAGATTCTCATATTGTTCCTGAGTAACTGGTGTTGCTGCGGAGGACTGTGCAGAGGAGGAACAGCAGGCTTCTGGCAGGGAGGGGACCCAACCAGGAAGGGAGTCCAGGAAGTTTTTAAACATCCTGGCCGATGATTCCCGGTCAAACAGGGCCACTGCCCCGAAAAAAATCGCAAAAAGAAAGGCCAGGCAGAGAGCCAGAGCTATTGTCAGAGCAAGAAGCCATTGTATTGTGCGGAATATCCCCACAATTATCATGCCTAAGAAGCTCCATAGTGTTGCTTCCGGATTACCAGCGATCAGGTACATTGATAGACTAAATGCAGTGAGTACGAGCACTGAAAGAATGAGTGGTTTGAGCAAGGTGTTGTTTTTCATAGGCTATCCTTTTGTACAAAGCTTCTGTCGTTGGCACCCCGGAATGGGTAGGGTACGAGTAATTTTTTTTTAAATCTTATTTTGTCCTTCTTATGCATTTTTGTCAAGATTTCAATGCGGATGATCCTTATCACCAAGAAAAAGTTCGTGATATTCTTTTTCGCTTAAGTGTTTTTGGAGCAGTTCCGTTATCTGTTGGACAAGCCCTGTTATTTCTTTTTCCTCCAGGCGGGGGATCAGGGTCTCCAGCAGTTTGTTCCGGGTAAAGAGACCGAGAAAAAGGGCAAGGGAGTGCTCATCCAGCGCACGATCAAGACCAAAACAGATTTGTTCAAAAGGTATTTTTGTTTCTTTTGGTGTCATCCGGCGATTACCTTCCAGGTAACTTTACGATTTCGGGGGCCGTCGTATTCGCAGAAAAAGATACGCTGCCAGGTACCGAGTTGCAGTTTGCCGCCAGTAATAATGACAATCAGGGAACTCCCGGTCAAGGTCGCCATCATATGAGAGGGTGAATTTCCTTCAGCATGGCGATAGGGATAGGAGCTTGGAATAATTGTTTGAAAGACACCGAGCAGGTCCTGCTGGACATCTGGATCGCAGCCCTCGTTAATGGTCAGGCCTGCTGTGGTATGGGGACTAAACAGGTAGAGTACTCCATCGTTCACCCCGGACTCGCTGACAGCCTGCTGGGCCTGGGCCGTGATATCCACAAACTGCATATGCGCTGTGGTGTTGACTGAAAATTTGCTGGCATGCATTCTTAATTCTCCTGACTGATGCGCCAGTGACCATTATTGGTACGGCATGCTTTGCTGTTGATTGTTTCGATTTGTTCGTAGCCACTGAGCATGACTTCTATTCGTGCTTTTCTACACACACTGTTGCCAATGGTCTGATAGGCTGGCAGGGGTGTGATACGGTATTGGTTGCCCTGGTTCGGGTTGGTCCAGGACGAGGTTTGCCCTGATAAACCGCGTTCAAAAACATGGTTGGTTTGCTCACGGTCATAGTGGTCCATTCTATCCCGTATCAGGAGGATGAGGTCATTATCTTTTGAGCTTTTCCGCAAGATAACTTCAAGATCATGACCAAGAGCATTCTGTTGCTTTTCTACCTTTTTTTTATGCGTCCCGGATGACGGGGCAGTTTTTTCGCCTGTCCGGGCTGGTGCGCACGAGGCGAGCAGGAGCAGGACAAGAAGAAGAGCAAGAGGGTGGCGGTGATGATAGAGTGTCTGCACGGGGTTATCAAAAAAGGCTACAGGTACATGTTCTCAGGGATGCAAAAGAAAATTACCCCTTATTTCGAGTGCTGTAGGGGCGAACCTATGTGTTCGCCCCTTTACCGGGCAGACACGCAGGTCTGCCCTTACCGTCCCGAATTGAAAACAGGATTCTTATTTTTTTTTAAAAAAGTCCCTGAGAACAAAGGGGGATACTTACTGAAGTTGCCACTGCCCATTCATATCACGACAGGCTGTGCTGTAGGTTCTTTCTCTCCTGCCGTCAATAACAGCAATGATTTCCGCTTTTCGGCAGTACTGATTATTGGGTCCTGTATAGGCTGGCTGAGGAGTAACCTGGTACTGGTTACCTTGATCAGGATTAACCCAGGTTTCGGTTTGTCCTGATGGTGTGGACTCGTAGACGCTATTAAGCATCTGACGGTCATATTTATCCATCTCGTTACCGATGACATACCCAAGCATTCCGCCGATGGCTGCGCCAAGCAAGGTGGATTCGGTATTATTGCCAATGGCCTGCCCGAGAAGTGCTCCGCCTGCTGCTCCGCCTGCTCCACCCATTTGTCCTTTATTGGCCATCATACAGGATGAAAGCAGGAAAAGAGATAAAAAGACGGTAATAATCTGGATTGTTTTCATTGTGATTTCCTCTCAATTGGAGTTGATGTCTTTTTGTGTCATGCGCTGTAAAAGGTTATGACACAGCCTTATGCTTATTTATAACGCCCTTTTTCTGGAAGTGCGATATTTAATTCCAGAATTTCGCAGTCTTCTTCTCTGTCCAGAGAAACCGTGACATCATCCTGGTCAATATCGACATATTTTTTTATCACTTCAAGAAGCTCATTTTGCAAGGCCGATAAAAACGAGGGTTGGTTTCTGTGAAAATGGTCACGGGCAATGAGAATGCTCAGACGTTCCTTGGCCACATCAGAAGATTTACGGCTTGCATGGAAATAATCAAATAATCCCATTTATCTCCCCCTGAAAAGTTTGCCAAAGATACTGTCTTTCCTGGCATCAATAAAGCGAAACTCAATGTCTTCACCAAGAAAACGTCCTATGCTGTCATTATATGCTAAACCTGCCTTGCTGTTTTTATTGACAATAATAGGGATCCCCTGATTGGATGCTGTCAGGACAGATTGTGATTCCGGTATGACCCCTATGAGTGGAATAGAGAGAATTTCCTGAATATCCTTTACAGAGAGCATTTCTCCGTTTTTTACCCGCTCTGGAGAATACCTGGTCAACAGGAGATGCTCTTTAACCGGAGTTCTGTTTTCTATGATCCTTTTGGTTTTACTGCCCAGCAGACCAAGGATTCGGTCTGAATCCCGGACAGAAGAAATCTCCGGGTTTGTGACCACAATGGCTTCATCAGCAAAGTACATAGCCATGTAGGCACCATGTTCAATCCCTGCTGGTGAGTCGCAGACAATATAATCAAAGGTCTCTGCCAATTCGTTGAGAACAGTTTCAACCCCTTCCATGGTCAGAGCCTCTTTTTCCCTGGTTTGGGAAGCAGGCAGGATAAAAAGATTATCAATGCGTTTATCCCGAATCAGGGCCTGATTAAGACTGGCTTCTTGATTAATTACGTTGACAAAGTCGTAAACAACCCTGCGTTCGCAGCCCATAATCAAGTCCAGGTTGCGTAGCCCGACATCAAAGTCAATCACCGCAGTTTTATATCCCTGTAATGCTAATCCCGTTGCAAAGGCTGCACTGGTTGTTGTTTTGCCAACGCCTCCTTTGCCAGAGGTAACAACTATTATTCTGGTCAAGTATATGTCCTCCTGATAACAGATTTTTTATTTTTCAAATGTAGTACCTGTTCCATCTATTACCCGGTTATATCCCTATGATATGAGAGATGAGCTTTCATATTTGATTGTCTCTCTCTCCTTTTTGTCGTCCCTTTTCTCTTTCCAAAAAAAAAGGGGGGGGACTATAAAGAATTGATGCGTATCCTTTCAGTTTGTAAACAGATATGTACAGGTTTGGTTCGCAGGCTGTCTGGAAAATCTTCATTGACCAGATAGACTCCAGCCACAGCAACAAGCTCTGCTTCCAGGTGTTGACAAAATATACGTGCGCGGGAATCGCCCATGCTACCAGCAAAGGCTCGTCCACGCAAGGCACCATAGACATGAATATTCCCCGCTGCAATCACTTCAGCGCCTGAACCAACCGAAGCCATCACGATAAGATCTCCCTGGTCAACAATAACCCGTTGACCAGAGCGTATTGGCTCGTCAATGACCGTGGCTGTTGGTTTATCAATCTCTTCCTCAGAGGAAGGGGGATTTTGTTCTTCCTGTCCTTTTCCACTGCCATGGGTTGTGAGCACGGCCATATTCATTGCCTTGGCCTGTTGCTCTTGGGCCTCGGTGCCATTGGTTATGCCAACAGGGATAAAGCCCTGTTCCCGCACCAGGGCAAGCAGGCCGGGAAGGTTGAGCTGTTCAGGGTCTGGGAGGTATCCCAGATTGACCACAAGCGGTGCGCTGTGAAAAAACATGGGAGCCTGACAAACCTTTTTTGTCAGCTGGGATCCTATGGTCTCCATATCTGCTTCACGCAGGGAAAGCATGGGGATTGTAAAGGATGCCCCTTTGAGATCAAAAGGTTGGTGCATGATTCTTCACTCTTTTTGCCCTGAGCCGCTGTTTCTGCCCATCCTTGTTGTTCTGAATAATGGCTTTTATTTTACTGAACACAGTATACCGTTTTTGCTGAGGAGTTCCAGTCAGGAATTGCAAGAGATGTTTTTTTGGGCTAATAGGTTATATTATACCTCAATCTCTGAATCAGCAACTTCTGAAAGATCAGGTTAGTCAAATTTAATCCCTTTTTTAAACAATTCGTACAACAATCTGCGTTCACTGATGCGTTCTGGCGTATTAAAACGTAAGAGTTGTAAAGTGCCCCGTCCGATACCAGTCAGCGGTTGTATATTTCCGTTTTCTTCAAGGTGAAAATGTTCCTCCCAAGAATCCTGCCTGGGATTATACAAAGCGACAATATTTCCTGTTGCTGGATCAACTGAGGCAATGTCGCTGCCTTTGTACTTATTGCAAAGAATGCAGGCCAATGCAAGGTTGTTCTGTTGAGTTTCTCCACTATGTTTTTCAGCAATAATATGGTCAATCTGATGTGGAGCAAAGGTGATCATTTCAGGGATCAGACAGTATTCACAGGCAGCTTTTGCACGTTTATACACCAAAGTGCGCAACGCAACAGAAATATATGTCTTACTCACGACACCCCAGTCGCTTTTTCATAGCGTTTAATTTCGCTTTGCGGATTAAATGTTCAACATACTGATACTGCTGCCACTCCAATTCCTCATCCGCATTTAAACCGTCTGTCCGCTGTTTTTCCAACAGTCCTTCCAGCTGCGCCTGCAATTCCGGGGACGGACGCAGGCGCAGAATCTCTTCCTCTGTGGGCAGACTGGCTAAAAACTCCAGCACATCTGTCAGACCTGTAAAGCTCCCAGAGGGGTTGGCTTCCAGTTCACGTAATCCCAGGGATAAGACCTGTATCAACCGATTTTTGTGCATTTGCAAGCGTAGAAATAATTTATCAGGAACATCTAAACATATTTCCATACAGTTCACCTCAACGTACTTTTGGTTGGGTTATTTTCCTCTCGTTTTTTCGCCAATAGTACCCATCTTTCCTCTTAAAAAAGAGAACGTTTCACATGGAGCAGTTGAACAGTTCAAACTCAACCCGTCGATCAATCATATTCTGATCACTGTCTGGTGCACTGCCGTCTTTGGTTTCTGTTTCTCCTTTTCCCTCAACCGTCACTCGTGCCCCGATCCCTGCCTCTGGAGCTTGCTGGATCAACCGTTGCTTAATATATGCGGCTCTGGCACTGGAAAGCTCCATGTTGTATTGAAATTCTCCCTGCTTGCTGGTATGACCGATAATATGCATACATTTTTTTTCATTCTTTATAAGATAGGCATTGAGTTGGCGGATCCAGATATCATATTCCTGAAAGCGGCTTGGGGTAAATTCGATGCTATCGGATTCAAAGAGAAACAGAAGGGGCATCTTATGGGTGTTCTGAAAACCGATCTTGATCATGTTGAAAAAAGCTGTTTCTGCTGCGGCAAAATCATCCATTTTTAAAGAGGCCAGATAGAGCATGCGATGGGCATCCAGGACATTGCCGCCTGCGGAGTTAATGAGTTCCTCCAATATTTGGCGAACTTCAGGGTACTGCCCCTCTCTGTAGGCAGCCTTTGCCTTGGCAATCCGGGCATCAACTTTGATATCAGCCACAGTTATTTTTTCTTTATTGATGACTTCTATGACTTTTTGCTTGGCTCTTGGGTCTGCGGTTATCACAGGAAGTTCCAGTTTTCCATAGGGTACAGAGTAGACCCAGATCGACTCACGGGCTGTTAGCTCCCCGGTTTTTCGGTCTGCAAGGGAAGCCAGGATCCGGTAATACTTTTGCTTTGGCTTGGTGGGCAGGGCAGAATAACTGATCACACCTTTGAAAATGTAATCGGCCGTTTCCAGTTCTTTGTCAGAGGCATCAGCTGTACTGATTAAACGCATTTGGGAATATTTTTTTCTCTTGTCCAGGTCTAACAACATTCTTTCAATCTCGGCACTGGCCTTTATTTCATCGTACAGGGTGGCTTCTTTAAAGGGCTCCAGCAGGACAAGGGCCTTTCTGTCAGGGATGGTGTTCAGGATACGGCGACCGAGAACAGAAATACCTTTTTCCAGTGTTGTTGGCCTCAGCTGATTTTTTTTTGAGGGGGCCTTAGGTGCGCAGCCCGCAAGCGCAACAGTGAGGACGAGAAAGAGGGTAATGAAGATGGATTTTCCTGTGGGCAACATAGTCTCTCCTTAAAAGGATTATCTCTACAAGGTCTGAAAGAGTCAGGTTACAGGCCAGATGATAGGCTACATTAATCGCATAATTCAGGCATGCCAACACTGAGTTCATTTTGACAGGCTTTTTTCTCTGTTTTCTTCTCTGCTTGTGTTGATAGTGCGTCTTTGTTCGGTACTGGTTTTTTTTTCAGCTTTTTCTGGGGTGGTGGTGCTTGTTTTACCTTTTCTTTTTTTTGGGGTATGGCGACTAAATGGAGAAAGAATTCTTTATCATCCGGCAGAGTCAGGTTTTTATTGACTTCTTTATATCCTTTTCGGCTTGCAGAGACGGTACAGGTCCCAGCCGTCGCTTGAAGGCGAAAGGGTTCTTTTGGCGAAGCAGAACCAGAGTATTCTTTTCCATTCTTGCACTTAACATATATGACAGTCTTGTCAATATTTGATCTGATGGAAAGGGGATAGGTTGGCTGGACCAGTTCAAAAAAGGTTTGGGCCTTATCCTGGACAAGGACTTCTCGTTGAATGGTGATATAGCCTTTTTTTTGTGCTGTAATATCATAGCTGCCCTGAGGAAGTTCAAAGATCCTTTCTTTGCCTGAAACCTGATATTCTTTTTCGTCAATAAGAAGCGTTGTGCCAGCCACATTGGTTGTAACGGTTAAGCGGGGCAGGGGCAAGTCGATATTCAGGCGTTGATCCTTTTTGATTTTAACCTGTTGCTCAACAGGGGCCCGGGCCTGGGAATGAGAGACCGTGATCGTGTAGGTACCATGAGGCAGGGAAAGTACCGCAGGGGTTCTGGTGCCGGCCTTTCCCACCTCTTTGTTATCCAGCAGTACCGTGCTGAGATCCAGGTTTGTATAGATTGTCACCAGAAAGAGTTGATCTAAGGTGATGGGGATTTCCTGATCTCCTGTCAGGCTGACCTCCTGGCGGATATGCTGGTACCCCTGTTTTTCTGCCAGGATGCTACATGGCTGGGCAGAAGTTGTCTGGGCAGAGATTGTGACCTGGAAGGGCGTATCGGGCGAGGCAACACCAAAATATTTTTTTCCGTTGGTACAGGATACAGAAATGGAGCTATTGGTCACATTAGATGTGATATCAACCTGATATTGGATTTTCTCCAGGTTGATGGACAGCGATTGATCCTGATCTTCAATAATGACCTCCTGGGTCACCGGGGAATAGCCAGGCTTGCTGGCAATCAACTGGTGGCTGCCAAGGGGCAGTTTCAGGTGCAGTTCTTTATTAAGGATTGGATACTCTTTTTCCGCAACAGCCAGTATTACGTCATCAATATTAGTGCGGATGGTGAGTTGCGGGTGGGGGATCTCAGCCCGGATAACCTGATCATCGTTGAGCAGAATTTTTTGTTGAAAAGGAGCTGACACAGCAGGGTTGGTCAGGGCCAGCTCATATTCTCCCTGGGGCAGGGAAAGTTCAAGAGGTTTATTAGGTTTCAAGGTGCCGATGATATTGTTGTTGAGCAAGACTCCGGTTTCCTCCATATCTGCATATACAGTCAGGGTATGGAGTTTTTCCAGACGAATAGCGACCTCTTCATCAGCGGTCAGGAAGATATCCTGACGAACAGGTTTGAAACCAGTTTTTGTTGCCTGTAAGCGGTAACGGCCAAGGGGAAGGGTAAGATCAAGCCGGTTCCCTTTACTGGTATATTGCTCTGTTCCCAACCGCACCTGAACATCTACGGTATTAAAGAGCAGGCTGAGATCAGCAGATTGTTTATTGGTAAACAGAGGGCGAAGAAAAAAGAGGCTGCCTGCGATCAGGGCAATGAGCAGGGCAAAGAGGAGAAGGGTGGTGCAGTGGCTGTTTTTCTGAACAGTTTTTTGGGATTTGGGCTGGGAGAGGAATCGTTCTATTTTATTGATGCAGCGCAGATGCCTGCTGGCAACCGGCTGGAGACATTCCAGACAGGCCTCTTCGTCATGTTCTTCCTGAAGAGGAAGGGTGTATTGCTTTTTCCGCACCAGTCCACCGTCCAGGGTGTCTTGCACAAATTCGAGAAACTCGTCTTCCTGAATCTTGAATTTTTCTACAGAAGTGGTTGTCTCAATCTGCTTCTTACCGGTATTGCTTATTATCTCTGTGGTAACGACGTAGCGGAAGGATTCATGATCTTCTGTATGATAGATGATTTCCTGCGCTTTTCCCTCTCTGCGGAGTGCATGGATGACAGCGCGGATCTGTTCATTAGGGAAGTTGTTGTCCAGAGCTTTTTCAGCTGAAAAAAGATTCAACATAATCAGGGGCCGCAGTTAAGAAGTTTTATTCATTTCAATATCTGCTTTAATTTCTGCATTTTCTTTTGCAATAGCTCTCATTTTTTTTAACAAAATATTTCTTTGCTCTGCCTGGTCTATCTGCTCAATAAGTTCTTCTTGAGCAGATAACTTTGATCGTCTTCGATCCCGCTCCATTTTTTCTCGCATTCTTACTGAATAGAAACTATATGGTGAAAAAAATAATACAACCATTACAGGAGATAGCTCAAGTAATATAATAGTAATTTTTAGGCCATACGAAAATTCTTTTGCTGCTGACCCGTATTCAGGATCATTGTATAATTTTTTTAAACCAATGTACCTGTCAAGAGGACCATGATCGTTTTTTTGATAAAATCCTCCGTTTGCTAATGTTTGTTTATAATTCATTAACTCGTTTTTATTTGATTCGACCAGATTACGTAATTCTTTCTTTTCTTTTTCTAATTCGGAGGAAATTTCTTCTATGCTTCTTGAGTCATATTTTTTATCGGAGATTTTATCAGAGAGATCTTCTGATCGTTTCTCAAGTTCTGATAAATATTCTTTATTCGTTTTTACCAGGTTTGTAATTCTTTGTACTTCATTTTTCTTACTTTCTAACTTTGGTAAATAATTGCTGTTTTGTTTTTTTAATGCAATTACTTCCAGATTGAATGCCTTCCATCTTGGCCCTTTTTGTGCCCCTCTGTCCTTGTCATTTGCCTCGTGATCCATTTCGATTTCTTTTAATCGAATTTCCTCATTATTTTTATCAACTTCTGCTTGAATTGTAGAAATGTCACTGGAATATTCTATTATTTTTTTTTGATTATCAGATATATTCTTTTTATAATGAATAATTTCGTCGTCAATGTTATTTTTTTCCTCTAATAGAAAAGTTATATTATTTTGACGATTTATATCCTTTCTTTTACTGTTTAAAATTCCTTCTAATTGAACGACTATTTTTTTCTTTTTATTTTCTTCTTGTGCTATATCACTCTCTTTTTTTTCTATCTTTACAAGATATTCATTGTTAAATTCTTTGCTTTCTATATTGAGTATTTTATCTATAGCCCTATGTTGTATTCCTATTTCTGCAATTGTCGCAATACCATAAGCAATAATAATAGAATAGCCTATTCTGGGCATGAGCCTTAGAGGTATGATTATGATATTTATAAGAAAGTTTAGAATGTTATTTTTCGTATATATTTTATACAAGGACCACTCTGACCCTATAATAGCCTGGTCGATAGTGAACAATATTAATACAATAATGAGTGATATAGCGATAGAATTCCATATTGATAAAAATATTGAAGTCCCGTAGAGGAGCACGCAGAATGAAAAAAGTGTACTTAATACCTGGCGTGTAAATGAAGCTACAACAAGAAAAAATTCATACTTGCCGAATATTTTTATTTCTTCAGTATCAATTAACGCCATATAATAAAAAAAGTTTTTCATCAATATTGCCAGGTATTTTTGTGTTGCGTAAAGAGTATTCGATGAGTGGTTATAAAGAAAGTGCAAAGGCTCGAATTAAAAAAAATATCAGGACACCGCAACAAAGGATTTCTGTTTTGCTCCAAGAGGATTTTGGAATCGATGGTGCCGTTGATTTCCTTGCTGTTTTACCTGTACCATTTTACCGTGTTTTTCTCTTTTGTGAAAGGGCAGTGTGCGAAGATGAGCGGATAACAGGATAGTTTATCCACTTTTGTCTGTTATGGTTTTGAGAGAGCTAAAAAGGGGAAGTCGAAGCTTGTTGTATTCTAGTCATGTTTCTTTCGAATATAAAGTATAATATTTTATAACCTTTTGACATATAAAGATTCATTATGATATTTTTTATTGTAGATCTAGTCTTAAATTGAGTCTTTTAAGGAGTATCTCTATGCCGCTCACAATCAGAGAATACCTTGAGCGAGGCCCTGCAACCTCAAAAGAAATGCAGTTTGCCACCGGGTTGAGCCAGACTGCTGTTTCCCGGCAGTTAAGAAATATGAGTGACAGCGTGATCAGCGTGCGGGAAGGGCGGGCAATCCAGTACGCATTGTTTAGATAGAAGGGGAAATTCCAGGTTCCTCTGCCGCTGGTGAGCAACCGAAATTCACTGCATTCAGCGAAAAAAGTGGTGCTCATGTTATTGTAAAATTTTTTCCCAAGGGAAAGGACGAGCTTGCCCAACGGTGGCGCGATATTCTGCTGACAGAATATCATGCTGCGCAAATTCTTCATATATGGAATTTTTCTGTTGCTGAAACACGGTTGTTTGAAACTGGTAATCGGTTGTTTTTGGAATCCCGGCGATTTGATCGGGTTGGTGTGCATGGGCGCAGGTCTATGCTTTCTCTTTCATCCATTGACGCAGAGTTTTGTGGAATTGGGGCAGGCTGGCCCCAGGTGCTTGAAGCTCTGTTTGAACAAGGGGTAATCAGTGCGGAAGATGTTTCTGAGGCGGAGTATTTGTGGTTCTTTGGCAAGTTGATCAATAATACCGATATGCACTTGGGTAACATAAGCATGGCTATGGATGGGGATGTATTCAGCTTGTTGCCCATATATGATATGTGTTCTATGGGGTTTGCGCCAAGAGGAGGTGGGGAGGTGGCAGGGTATTCTTTTGTTCCGAGAGAATTGCGCGGAACTCGGTTTGTTGATCAGACTGCCTTGCAGCGTATTGAAGAGATGGCGTATGCGTTTTGGGAAAGCATTGCGGCAGAGGAAAGGATTTCGGATAAGTTCAGGGCGTTTTTGGGGAAGGGAAATCCTGTTGGGCGAATGAAGCCGAATGGATGATTCAGTCCCTTACCTAAAAGCGATTCAATCAGGACTTTTCAAACCACCGGCCCAAGAATAAACTTTAGCCGGGCAGGGCGGGGCTTCCGTGTCCCTCATAATAATAGGATTGCTCTATACCTTTAAAGATAATTTTCCGGTTGTTTATCAATATGTGGCATACAAATTCCCACCCCTCCCTGTAATCATTACAGGGCAACCACCAGTTGCCCTTACACACCTCTTAGCGCTTCTTTAAAGAAAGCAAGGGGCTGGCAATAAAGATTGAGGAATAGGTTCCCACAATCACACCGGTCAGCAGGGCAAAGGAAAAGTCATTGATTGCAGAACCGCCAAAAAAGAACAGGGCCAATAATACCAGCGAGGTCGTCAGTGAGGTCACTATAGAACGGCCCAATGTATCGTTGATACTGATATTGACGACTTCCTCAAAGGCTCTTTCATGAAATTTCGCCATGTTTTCTCTAATGCGGTCAAAAACAACAACCGAGTCGTTCAATGAATAACCAGCCAAGGTGAGCAGGGCTGTCACCAGGAGCAGGTTTATCTCCACATCAATTATCCAGCAGATACCCAGCACCACCAGGACATCATGGAAGGTAGCTGCTGCTGCTGCCAGACCAAAGCTGAAGTCAAAACGGATAGCCAGGTAAAACAATACGCCAATCAGGGAAATAGCAATTGCCTCAATGGCCTTGTTGCGCAGAACATCGGAAACTGAAGAGCCGATCTCTGACTGGCTTTCCAGCGTAAATTTGCCTGGTTGTTGCGCCAGGATTGCTGTAATTTCATCACCCAGATGGCCAACCGTGTCTTTGCTTTTTTTCATCTTTACGATCAGACGATTTTCGCCGGTTACCTGCTGGAGGTCAACTGAACCGAAATTTCCTTTTTGCAGGGCGGAGCGGATGGGATCCAGCAGAAAAGGCTGTTCAGCCTTGTACTGCAACAGCGAACCACCAGAAAAGTCCACCCCAAGATTGGCCTTGCCCAGCAAGATTTCAACAAAGGCCACAGTACCAAAAATGACCAGCAAGGCAGACAGGGTAAAGGCGATCTTCCGCATCCCCATGAAATTAAAATTGGGCTTTTTAACAAATCGCATAAACTTGAGTTCATGTAATTTTTTCTTTCGGCTGAACAACCATTCATAGACCAGACGAGTACAGAACAGAACCGCAAAGAGGTTAAAGATAATACCCAGGGACAGGGTAACGGCAAACCCCTTGATCGGGCCTGTACCAAAGAGAAACAGAGCCAAGGCAGTAATCAAAGTGGTGACCTGAGAGTCGACAATAGAGGAAAAGGCCTTTTCAAAACCCGTATTCACTCCGGACCGGGCTGTTTTTCCTAAGGCAAATTCCTCCCGCATTCGCTCAAAAATCAGAACATTGGCATCCACAGCCATACCAATGGAGAGGATAATACCAGCAATACCAGGCAGAGTTAAGGTGGCACCAAGTATGGCCAGCCCGGAAAAAAGAAAGAGGATATTCAGGGCCAGGGATATATCAGCAATCACCCCGGAAAGCCGATAATAAATCACCATAAAGACCAGGACGGTCAGAGCACCGAACAGGCCGGACATCAAGCCTTTATTGATGGAATCTTTTCCCAGGCTGGCACCAACGGTCATATTTTGAATGGTCTCCACCGGAGCAGGTAAAGCACCAACCCGGAGGACAATAGCCAGATCACTGGCCTCTGAATGGGTAAAGCTCCCGGAAATCTGGGCAGAGCCACCAAAGATAGGTTCAGTAATATTCGGGGCTGATCGTACCACGCCGTCCAGAACAATGGCCAGCCGTCGATTTACATTGGCCTCGGTAATCTCGGCAAATTTATCGCCGCCTTCACTGGTCAGGTCAATAGAGACCATGGGCTCATTAAATGGTCCACCATAGCCGACCCGTGCATCTTTGACCATATCACCGGTCATGAGCACTGGACTTTCCAGTAGAATCGGCTTTTTGCTCTCTTGCTGTGTTTGTTCATTCTCAATGGGCTCGAAAGCAATTTCCGTGCCTTTGGGCAGGCTGGACTGAAGGGCCAGGTTGAGTTTTTTGAGCTGTTCAGCATCACCAGCTTCCTTCCACTGACCGGTAGCCATAGCCTGGTCAACCAATTCCTGGAGGTTTACATTATGGAGGGCAACCAGTTTAAATTCCAGCTGGGCTGTTTTGTTAATCAGCTCCTTTGCTCGTTCATTTTCAACGCCGGGTAATTGCACCACGATTTCAGCTTTCCCCTGACGAATAATGACTGGCTCACTCACCCCAAATTGATCAATACGATTTCTGATAATCTCCAGGGATTGATCAACAGCGTTTTTGCGAATAAAGTCGATTTTATCCTGGGTCAGCTCCAGGGTAATGCGAGGAAAGGTGCCTTCTTCCGCCTGGACATCAATATCCATATCAGGAAAATCTTCCTTTATGAGATTCTTGATCTCTCCCAGCACGCCGGTATTGGGTAAGGTAAAAATCACCTGGCCCGGATCCGGTGAATCCAGGCGCACAGCTGAGATATTTTTCTTGGCCAAGCCATTTTTCAGATCCTGGGCAGCAAAATCCAGGGAGTTGGCAACGGCCTTGTCCAGATCAACCCGCAGCACCATATGGACACCGCCCTGAAGGTCCAGCCCCAGTTGCAGGCCTTGCGGGGCGAGATATTTTTTCCACCATTCTGGCGCATCCTCGTAAAAGGAGGGCACAATGGTCATGACAGAAAAGAAAATAAGGGTAAAAAGCAGCCCGATCTTAAGTTTCAGGTTGGTATTCATGGATGTCTTCCCAGGTAAACGAAATAATATTTAACGTGATCGAATTGTTTTGATCTTCTGTAGAGGCACGGCGCACCGTGCCCCTACTTTCTCAATACGAGATGACAAGAAAATATTCAGGAATATACGTCAGGCAGGGATATCTTGCAACGTCAGGAGTGCATTTTTTCTTTATTTCCCCCTGTTCGCCAGAAAAAAAAGCTGCAATCAGTCTGGAGAAGGCTGAAATCGTTTTCTGTTGATTGCTGCGGCCATACAGGCAGCCCCAAAACCGTTATCAATATTTACCACAGCCATCCCGGAAGCACAGCTGTTGAGCATGCCCAACAGGGCGGAAAAACCACCTGCCCCGGTACCATAGCCAATAGAGCTGGGCACCGCAATCACCGGGGCCGGAGTCATCCCTGCTACCACTGAAGGTAAGGCTCCTTCCATGCCTGCCACCACGATCAGGACTGAGGCCTGCTGGAGATGCTCACTGTGGGCCAAAATTCGATGAATCCCTGCAACCCCGGCGTCATAAATCGTTTCAACGGTATGACCGAAATATTCCAGACAAAGCCGGGCTTCTTCAGCAACAGGCAGATCCGAGGTACCGGCAGTGATCACCATGACGGTCCCTCTGCTTATATCTTGAGGGATATACTCCTCATTACCTGTCAGCAAACGTGAGGCAGGATGATATTTTAAACCTTCAACCTGGGCGCAGGCCTGCTTTGCTTTTTCTGGAGAAACACGGGTGGCCACCACTATTGCTGGCTGCTTGAGCATGGCCTGAAGGATCTCCAGCAGCTGTTCCACCGTCTTATTTTCACCCAAAACAACCTCAGGAAGGCCGGTACGGAGTAATCGGTGATGATCCAGTCGAGCAGAATCCAAAATTTCCACCGGAGGAAGGCGTATTTTTTTCAGAGCTTGCTCAGGGTTTATCCTTCCGTTTTTTACCTGTTGCAGTAAAGTGAACAGTGCTTTTTCATTCATAGATTTTTTATCTGGCGATTATCCTTGTATTCTTGAAAAAGATACATAAGTATACAGGTATGATCAATAATCATTCTTTGACCGCTTTGCCATGAAAATATTCAGCGAAAAAAATATCGGTAAACTGATTATCCTTAATTCAAGTCTGGTTGCCCTGCTGATGTGGTTGGGCATTGTGGCGCATACCTTCTGGGACTCTGAAATTAGTCTCAAAATGGAACTCCTTCAGATGGAGGAGGAGTACATCAAAAATAAGAAAATCAATGTCCGCCAGTCAGTGCTTGATTTTATTTCCAGCATAGATATCCGGCATAAGAGAACCAATGCCATGCTGCGGCGTACCTTGCGGAATCAGGTTGAGCAAATTCACTCCATTGCCATGCATTTATACCGCCAGAATGCCAGCACTATGGACAAGGATACTCTGGAGGATCTCATTATTGAGGCCATTCGGCCTATCACCTTTAATAATGGGCGAAATTACTTTTTTATCCGTTCCATGTCTGGTATCACGAAACTCTGGCCTCCTGATCCTGAACAGGAAGGGAAGAGCATCTATAACAACAGTAATGAAAACAAATTACAGGTTTTCAACAGCATGTTTGCCACAGCCCGCCATCATGGCAGTGGTTTTAATGAATATCTTTGGCCAAAAGCTGGAGAAGACAAAGATAAACTCTTCCAAAAGATAGCCTATATAAAACATTTCGAACCCTTTGACTGGTATATAGGAACAGGCGACTATCAGGTTGAGGTTGAACGTGATGCCAAGCAGCATGTCACCAATGTCATTAATCAGCACGCCAGTCGAACAGATAACGAGTACATGTTTATTCTGGATCTTCGCAGTATGAAAGGAGGGAAAAAATTTGCCACCATGCTGGTTAATCCAAACCAGCCTGATCCGATGAATAATCTTTTTAATGAAGAGTTTCAGGGTACACAGGGAGAGAAATTTCGGGAAAAATTTCTTAGTGGCCTCAAAGAACATGGAGAAGTTTTTGTCAAATACAAAGATCAAAAACCTGGAACAAATGAGATTCGCCCCAAGATGTCCTATTTCAAACTCTACCCAAAGTGGAGTTGGATCATTGCCAGGGGCTTTTATTTTGATGAGCTGGTCGCCCAAATAGACCGGATTAAAGAACAGCATAAAAAACTTTTTCGGGAAAAGATCCGGATTTCTCTGGCGATTTTTTGTTTTATTCTTCTTGGAGCACTCTGTATTTCTTTGCTTTTTTCCCATAAAGTACGTACCCTTTTTCTCTCCTATCGCCAGCGCCTGGAAAAATCTAACAGGGAATTAACCAAAGCCATGGACAAGGCCCATGCTGCAACCGTTGCCAAATCTGAATTCCTGGCCAATATGAGCCACGAAATCAGGACTCCGATGAATGGTATCATCAACCTTTCTGAATTGGCCCTGGAAACAGAATTAACGGATAAGCAGGCTGATTATATGAAAAAAATCCTTGTTTCCTCCAAGGGGCTTTTAGAAATAATCAATGACATTCTCGACTTTTCAAAAATTGAAGCGGGCATGCTTACCATTGAGAAGGTTTTTTTTGATCTTCCAGACCTGTTTGATAAACTTATGCTGATGTTTACAGAGCAGAGCCAGCAAAAAAACTTGCAGCTCACCCTTGACCTGCCCCCGGACCTGCCGGTAAATGTTATCGGTGATCCGGTGCGCCTCTATCAGGTGCTCTCCAACCTCATTGGCAATGCCATTAAATTCACCGAACATGGTGCAGTTGTTATTCAGGCTAAAGTGACCCAGCGTAAAATAGAACGCACTGTTATTCAATTCACCGTCAGTGATACCGGTATAGGAATAGCAGAGGATAAAATAAGCTTGCTTTTTGAATCCTTTACCCAGGCTGATAATTCTACAGCAAGAAAGTACGGAGGAACCGGCCTGGGGCTCACAATCTGTAAGCGTCTTGTTTCCTTAATGGGTGGTAAGTTATCTGTTGAAAGCGAAGTGGGCAAGGGAAGCAGTTTTTCTTTTTCCCTGAGCCTGGCCTTGAATGGTCTGGAGCAGGCACATGATCATGCCAGCGGCACCTGTGAGACTTCAGCCGCAATGGCAGCTATTCGCTCTGCTCGGATTTTGTTGGTTGAAGACAATATTATTAATCAACAAGTGGCTCAGGAAATTCTTGCCAAGGCCCACTTACATGTGGAAACCGTCAACAACGGCAAAGAAGCTGTAGAAGCTGTTAAAGCCAAGGATTTTGATGCCGTGCTCATGGATATCCAGATGCCGGTCATGGATGGGTATGAGGCAACAAAAATTATTCGCCAGGATTTAGGAAAAACCGACCTCCCCATTCTTGCCATGACGGCCCATGCTGTCAGTGAAGAACGGGATAAATGTTTTGAGATCGGTATGAATGACCATATTGCCAAACCAGTCAGTCGTCATAACCTCTTTTTAGCACTGAACAACTGGATCGAAGAGAAACCACATCAAGCAACAGGAACACTGCAGGTAAGCCCTGTACAACCTGAAAGAGAACCTGCAACTCCTTATACAGCAGGCCCATTACAACAATTATTTGCTGATGTTGAAAATGGAGAAGCTCCAAAAGGAATCGATTTCAATGAGGCGTTACAGCGTGTTGAAGGGAATGAAAGATTGTACTTAAAACTTCTTAAAAGTTTTTGCCGGGAGCAGAAAGAATCTCCAGAAAAAATAACCGCACTCCTCAAACAGGATGATCGGAAAGCGTTAAAACATCTTGCCCATAGCCTGAAAGGAGTGACGGCAAATATCGGCATGGTATATTTGCAAAAACTCTCAAGTCGTGCTGAACAAAAAGCAGGTCACGGAACAACCGAAGAAATTGCAACTATTTTTCAGGAACTTGCTGGTGAGTTAAAGACTATCACCAACTATCTTACTCCCAGGGTTGAAAGGAGTGAAAAACGAAAAAAACATACAGGGACAGCTGAACAAGGAAACAGAGCACATGATCGCCGTAAGGCCCTGTTGCTTCTTCAGCGCTTGGCAGTTCTTCTTGAACAATCGGACTTTTCTTCCTTGCAGTTTTTAGAAGGGAATCAGGATATCGTAAGGACCTTGCTGGGCGACGCCTCTTTGTCAGAACTCACAGAATATATTGAAGGCTTTCATTTTAAGAGTGCGCTTCACCTGATTACGAAAATTATTGAAGAACAGCCCTGAGCTTCAATAGACTTCACGAAGCGACAGCGATCAGAAGCTACCGATTACGCAGTTTCATCCGAAGCATTGCCAGCTGCTCAGCAACTTGCCTGTAGTCAAAAAGATTGATATGGTGCTCCCAGCGGTTCACCTCTTCAGCTACTGCTGTGCCTTTTACATATCTCTGCAGGTTGGTGTAGCATTGCAGGGCTTTAAAATCGCCAGCCTGGAGGGAAGATTCAAGCTCTTCCAAAAGAGGGAAAAGAAAATCCGGGTCCCAATTTTTTGCCACAGCAGGAGTGGGCTTTTTTTCTTTCTGGTCATGAATCAGGGCGGTTATAGACTGGAGTACAGTGTCAAAAAGAATGGTAAAATCGTGAAGCGCATTTTCCGGCTCCCCCTGCATAATGGCAGTTTCCAGAGCAGCAGATGCCAGATACAGTTCTGTTGCCCCAATACTGCCAGCAATCCCTTTGGTGGAATGAGCCAGGATACGGGCTTTCTTATCATCATTCTGCTCCAGCCTGTCTGCAATTTTTTCCGCCAAATCCTGATTGCATTCAACAAATTTTTTCAGCAACTTGATGTATAAGTCTTTATTTCCTTCAAGCTGTTTGATGCCGGTTTGAACGTCAAGACAGGGAAGGCTACGCGGTAATTTTTCAGACATTCCTTGGGGTCAGGTAATCCAGATTGTCTTGGAGCTTTGAAATTGAAAACTACTGTGGAAGACAGCAGGCATAGAACTGATACTGATGAACAGGAAAGGGAAAGAAAGGTATGGCGGAAGTGCATGGGAATCGAACCCACCTGCCGGGCTATTCACCTGACACACCGGATTTGAAGTCCGGGAGGGCCACCAGTGCCCTTTCCACTTCCAGCAGCAGATCTATACAACAGAACTTTCTCTACTATATAATAACTATTGACCTGAAAAACAACTTATTATTATAATAATCTCATTTTCCCGGAAACTGGAAACTCGCTACCATTTATCATAATATTTTTTGTATGAACGTATTGACAATTCCTTGAATAGTTCCTTGGAGTCAACTGGTTAACTTTCATATTATGTTACTCTTCTCCAATAAAATGGGATGGAAATTATATGAAATAATACGGCAACTCTCTGGGGTTGCCTCATCTGCTTTCATCTTGTATTGCCTCTCTCAAAAGGGAGGAGTGAAAGGTATACGCTTTCTTTTCCGGGTATTCTGATTACCTATCAACCATCGAATATAATAACTGTTTTCCCATGCAATGTAATCAATTAATTCGTCTTGCCAAGGACTGGTATACCCACGTTAATCAGGAAACCATGGCTCCGGCTCGTATGATGCAGTTTGTTGACCAACACATCAAAGAATGTACGACATGTCAACAAGATCCTGCACTGCCAAAAGAAGTGGAAAAAATCAGGGAACATGTTCTCCCTGAATCCAAACTTCCCAGAGCCTTTCGGGCACCCAATAAAACTCTGACTCCTGAAATTTCACCATCTTTTGATGGTGAGAAAGATGGAAAGGATCTTGAAGGCGGTTCCACAGCAGACGGCCTGCTCTGATCATTTTTTTTACAGCCTCTCTTCTTTCTGGTTGCCTATGCTCAAATCACATATCTATTCACACCCTGACTGTACAAGCTGTACAGTTTCTGCATGCATTTGACTGAAGAGCAGGAAAATATTATCCGTCATAGCGGTGGTCATGCTCGGGTCAGTGCTGTGGCTGGCTCAGGTAAAACAACTGCTATGATCCACCGGGTGCAACACCTGCTCCAGCGAGGTATTACACCGGACAAGATCTTGGTTTTGATGTTCAATCGCTCTGCCAGGAATGTTTTTACAGAGAGGCTACACCATACCCTTCAGGGTACTGTTCTTCAGCCACCAGCCGTGCGTACCTTTCATGCTCTCGGGCTGCGGTTGGTTGAAGGCTTTACCAACAACCAGTATCTTCCCCGCTTCCGACTGGTTACAGAAGAGTTTCAACAGGAAAAGCTGGCCCGGGAAGCCATGAAAAAATATGTCAAAAAGACTGACGGTGACGAGACCTGGACATCCAAAGAAGGCATTGAAGGGTTTCTTCTTTTTATCAGCAGGGTAAAAGCCGATATTGCTCCCCCACAAAAAGTTTTTTCTGCCTGTGGCTTTAATGAGCAGGTGTCCTATTATAAAGATGCCTACACAGTCTTTGAATCCCTGCGCCATTCAGCCCATATCCGTTTTTATCAGGATCTGATCCATGAACCTGTCATGGCTATGCAACAACAGGAAAAACTGGCTGATTGGGTGGCGAACCATGTTGATCACATTATTGTTGATGAGTACCAGGATATCAATGAGGTACAACAACAGCTCCTGCTCTACATTGCCGGACAAAGGGCTCAGGTTATGGTGGTTGGCGATGTGGATCAATGTATTTACGAATGGCGCGGTGCTCAACCTAAGTATATTGTCAGCCGTTTTGCTCGTGATTTCCCTAAACCAACCAAGTATACCCTGAGCTATAGTTTTCGCTATGGGCATCGGCTCGCCTTGGCAGCAAATCATCTCATCTTCAACAACAGGCTCCGGGACCGTAAACTCTGCCTGGCCTGGCCGAAAAACCCTGACACCCGCATCACCTGCCTTCCTGAAAAAGAAAGTCATCCTCTTATAGGCATCCTGCAAAAATGGCAAAAGGCCAACAGAAGGCTTGCTGAAGCAGCAGTCCTTGTCAGGATCTATGCCCAGGCAGTCCCGGTTGAATTGGCCCTGCTGGAGCATAATATTCCCTATCGCCTTATAGGTTCGGAAACGGTGTTTAGTTGCACGGAGATCAGGGCGCTCCTTGGATATCTTCGTCTTTGCCAAGGCAGCTTAGCGCAACAGGGGAGACAGGCTACCGGTCTGTCCACAGTTCTTGCCATGCTGACCACTCCTCATCTTTGGTTAAAAAAAGAGGCTCTTCGCAGATTAGTGGGAAACGCCATATTCTGCATAATTAGAATAGACATTCTGGGGAGATAATATTATAA
>JAABTP010000037.1 GCA_011389815.1 Desulfobulbaceae bacterium | reverse complement strand
TGGATATAGAAATTTTGAAAATTTCAGGCTCAGAGTATTTGCGGAACATGGCGTTCCCCACTAATCTGCGATGAGCCCTTTTTTGGAGCCTCGGCAATCTCCAGCCGAAACATCTTCTTCCAATTGGTGGCCCCGAAGAGCTGGACCACTGGTCCGGCTGCTGCCAGTGCATTGCGGAACGTTGTATCGTTCGGACCTTTTCTGGCCGGAAGATGATCATCCTCAAAGTGCGGATAGATCGGATTTTCCGGATCAGCCTGCCACGCCTGCATGGCCTTGAGCAGCCAGTATTGATAGCGGAGGCTGCCGAGAATGCCGGTGGCAAGCAGCTCTGTGTTCCGGCACTCGTTGTCACCGGTGACGATGGGGGTAAGGGAGGTGATGGTGTAGGACAGGGAGATCATGCCGAAAACATATAATAGCATGATTCAGATTTTGCAAGAGTTTTTTTTGAGCGGCAGGAAAAGTCTGGGGCCAGATCCCTGTGCCTGCCCTGCGTGCTTGTTCACGGTCAGGTTCAGGCTGGTCAGAGCGGAATCGGACTATGCTCTCCAGGTGGACAGGCTATGAAGAGGCTATCTGAACGATATAGAAAAATCTATATCAAAAAATTAATACTTAATAAACAGTGTGACAAGGGTGTGCGGAGGCCAAGAGGATTTTCCTGATTCCCTGATTCCCTGATTCCCAAGCTCCGGCTTGGAAGCCTTTTTTGAAGCTCTGCTTCCTGCATGAAGCGGAGCTTCAGGGCGTCTGTACCCAAGCAGAGCTTGGGCACCAGCAATTGTCATCCCAGGATTGTGTAGGGGCAGACCTGCGTGTCTGCCCGGTGTGCCGAGGGGATGATTCAGGGCGTGGGGTAGGGGCGACCGGCCGGTCGCCCCTACGGTCATAACCCAGGACGTCCAGGGGTGCCCAGGAATGCGCCGGTTTTATCTGTATGCTTTTTTATGCGTTTCCGCATAAAGACGTAACGCTGCCTGGATGCGGAGTTCCCAGTCATCGCCGACCGCTTGAAACCATTTCAGAACATCCTCATCCACTTTGAAAGTAACTGAAACTTTTTTCTGCGGTTTCCATATCCGGGCCTGTTGAAAGAACGTATCAGACAGCTGAGGGATATCAGAATAATCTATTTCCTCTTCAGCCATAGCTTCCAGGGCCGACCAGTCAGTTTCGGATGATTTTTTTGTAATATCGTTCTCGCTCATTTCTATTCGCTTTTCTTGCTGAAATTATACGAATTGTATTGTTTTTACGTTCAGTGAATACCACAACCGCCACTACACTCCGTAATACACCGATGCCGATCCAACGCTCCTCGTTATAATTCTGACTGTCGTCATAATCAATCACTACTTCTTTCTCGAATATTTCAGGAACATCGGCAAAGGAAATCTTATGCTTGCGAATATTGGTCGCATTTTTATTTTCATCCCACTCAAATCGTAGCTGCATAAAAATATGGTGTCAAAACATTTCATCCGAAGAGGGCAATGTCATAACCCAGGGCGCCCCGGAGTGTCATTGTGACTCAAAAACGATGAGCAGTAGGAGGAAATTATGTCATAACCCAGGGCGCCCCGGAGTGTCATTGTGACAGTACAAGCGGAATCTTACTTGGATTTTTATAGAAAGTCATAACCCAGGGCGCCCCGGAGTGTCATTGTGACTCTGCCTTTTTTTATACTCGTAAATTCAGTTCCCTGTCAATACCTTTTTGTAGTACCTCCCCTCTCCAGCCCTGTTTCATCCTCATTTTGACAGAGGTACTACGCTGTGTTGGTTTTGTCAAATAATACCGTAGATTCAATATGATAATTAAGTTTTGAAAATCTTTATTAACCATCTGATTCAACTGAAATTTTCAGCATTTCATCCCCAGATAACCCCTTTTTCCTCTCTGACCAACCAAAACGAGTAAAAATTGCCCGAAATCCAACCTACGTTTTTTCCAGGGCAATATTTAAACCGAAAATTAAAGAAATAACCTCGTTTTCGCAGGGGCGGACCTGCGTGCCTGCCCTTGCGTATCCAGAATAATTGCCTACCCGAACACAGCATCAAGATGCACCCTAAGCCCCGGCAGAACCCGGACATCAATTATACCGTTCGCATCGTAGATGTCCGCCTTGTCGTAGACCTTGTTTTTTCCGAGCAATCTGACCATGACGAGTTGGTCCACCGGATGCACGATCCAGTATTCCCGAACACCGTATTTCTGATACAGGGCGAGTTTTTTGATGTTATCCATTGATGCCGTTGAAGGTGAGACGATCTCAATGATCAGATCAGGAACACCCAGGCAGCCTTTATCGTCAAGCTTGGCGGGATCGCAAACCACAACCAGATCCGGCTGAACAACTGTGGTTATTTCTTCCTCTGTTTCTTCGGCATCCTGCAAGCGAACATCAAAGGGTGCGTAATACACCTCACAATTTTTCAGGCCCGGAAAAGCATCCAGCTGCCTGAACAGACGGGCGGATACCTTCTGGTGTATTCGGGAGGGGGCCGGACTCATAGCATAGGGAACACCTTCAAGGATTTCCCAACGTTCATCCTCCGGTAATGTCAGATAGTCGGCATAGCTCATGTGCCGGTCAAATTTTGTTGCCAAGCTCATGTACGGCTCCTGTTGTGCTGACAGCTCAGGCGCCCCGGAGTGTCATTGTGACCCGCAGATTGCCGATACAGAAGCTACAGAAACGTCATAACCCAGGGCGCCCCGGAGTGTCAGTTCCTGCCCTGAACAGCTGAGGTGATATCATCCTCTTTTTGTACTGGTATTATCTCCCTGCCGGTTTCCGCTGGACAGGCAGAGTAATAAATTTCCTGCTGCTTTTTTCTTCCTGCTGTTTCAGGTCCGTAAATATTTTTCGGAGATCATACCCGAACTTTCGGGCATGCTGCTGACGTATCTTATGCAGTTCTTCAATAATTGCATCCTTTCTCATCGTCTTCCCCTCCCATCAGTTCTTCTGGAGTGCAGATTGTCGGCAGTTCATAGCCTTCGTCAGTGCAGATATTTTTTATCTGTTTCTGTATTTCCGCATTGGCAATGTGTCTGCAGTTCCACGTCATAAGATAATCAAGCCCATAAATTGCCGCAAGAGCGATATGGAGCGCATCCTCTTGAGCTTTTTTCGGCACGGCTTTGTGACGCATAAAAATATCTGCCAAGTCAAGAGCATCCGCTTTTAATTCAAGCAGTTCGATATCATCCAGCACTTGCAGACGTTTTGTGGCGGCCTCACGGTTTCCTTTTCCGGCTTCAGTCAAAACAAGTTGTGAGGCATAGAGCGTAAATGCAGGTTTCCGAAATTTCCACCAGTCATGTGTAATCTGTTGGTGTGCTGCGATAATCAGATCCCTGTTTGGTCGGGCTGTCAGATAGCTAACAACGCTTGTTTCAAGATAACAGGTTGACTTCATAATTATCTATTCTACGTGTCATAACCCAGGGCGCCCCGGAGTGTCATTGTGACCAAGGAGAACATCATGGAATCTATTTACACATTTTGTCATAACCCAGGGCGCCCCGGAGTGTCATTGTGACAGGCAGTTAAGAAATTTACTCATAAGCCTTTACGTCATAACCCAGGGCGCCCCGGAGTGTCATTGTGACGAAAACTAACAATCCAATTGAGTATTCATAAAAGTCATAACCCAGGGCGCCCCGGAGTGTCATTGTGACTCTTGCTATAGGCCTACAGGTTTTAAATCCGTCATAACCCAGGGCGCCCCGGAGTGTCATTGTGACAAAGAAAGACCTATAGATTTTCAGCTAAACGATGAGTCATAACCCAGGGCGCCCCGGAGTGTCATTGTGACAAAGTAGTATCAGAAGTTTTTTATTTTTAATTTAATGTCATAACCCAGGGCGCCCCGGAGTGTCATTGTGACTCAATGGAGGCAGCAGCGCAGCATGAAAAAAGTCATAACCCAGGGCGCCCCGGAGTGTCATTGTGACGTATATCAAAGTCAGTGTGTAGGGATTATTTAGTCATAACCCAGGGCGCCCCGGAGTGTCATTGTGACGGAAATTTATCGGTATGTCTTCAATAGCTCGTCATAACCCAGGGCGCCCCGGAGTGTCATTGTGACTCTGCCTCTTTTTATACCCGTAAATTCAGTTCCCTGTCAATACCTTTTTGTAGTACCTCCTCACTCCAGCCCTGTTTCACCCTCATTTTGCCGGAGGTACTACACCGTGTTGGTTTTGCCCAATAATGCCGCAGATTCAACATGATATTTAAGTTTTGAAAATCTTTATTAACCATCTGATTCAAAAGAAGTTTTCCAGATTTTTTCTTAAAATAAGCCCGTTTTCCCTCCTGACCGGCAAAAACAGGCTGAAACAGCCCTAAAATCCCAGAAATTCGACCTACGTTTTTTTCAGGGGCATATTTAAACAGAACATTAAAGAAATAACCATGAATTTGCAGGTGCGACCGGCCGGTCGCACCTACAGACCGTCGTCATTCCGGCATCGGGTAGGGGCACGGCGCGCCGTGCCCCTACGAATCATTCCCTCTCATACGAACGGGCATTATACCAGATCAGACGCTGATTGTCCCGTGCCCAGCGGGCGATCACACTGACCTGGGCCAGCAGCAGCTGCTTCAGGGTGCCGGGCTCGCCGGTCAGGCACAGGGAGAGTTCCCGCTCAAAATAGTCGATAAAGCGGCCCGATGCCTCCCGGTTCAGGCGCACCCCGCCCTGTTCGTCTTCCTCGAAATCTCCGGCCTGAATGAGGCGCAGATTGAGCATCCGCAGAACCATTCGGTCCATGCGGCAGCGGAACATCTCCTGCAGATCCGCGACCAGGGATTCATAGCTGTCCTTATGGCTGTGCAGGATGCCCAGATAAGGATTCAGCCCTCTGGTCCGCACCAGCACGTTCAGTTTGCAGAACAGGAGAAAGGAGGCAAAGTCCTGCAGGGAGTTGTAGGGATCGGCCCGGCAATGGCAGATGCGGCTCTTTGCCTGGAAAAAGCTCTTGCCCTCTTCTTCCTGTACCAGCGCGTTGACCGCCCGGAAGAGCAGCTTGGCCGCAGCGCCTTCATGACCCAGAACCTCGTTGATACCTGCACAATGACTCAGGGCGATAACGGTCTGCTCCAGTTTCGGGAAAAGTTCCTGCACCTCGGGTTCCCGTCGTCCCTGCAGCCAGATCAGGTAGTTTTCGATTTTGGCGGTCACGATTTCAGCGGCTATTTCCACCTGTCCGGCCCCGGACAGGGCAGCATGGCGATTGGTGTGCTCCGCCAGGAGATGAAAATAGCTGCGCGAGTCCGGTTTCAGGGTGTTGACATAATAGCCTGCCGGAGAACAGAACGAGACCGGGATATGTTCCTGGGAGCAGCGTTGCAGCAGCCGGGAGGACAGGGTATTGCTCCCGAACAGGACAAGACCGCTTATCCGGTGAATGGGCAGTCGTGCCAGCATCTCCCGTCCTTTTTTAATGACCACGGTTTGACTGTCAACACCGATAAAGGCGTACTGCTCCTGAACAAAAAGGGTCTTTTTCAGGGTGGTGCGTTCGACAAATTCTTCGTCGATCATGGCCCCGAACTCCAGCCCTAAAAAGGTGAAGCCCATATCCAGAGGCTGGAGACGGGTTTTTTCCTCCTGAAGTGATAACTCCAGCGGTTCCAGTAGCAGGTGGATGTCGGCCAGGGCCACCTTGCCTTCAGCCGGGGAACGGAGCATGATCACAAAATCATCGCCATAGCGCACCACCCGATAGCCCAGACCGGCCAGTTGCTCGTCAAATTCATCCAGATAGAGGTTGGAAAGCAGCGGAGAAAGCGGGCTGCCCTGGAGCAGACCTTTATTCCGGGGAATAATTCCGTCCGGCCCGGCAATCCGGGTTTGGATGCACTGGTGCAGGAGAGCACGTATCCGGCTATCTGCAACAGGCAGGATGGCGTCCAGTTTTTGCTCCAGAATCTGCCAGTTAATTTGATCAAAAAACGAGGCGATATCCGCCTTGAGCACAAAGGTAAAGCCCTCGTGAAAGGCCTGAACAATGCGTTTTTTAGCGAGCTGGCGGGAACGACTGGGCCGATAGCCAATCACTGCATCAGTAAAAAGCTTATCCAGAATCGGCGAAAGCAAACGGTTGAGGAAATAATGGATACAATGGCTTTCCGGGTAGAGGATGGCGATACTGCGCAGACTGCCATCTTTTTTGGGGATACCTGCACTGTGGGCTGGCGGAAAAGTAAGAGAATTGTCCAGCAGGGCCTGATGGAGATCTGTTTCAGCCTGCTCCGGGTCCAGTAATTCTCCGGCAATATCCGCCTGATGATCACTCTGCTCTAACAGCTCCTGGCGATAACGAAGAAAAAGGCTACGGTCAGTAAGCTGCGGCTCAAAAAAAGCACGGTTATGGACCAGTCGATAATGGCCCAGGCCAAAGGAGCTGCGCCTGCCACTGCTGATTTCTGAACAGAGCAGAAGAAGCGGATAAATCGGCTCAATATCACCACGCAGATAGAGCGGTCCCACGGTGCCGTTCAGGTATTGTTTGCCTTTATTACTGCCAGCATTCCGTTGTCGTTCATAATATTCCCAATAGCAGGAGAGCAACCGTACTCCTTGCCAGCAGTTTTCCACCTCGGGCAGGGTCAGCGCAAAGGTCCGTTTGATCCTGGCTTCCAGCTTGCGGAAAAAAATATCCCGGTCAATGAGGTGGTGTTGTCCCTGTTCCTTTGGCGTAAAGGGAAACGGAGTCAAAAATTCGAGGCAGACCTCGTCCGGGTTGCGCAGGGGATTTTCTGTGAGCAGGTCGCGCAGGCAACGCGTTCGGGCCGGTTCGCTGCTATGCAGGCTGAAATTATTACGGGGATTATGGAGATGCTTGTTCAGGCCGGAGAGAAAACGATCCGGGATCGCAGTATCTGAGGCCGGAAAGACCAGTTCCAGCGCATAGATGGTGTTTTTGCGGATACGGTCGTCGGGCGGACCGTCCAGAGGGTGGTAGAAATACTGGTTATGAGGGATGCCTGCCTGTTTGGCGGCGTGCTTGCAGATTGCGGCAAACACAGCCAGCGGGTGCTGACGGGCAAAGGTGTTGCGGGTGTTGCGCAGTTCAAGGCGCAGGGTCTGCCAGGAAAGGTCGAGCAGGGGCTGGAAACAGGGCAGGATTTCTTGCATGACTGGTGGGACGATACGGGTTCATATTGTAGGGGTAAACCTGTGTGTTTACCCTTGCCGTCATCCAGAAAATACAGGGCAGGCACCGGGACCTGCCCCTACAGTTTTGTACCGAAATCACACCACAAAGGCGAATCCGCTGTCCAAAGAAGGCGGGGCCTTGCCGATTTCGCTCCGTTTAGCCTGTTTATTGAGATGATAGATATGGAGAAAACCGCTTTGCAAATCCAACTGTTCCAGTTCCGCCTCCATTTTGGCCTTGCCCCCGGCTGAAAGCGAGCACTCAAACACGGATTTCTGCACCCGGAAGCCGTAACCGCTCAACACCTTGCTCACCCGGTTACGTTCCCGCTGATTACTGATGTCGTAGGCGATCACGTATCGGCTGAAGGTGCTCATGGAATCAGGTGGGTGGTAGGGGCGACCGGCCAGTCGCCCCTACTTGCGGTAAATTTCCCTTCGATGGCCAATATGATGAATCAGCAGAACAGATTCCTTTTCCAGAACCTGATAAAGCACACGATATGCTCCGACCCTGAATTTGTAGAAATCGGAAAGATTGCCAGAGAGCTGTTCATTGTTGATGTTCTCCAGATTTTCCGCAAGCCAGGATATCTTCCGCACAGTCCTCCGACCCACAGGTTTATCCAGACGTTTTAAATCTCTGACAGCATCGTCCAACACTCGAACTTCATACATTATCAGGCCAAGTCAAGCTGTTCCACTACCTGGCTGAACAAATGTCCTCTTTCCCCGGATGCCACCTGCTCTTTCTGGCGGCGCAGACGTTCTGCCAGCTCAGGGCTGAGTTCGTTTTCCATGATTTTCTCCATAAACTCTGAGAGCTTTTTCTCAACAACTGTCTCTATAAGTTGAACGAACTCATCTCTGGTCATCTGCGCAACTAAATTCTGCATAATTTGTTTCCTGAGCGTTCAATTTCGAGTGATCCGTCATAACCCAAAACGCCGTAGGGGCAGGCCCCCGTGCCTGCCCGGAATAATCCGCCCGGTGGTGATATAAGGGCGAACACAGGGGTTCCCCCCTACAGGCCGTTGTTGAACCGGGGCTGGGTAGGGGCACGGCGCGCCGTGCCCCTACGGTCATAACCCAGGGCGCCCCGGAGTGTCATTGTGACTTTATCTCTGGCTGTGCTTATCAACAAGCCTTAGTCATAACCCAGGGCGCCCCGGAGTGTCATTGTGACGATATTAGTAAAAAATATCAGATTGCAATCCAAAGTCATAACCCAGGGCGCCCCGGAGTGTCATTGTGACAAAGTTATTTAATGATATTATTGGCAATTTTTGTCATAACCCAGGGCGCCCCGGAGTGTCATTGTGACTCTGCCTTTTTTTATACCCATAAATTCAGTTCCCTGTCAATACCTTTTTGTAGTACCTCCCCTCCCCGACCCTGTTTCACCCTTATTTTGCAGGAGGTACTACACTGTGTTGGTTTTGCCAAATAATCCCGCAGATTCAACATGATATTTAAGCTTTGAAAATCTTCATCAACCATATGATTTAACAGGGGTTTTCCAATTTTTTTCCGAAATAAGCCCGTTTTCCTCTCTGACCGAAAAAAACGGCCCCGAACGACCACAAATTGCCCGAAATTCGACTCAGGAATTTTTCAGGGCCTGTTATGAACGTATTAACGGGATGATCCGCCGGATTCGGAGGTAGAGGCGACCGACCGGTCGCCCCCTACTGAATATCGGGAAATTCAAGTTCTCCTGCAAGAAGCAGCAACCGTTTCTGTTCAACCTCAGAAACAAATTTCAGACAACCGTCAAGCTGCATTTTTGCCTGATCGGCTGAGATGATATAAAAATCCTGATAATCACTCGCCTGCCGCACGTCAAAGGAGTTGTGAACTATTCGGCTGAACTCTCTGGCAAAAAGACCGGTTTTGACAAAATATCTGTCAAAATACGCTATGACCGCACTGTGTTTTCTGCTGTCCAGTCCGAGCAGGGCTAAAAGAGCACGGACAGCACTGAATACGGCATAATATGAGCGATTGACGCATCCGTCATATCGTTTGTTTTCAAACAGCAATTTTGCTTCTTCGGCCAGTTCTTTCGCTTTATTCAATCGATAATCCGAAAGGTCGTTTATCGTATCGCCGTCATTCACAGCCTGATACCTTTCTTTTTTATCTCCCGATAAAACAAGGTGTTGAATTTTTCATTTTTTTTCCATGTTTCAATATCGGTGAGAATCGGAGATATGCAGAAACCATACTGTAACGCGTATTCCGAAGCCATATCGCTGAGTTGCGACTGTATGGCCGGTGTAAGCGTCTTGACGATAATGAGAATATCAATGTCGGAAAGTGCTGTTTGGGTTTGAGTCGCATACGAACCGAACAGGTATTCTTCCACTATGTTGCTTTGCAGAATATATCTGCTTTCGTCAGTAAACTGATCAATAACGAATTGAGGGGCTTTTTTGGAGGCCATTATTTTTTTTCTGGTTCCCAAGCTCCGGCTTGGGAGCCTTTGCTGCTGAAGCTCTGCTTCCCGGTATGAAGCGGAGCTTCACGATATCTGTGCCCAAGCAGAACTTGGGCACTAGAAAAATACGCCATTGCCTCCTTGCCGTTCATTAAAGGCGTGTTCCGCGCTTCATCCATTGCTTTGTTCAGGCAGTAATCCTCCACTGCTTCAGATAACTCTTCAAATGTTCCATTTTGCCGAGGGAAGAGCTGTCTCCATAGTTCAATGGGAAGGACGACCGCTTTTTGTTGCCCCTTTTTATCTGTCAGATATTCAACTTCCAACATCGCGGAAACTCCTTTTTGAATTTTCTTATGGTCATAACCCAGGGCGCCCCGGAGTGTCATTGTGACAATGAACGCAATTATTCATGACCCAAATGGAAACGTCATAACCCAGGGCGCCCCGGAGTGTCATTGTGACTCTGCCTTTTTTTATACTCGTAAATTCAGTTCCCTGTCAATACCTTTTTGTAGTACCTCCCCTCCCCGACCCTGTTTCACCCTTATTTTGCTGGAGGTACTACACTGTGTTGGTTTTGCCGAATAATACCGCAGATTCAACATGATATTCAAGTTTTGAAAATCTTCATCAACCATCTGATTCAACTGAAATTTTCCGAACTTCTTCCCCGAATAAGCCCGTTTTTCCCTCTGACCGGCAAAAACGACTCCGAATTGCCCGAAAAACGACCTACGTTTTTGTAAGGACATCTTTTAAACGGATTAACAGGATGATCCGTCCGGTTCAGAGAAAACTTCTTCCAACGTGGATGCCGTCAGAATTCGCTCTGACCAGGTTTCCAGCATTCCAGATGGTGCCCCCTGTAATTTCTCCTCTGCCCAGCCAGGCAGGTCGCCGAAACGTTTGTGCAGAAGACGGAAAAGTAACCGTAACTCTCCTTGCGCGACACCCTTCTGTACACCCTGATCAAAATATTTTTTCAGAAAAGATTTCATAACCTCACCTTTGGAAGCTGTTTCTTTGAGAGCATGTTCAAGTGTTTCTTCATCCACCCTGCCGGTACCGCCGGTGAGGTAGTACAGCAGAGTAAACATGATTTCGCGTCCGTTTTCATCCTCAAGCAGCGTCCGGGCCTGAATCAGCAGGCCGGGAAGACGTTCTGCCAGGTCTGGGCGGAAGATGTATTTCAGCAGAAGCAGCAACGTCCCGGCAGCGGCCTCGCCGATGATTTCATCATCCTCAAGCCGGGTCACATCGTGCAGCACCGGGGAAAACTCGGGAAGGTGCCGCAATATCGCCGGATCATCAACCGAAATCAGTGAGTGAAAATTCACACTCGGTCCAGAGTGGAAAAATCCAGTTTTTTGACCAGCTCCGCAGGCAGGCTGTGACGGAAATATCCGACCGCTACCTCCGGGCGTCCAAGAACCTGCCGGACAACACTGTCATGGGGATTTTCTGTTGTGCTCATAGGGGAAATATAATCGTTGCTTAAGGATTATACAACAAGAGGGAAGGACGGAGAAAGGGCGGTTCGGTGAACCGCCCGGTGTGCCGAGGCGATAATTCAGGGTATGGATAAGGATGACCGCCGGTTGCCCCTACAGTCTGTAGATTTCTCTGCGATGACCGACAGCGACAACCAGCACACTGATATTCCCGTCGTTTATTTCGTAGATCACTCGATATGGGCCAATTCGGATACGCCAAGCCGGACGACCGGACAGTTTTTTGCTTCCCGCAGGACGCGGTTGTTCAGCAAGTGATGCAATAACAGCTATGATCCGAGATTGGTCTTTCTGATCAATCTTCCGAATCTGCTTCTGAGCAGACCGCAGGATCTCAACTGTACTCTAGAGTCGCAAGTTCTTCTATCTTCCTGAAATTACGATCCTGACAAAATAGGGTTGAAAATCTCAACTATCGTAGTTTCAGATAGATAGCTGGAAAAGTTTTCTAAAAGGCAGAGAACTTACGACTCTAGAGAACTGTATATGTCATGCATCGTATTCCGCCTGAATTTCACGAACTGCCTGATCAAAAGGGACACTTTTTTGCGAGCCTGTTTTTGCCTGATCATATGCACGGATATCATCAAGCTCTTCAAGCTCCGCAAGCACTTTCTCCCAGTCAGAAAAAGGAAGAAGCACTGCCTTTGGCTGTTTTTTACTGTCTATTACGTATTCTGGACGAATCGTAAGCATAACTGTTCCTCCATTGTTTCGGGAGCACCTTGTCCAAGTCTGCCTTGGAATCAAAAGGCAATAAGTCTATCTACATAAGGAAGATCAATATGTTGTTAAGAATTTTATCGAGCTTTGGGGTTCCGTCATAACCCAGGGCGCCCCGGAGTGTCATTGTGACAAAAGGCTAAACAGAACAGGGCTAAAGCGATTGGTCATAACCCAGGGCGCCCCGGAGTGTCATTGTGACAAAAAAATGGAAAATACGAAGTCAAACAAAAGTCATAACCCAGGGCGCCCCGGAGTGTCATTGTGACTCTGCCTTTTTTTATACCCATAAATTCAGTTCCCTGTCAATACCTTTTTGTAGTACCTCCCCTCCCCGACCCTGTTTCACCCTTATTTTGCAGGAGGTACTACACTGTGTTGGTTTTGTCAAATAAGAACGCATATTCAACATGATACAGCGACATTGAAAACTTGACTCAACTACCTGATTCAAAAGAATTTCTCCGGATTTTTTCCCAAAACAACCCCCATTTTCTCCTCTGACCGACCCAAACGACCGAAAAATGCCCCAAAACCGACCCAGAATTTTTACAGGGCAATATTTCAACCAAAAATTAAAGAAATAGGTGCGATTTTATAGAAATCACACTGCCCGCCGCCCCGAAATCTCCTCGCAGGCACGAAAAAATCAGGCTATTATTTCATGCACCAGAAATCATTCCCCTGTTGAACATACTACGGACGCACTGCCTCTGTACGTCCTTATGTCCTTAATTCTACAACATAGAGAGGAAAAGCATGGCCAATCACAACGAAACATCTTCATTCAGCCTGACCCTGTTCAACATCTACAGAAGAAACCCGGAAGTCACGGTGCCGGATTCTCCCCCGAGCTTTGCTTATACCCAAAAAGACGGTGAAACCCACCGCATTCCTTTTCTCCAGCCGGACCAGGAAGCCCGCAAAGAAGTGAAAAGTGCGCTGCGCCGTTTCCAGCCTCTGGCGGAAAAGGTCTTTCAGGACGGAAATGTCCTTATGACAGTGCAGAATGATGAGCTCTTGAAAGAACTCAACCAGGTATGGCGGGTCGGCAAAAGTCGCCTCCCTATCCGCTTTACCCGGATCGGAGGCTTTCTGCTGGAACAGGATTACCTGTGCCTCTATATTGAGGTTCGGCCTGACAGGGTAGAGACAGCGGAAGATGAGCTGGCTGCTGCTGCCGTCAGGATTACCAACAAACTTTCCTACAAAGGGCACTCCTGCAAAAAAACAGAAGACGACAGCGGCCTGAACAGCTCGCAGCTTATTCGGGAATTCAAGAACGAAGAGCACCGGAAATCAGCCAAAAATCGTTTTCAGGGCAATGACGATCTACCGCTGATCCAGAGTGTCCTTGGAGAAGCCCTGACCCTTGAGGATATATTCGATACCCTGGCCGGACCGGGCTGGGATTCCATGCTGCGCGACCGTTTTCTCCTGAATTCGCTGCTCATCACTCCGACAGGTGATCCTGCACCGACATACAGTGAAGCGGACAAGGCCGACTTGGTCCGCCGGGCCAGGGGCATGAACAGTGCCTATCTTCCGCCGCCCCTTGAGAACCTGACCGGGCACGTCATTCCGGTGCAGACCTTTGCCAATGTCCTGTTTACAGCGGCCAATGAAGGAATTGCTGGCCATGTCAAACCTGCCCCGCCAAGACCGAGATTTCTACGTGATCAGTTTCCAAGCCGGTATCGCTCCGAATATACCCTGCTCTTTGTCCTGGCCGTATACCAGCATTATCGACTCATTGATCTCATCCGTGAATTGGCCGACCATACCGCGCACCTCCACGAAACCAGACAGTTCCCGGACAGTGCCCGAATCGAAGAACTTCGTCAATTGCGACAGAAACTTGCTGTCCATGAGGTGAAATACATCAACACTCAGCCTGCTTTTCTGACCAATTACCAGCAGTATTACACCGGTCTGCGTCAGGGACTGAACACCGGTGCCCTGGTGGAAAAACTGCGTCGTTCAACGATTGAGCTGGATACATTGCTGGCTGATGCGGATCAACGTGAAAAGAAAAAGCGGAAAGAACAGCAAGAAAAAGGAAAGCGGGTACTGGCGTATACAGCAGAGTGCGTGGCTTTTCCCTATTACCTGTACAACCTGCTGGAACATGCCCTGCACCAGTTCCATGTACCTGTCTGTTGGGCCTGGGTTGTAACTATCCCGGCCACCGGAGCACTCATTTTTTATACACGACATATTATGCGCCGCAGGGAATAGCAGCTTTGCCGGAAAATGCTTGAATATCAAACAAACTCAAATCTTCCAGAGTAAACAGCGAAGTTGTTCAGCCTGCTCTTTACTCAACCTGGTCAGCTGCGTCTGATAAATCACTGCCCAACATATCAAGAAAGTCCTTATCTCTGGTATCCTTATCCTTCATCTTTTTCTCACTGCTGAATTTATCATTGATCCAGCAGCCTTTTTTCTCTGTCCCATTGGCAAAGGTGAGGATACCTTTCCCGTTTTTTTTATCATTATCCCAGCCACCGATATAGGTATCACCGTCAGCATCAATCAAGCGTCCATATCCGTGCCGCTTGTCGTCCTGCCAGTCTCCTTCATAAACAGCCCCATCAGGATAGGTCTGCTTTCCTTGACCGTACCGTGTATTATTATACCACTCACCTTCATAAACGCCGCCGTCAGGATAGGTACAAGTCCCCTGCCCGTGCTTCTTGTTTCTGTCCCATTCACCTTCATACACCATACCGTCTGTAAACGAAAGCTTTCCTGTGCCGTGCATAAAGCCATTTTTCCATTCTCCCTCGTAGATGGTACCGTCAGTGCAGGTTAAAGTGCCCATTCCTTCCATTGCACCATCCAGCCAATTGCCTGAATAGATATTGCCGGAACTAAAGGTATAGTTTCCGGCACCGTGCCGCTTGCCCTCGAAAAATTCTCCTTCGTAGCGTTCTCCCTCATGGGAAACATAGGTACCGCGTCCGTGCATCAGATCAGCACGCCACTCTCCGGTGTACTTTCCGCCGTCAGCAGCCGCATAGGTTCCGGCACCATGCTTCTGATCGTTGTGCCACTCACCTATATAAGTATCTCCTTCAACATAGGTGAAGGTGCCGTACCCCTCTTTCCTGTCATCACGCCATTCACCGGCATAGCTGTCTCCGTTGGCATAGATATAGGTTCCCTTGCCGTGCCGCATGTCTTCGTGCCATTCTCCCTCATATCTATCTTCTTTTCCCTCGTACCTGTCCTCTTCTCCCTCATATATGTCCTCTTCGCCCACATATATGTTCTCTTCTCCCTCGTATATGTTCTCTTCTATCTCGTATCTGTCCTCTTCTGCATATATAAGCGTTCCTTCGCCATGTCGTTTTCCGTTTTGCCAAAAACCCGTATACTCAGCTCCAGATGGATAAGTATAGGTTCCACGCCCATTATACTGATCATGCTTCCATTGCCCGATATACTTTGTGCCGTCCGGGTGCGTATAAACCCCGTGACCTTGACGCTGGTTTTGGACAAAGGCACCAAAATACTTACCACCATCTGGATAAAGAACAGTTCCCTGCCCTTGTCGGACCCCGTTTTCCCAGCTGCCGGTATAGGTTCTTCCGTTTCTTAAGGTCAGTTTTCCCTGACCGTGTTTCTGGTTATTTTGCCACCCGCCTTCATAAACAGAGCCATCCGGATAGGTCAGGGTGCCTTTGCCTTCCCGGATATCATTGTTCCATTGCCCCTGGTATACTGTTCCATCCGGCATGGTGAGTGTGCCTTCCCCATGGCGTTGATTATCTTTCCAGTTGCCGTAATAGCGGCCAGCCCACTCAATACAGCCCAGGCCGTTGCGCATCCCGTCTTTCCATTGGCCTTCAAAACTGCCGCCGTTGGGATCAAAATAGGTTCCTTGTCCGTGTTGTTTATCATTGCGCCATTCTCCCTCGTACTGCCCCCCGTCAGGGTAGATACAGAGCCCATGTCCGTGACGCTTTCCATCTAATAACTCGCCGATATATTCTTCTTTACTGGAATGAACACTTTTGTTGGTCATAGCAAGGATCCTTTTTTTTGGGAATCAGCTTAGGGCAGGTTGAAGTATTAACGCTTATTTTGGCCTGTATGGTCCTTGCCTCAGAGTATATCCGGCAGAGTGACTTTTGCAACCCTGGTTTCCTGATGATCTTTCCTTCTCGTTATTTTTAGTGGAAATTTCTGAGTTTTTTCTTTACTATATTTCTGAAATAGTGTGCAGGTATCCCATGCCAAGAGGCCCAGGAATCATTCCACGCCTTGGGCTGGGACAAAAAACTATGAAAAATTGATCATCTCAACCCAGTTTATCTGAGACAGTGTTTCTTGCTCATGCTATTTTCTCCTTGCCAACCCTGCTCACCTGTGTTTAAGAAAGTATTATCAACACATCGACCACCTTCCCTGTTTCTCAATGGAGCCGCCCATGAAAACGAGTCTTCGTGCAGTACCACTCCTGTTTTTTCTTCTGACCGTGCTTTTTTCCGGCACTGTCCAGGCCAAGGACTATAACCTTGCAACTCTGAAAAAAGAAGCCCATAAATATGCCAAAGACTATCAGGCCAAGGGTAATCTGCCGCCCAAGCCCCAGGAGACAGATTTGCTCCGTCGGGCCGCAGATATCATGGTCATGGAGCGACAATGCGCTGCTGCCATTCCCCTGTATCAACAGGCAGCCCTGTTTTCCGGTAAACCAGACGCTGACCTTTGGCTGGCAGTTGCCAGGGCAAGCAGCTGTGCCGGAAAATGGCCCCAGGCCAGTCAAAGTGGCTGGCTGGCCTATCAGGCAGCGGATCAGGACAGCCTGCGAGTGGCAGCTTTGTCCCTCACCGGCACGGCCCTGGAGCAACGCACGACCTCTTATCGTAACTGGACCCCAGTGGCTATTGAACTCTACGAACGATTGAATAGCCTGGAGAGCAGTAGCGAGAATGGAGAACGACTGGCCCGGTTGCGAATTAAGGAGGCGGAAGATAAAAAATTACGGATTCAGAGCACCACCGCAGATACGGAAACCGGTCATCCCAGGCTTTGTCTTGGAATGAATGATAAACTGCTTAATCCCAACCAGACCCATTACGAGGATTATGTCCGCATCTCCCCTGCCCTGAAGGCCACTTTCTCTGTGGAATACAAAAAGCTCTGCATTACTGGTGTTGACTACGGTACCACCTATCAGGTGACTCTGCGCAAGGGGCTCAAAGGCAAAAATAAAGAACTCGCTGATACGACCAGCTTCAACATTGCCACTGGTCATAGCCCCCCTCTGCTCTGGTTCAACCAGAACGACTATATCCTGGCAGATGCCTCCGGGGCTGTGAATCTGCACACCATAAACGTACAAAAGGTGAAGCTGCATCTGTACCGTATTCATGAACGGAATATTTTGGGAGATTTTATCAGTAACGCCTTTCGCAGCAAACTGAATGAATACCAGCTGGAAACCATCAAAAACAAGGAAGGCGAACTGATCTGGCAGGGCGTTACTGAGATCAGCTCTCAGAAGGATCAGAAAAAAGTCAGTTCACTAGCCCTGCCCAAGGAAAAGATTGCAGATCCTGGACTCTATATCCTGGTTGCTGAAGATGGCAATACCACCTCAAAACGCTGGCAAGGTGCAGCCAGTCAATGGTTGGTTAAGACCGATATCGGGCTGACTGCCTATCAAGGCCATAATGGTCTCACGGTTGTGGCCCGGAGCCTGGAAACCGCCCTACCCTTGGTTGGCATTGAGATTGTTCTTGCTGCCCGTAATAACACGCCCCTGTCCCGCCTGACCACAGATGAACAAGGTCAGGTTCATTTTGCCCCTGGTTTATTGCGCGGCAAGGGAGGGCAGGCAGCAGTCCAGCTGGTCTCCACTGACAGTCATTACGGCTTCACCTTTCTCCAGCTCCAACAGGCCCCTTTTGATTTCAGTGATCGGGGAGTGGGCGGTCGTGCAGCCCCTGGCCCGCTGGACGCCTTTGTCTACACCGAGCGAGGCATCTATCGCCCTGGAGAGACCGTGAACCTGGTGGCCCTGGTTCGGGATGAATTAGGAAGGGCCATTGATACGCCACCACTCACTTTTCGTCTGAAAGGGCCTAATGCCAAGGTCAAGCTGGAGCGAATCCTTACCCCGGATGCTGCTGGAGGATACAGTGAGACTATCGACCTGCCGACCTCTGCCCGCTCTGGTTCCTGGACAGCAGCCCTGTATCTGGATGTGGAAGAAAAGCCGGTGGGCCAGGTCAGTTTTCTGGTTAAATCCTTTAAGCCACCCCGGCTGGAGGCCCGGCTGGAGGCCAAGGGTGTGTTGACCCCGCAGCAAGGGACCCAAGCCCTGGTCCAGGCTGATTATTTCTACGGTTCACCAGGATCGGATCTGCGGGTTCAGGCCCGGATGAGTCTGAAGTATGATCCCCATCCTTTTGCTGATTTTGCCAATTTCTTTTTTGGCCGGGCTGGTGAAGAGCCAGGCATTGGCGATATTGAGCTGGTAGAGATCACCACCAATGCCCAGGGACAGGGAAGCCTAAACCTCCAACTCAAGGGTGAGCAGGAAAGCACTCGCCAGCCCCTCAAAGCTGTAGTCCGTGCTGAGGTTATGGATATTGATGGCCGAAGCGTGGCTGCGACCACCACGATTCCGGTGCGGCATTTGACCCAATATCTGGGCGTACAACCCGGTTTTAAGGATGCCCAGGTCCAGGCCCATAGTACAGCCAAATTTTCCCTTATTGCGCTGGATAGCAAGGGCCTGCCCCAACAACAGGGCCACCTGGGTTACCGTCTTGTTCGGGAAGAGATTGATTACCAGTGGTTCCGCAAAAATGGTCGCTGGGGCTATGAACGGATCGTGCGCGATCACGAGGAAGGACGGGATCAGCTGCAATGGCAGGAAAGTAAGCCTCTTTCCCTTGCCCTGCCTGTCACCCGAGGGGAATACCGATTGGAACTGCTCAATCAGGAGGCAGAGGTGCTCACAGCCTTTCGTTTTACAGCTGGCGAGCAGCTTCTTGGCAAGAGCGATACCCCGGATGCAGTCAAGGTGGAGCTGGATCAACAGCAGTATCAGGTCGGTGAGACGGCCAGGCTCACGATAAAATCACCTTATCCAGGTCAGGCCAGCCTGATTCTGGCAAATAGCTCTATCCATGATGTACAAAATTTCTCCCTTGCTGAGGGAGCTGATACCCTGGAAATCCCAGTTAAGGGCGACTGGGGTGCTGGTGTTTATGCCCTGGTCACGGTCTATCGTCCTGGCAAAGAGCATAACAAGGGGGCAGATCGGGCTGTGGGACTGGTCTGGCTTAATGTTGATCCGGCAGCCCAACGTTTGCAGGTCGCTCTCAAAACTCCGGACAAGATTCGTCCCCGCCAGACGCTCAAGGTACCCGTGGAGATCCGAGAGGCAGCAGCCGGTGAAAAGGTACATCTCACCCTGGCAGCTGTGGATGACGGGGTTCTCCAGCTCACCAATTTTGTTTCACCTGACCCGCTGGACTGGTTCTTTAATAAGCAGCAGCTGGGCCTGGAGATTCGGGATCTGTACGGGCAATTGATTGCCCCGCCAGAGAGCAAGCCCCTGGTTCTGCGCACCGGTGCTGGTGAGAACGGATTACGCGGGGCCCCGGAATCCAATATTAAGGTGGTCTCTCTTTTTTCCGGGGTGGTTGAGGTTGGAGAAGATGGCACAGCCACGGTCCCTCTGGAAATCCCGGATTTCAATGGCAGGCTTCGTCTGATGACTGTGGCCTGGTCACGGGATAAGCTGGGATCAGCCAGCCGCGACCTTCAGGTCAATGATCCGGTGGTGGTATCCCCTGCCCTGCCCCGCTATCTGGCCCAGGAGGATGAGTCAAGCATTCAGCTCCTTGTGGAAAATATTGATGGTCCCACAGGCGAGTACCAGATCAGCTGGACAGCAGAGGGGGCCGTATCTATGAGTGAGGACGCAGAGGGGTCGGGCACAGGTTCCCAAGCGGAGCAGAGTATCACTCTGGAACCAGGTAAGCGGGAAAACCTGCGCTTCCCGGTGCAGGCAGATACCATCGGTGCAGGCATGCTCCATGTCCAGGTCAAAGGACCAGAAGGGTATAGTTATTCTGGTGAATTTCCCCTTAATGTCCGGGGGAAATACCTGCCCAGCTTAACACGCCGTTTTACCCGGCTTGATCCGGGCGCATCTGTCACCCTGGATAAGGACACTATCAAAGGAATGTTCCCGGAAACGGCCAAAGTGGGATTAAGCATCTCCAGCTCACCTAATCTGGATGTGGCTGGTCTGCTGGGCCAGCTGGATCGCTATCCCTATGGCTGCCTGGAGCAACTGACCAGCCGGGCCATGCCCCTGCTTTCAGCCAATCTGCTGGCAGAACGTTTTCCAGTAGGGGCGACCGGCCGGTCGCCCCTACCGGACAAGGAGCTGCCTGGCAGGGTACAGGAGGCCATTGATCGTATTCTCCAAAAACAAGTGGGTGAAGGGGCCTTTTCCCTCTGGTCAGACAGTGGCCCAATTGCGCCCTGGCTTTCTGCCTATGCCCTGGATTTTCTCAGCCGTGCTCAGGAAAAGGGCTATGTGGTGCCTGCGTATTTTTATAGAAAAGGGATGAACTGGCTGAGTAATCAGGTCAAAAATGCCCATAACCCCCAGGTTCATGAACTGGCTCCGCTGGCTTACGCCCATTGGGTCTTGGCTCGAACCGGACAGGGCAGGCATGAAGATGCCCGCTACCTCTTTGATACCTGGTTTAATAAGATTTCTTCACCACTGGCTAAGGCCCAACTTGCCGGGGCCCTGGCCTTATTAGGAGATCAAAAACGGGCCATGAAGGGATTGAAGGCGGCCTTGGACCAGACAAAAGCTCATCCGACTGCCAGCTGGTCAAACTATGGGTCGCACCTCCGCGACTTGGCCGCTCTTATCCATATCATTGCTGAGTCTGGAACTACAGAAGTCGATCCGGCTCCGGCCTGGCAGGAACTAACCCATTTATTTGCCCAGGAAAAATATCTCTCGACCCAGGAACAGGCATGGCTGATCATGGCCTCGCTCACCCTTGAGCCAAGCAGTCCTCTTGAGCTGAATATTGTGGAACAGGCCTTGGCAGCAACTTCCAGGAAAGAAAGAAAGGATAAAGACGAGGAAGGGCCTTCTCTCCTTGCCCGCATAAAAGCCGCCCTCAGTTTTGGCAATAACGAGGCACCAGAACCTGATGAGACCGAGGTGACTGATGATCCAGAGGGGATCAAAGAAAATCTACAGCCTGCTCCTGGCAGTAGCTTTTTTGCCCTGGAACGAGAGGGCAAGGCCCTGCTCACCAGCCCGCTTACTCTTACCAATACCGGGGACAAGGCCGTCTGGATGGTCACCACTGTGCAAGGCTCGCCCATTGCAGCACCTGAGCCAGTGGAAAATGGTTTTACGGTCTTTCGGGAATACTATAATACTGCTGGTGAACCCATGCCTGTGGATGCTGTCCAGCAGGGCGAACTCCTGGTGGTGACTCTTCAGGGAGAGGTTAAAGCTGGAGCTGACTTCCAGGCCCTGTTGGTTGACTTGCTGCCAGCAGGCTTTGAAATTGAGCGGCCCATTACTGAGCAGGATACTGCTTTTTCCTGGCTTAAAAATCTCACCAATAATCGCTATGTGGATATTCGGGATGATCGTTTTGTGGCTGCCTTTGCCACCAAATCCCTTCCAAAAATTGAAGGAAACCAGAAATTACGGAGGTTCCGAACAGCCTACCTGTCCCGGGCTGTTACGCCAGGGATCTATACCCTGCCACCAGTAGAGATTGAGGCCATGTATCGACCTGAGTTTCGGGCACGAAGCGGGGAGGGCGCAATGATTATCACCCAGTAAGTGCTGGCTGATTTTTTTGTTGATTGAAACAACTGTTCAATAAGTTTGGAGAGCCTGTTTTTTTTCTTTCTTCAGCAGGCTCTCAACAGGTCACCTTATGCGATGAAATTCTACCAATCTGCTAGTAGGAAAAGTATTTCCTGAAAATTCCTGATAAGGCCTTGTTATGTTGATCCTCCCTCACTATCACGTTCTGCAGAAAATATGTGAAAGTGGCCGTTCACTCATCTATCGTGGCATAAGAAAACAAGATAATCAGCCTGTTATTCTGAAAATGCTCAAAGAAGAGCATGTCTCACCAACAGAATTTTCTTATCGCAAACAGGAATATGATATCATAGCAGGCCTTTCCCACCCAAGGGTCATTAGAGCGTACGGGATTGAACCCTATCAGCATACCCTTCTCCTTATTGTAGAGGATATTGCAGGGGTGTCCTTAAAAAGGGTTATGGAAAACCAAAGGGTCTCTATCCAGGAGTTCTTTCCTCTGGCTCTCCAGCTTGCTGATGGTATGGCCTATATCCATTCTGTTGACATTATTCATAAAGATATCTCCCCGGATAATATCATTGTCAATCAGGAAACAAATCAACTGAAAATTATCGACTTCGGAGCAGCCAGCCGTTTGCTGTACGAAATGCCGTCAGTGCAAATGCTTGAACGATTACAGGGGACCTTAGCCTATGTTTCTCCTGAGCAAACCGGTCGGATTAACAGAAGGGTTGATTACCGAACCGATCTTTATTCCATGGGGATCATTTTCTATGAACTCCTTGCAGGCCGATTGCCCTTTCAAGCCCTTGATGCCCTGGAAGTCGTCCATGCCCATATAGCAAAAAAGCCTTCTCCTCTTTATGAGGTTGCTCCCCATGTTCCACGGGTTGTCTCGGATATTATAATGAGATTACTCAAAAAAAATGCTGACGAGAGATATCAGTCTGCGATTGGGGTCAAGGCAGATCTTGAAAAATGTTATAATAATTTTCAAAGATTAAAAGATGATCCTGCTTTTTCTTTTCCCTTGGCAGAGCAGGATATCTCTGCGAGATTGCATATTTCTCAACAGCTTTATGGGCGGCAGGAGGAGACCAGAGTCTTATTGCAATCCTTTGAGCGGGTTTGCCAGGGGCAGACCGAGTTGATGCTGGTAAGCGGTTATTCCGGGGTTGGGAAAACAGCTCTTGTCAATGAAGTCCAGAAAAACATGACCTTGATGAATGGGCATTTTGTTGCTGGTACGTTTGAGCAATTGCAAAGAAATACACCTTATTCAGGGATTGCAGGGGCATGTGATAGTTTTTGCCATCACCTGCTCATGGAAAAGGAACATGTTTTGGCACAATGGCGGGAGAAGATTCTTGCTGCCTTGGGAGATCATGCCCAGCTTCTTGTTGAAATTATACCAACCCTGGAGCTTATCATAGGTCCTCAGAGTGAGGTGCCAGTACTTGATCCCACAGAGGCAAGGAATCGATTTTCCTTATTCTTTGTTCAGTTTATTACCTCTCTTTGCGATAAAGAACACCCAATAATTTTATTTCTTGATGATCTGCAATGGGCTGATCAGGATTCCTTGGTACTGCTTCGGAAAATAATTACAGATGATAATATCAATCATCTTTTTATTATAGGGTGTTACAGGAATAATGAAATTGATAACCAACATCCTCTTATGGAGTTTTTGGAGGGGTTGAAAGAAATACATGCAGTTGTTAATACGGTTGAATTAAAGGGCTTATGCCCGAAGAGCATTGAGCAACTTGTCCAAAAAAGCTTAGGAAATCAACGGGAAAGAATTGCGCCTCTTGCAAACCTCATTTATCAGAAAACACAGGGAAACGCCTTTTTCATCCATCAGTTTTTACAGGTTTTACGAGAAAAACGGCTTTTGCATTTTAATCTTGAGCAGCAGCAATGGCAGTGGGATATTGAGCAAATAGCATCACGGAATATCACAGATAATGCTGTTGACCTGTTGGCAGGTACAATAGATCGTCTTTCTTCTGCATCCAGTACACTTATCCAGTTGGCTGCCTGTATTGGTAATACCTTTGATTTTGCAACGCTGGTAAAAATTTATGATGATTCTGAGACGGAAGCCTTAGCAATTCTCTGGAAAATTTGCAGACAGGGACTCATTCAGCCTCTTGATGAAAACTATAAGCATATTGATTTGGCAGAAACAGCAAAATTTAAATTTTCTCATGATCGGATTCACCAGGCAGCTTACGGATTGCTTGCTGATGACCGGAAAAAGCGTATTCACCTCCAGGTTGGTCGTTTGCTTATCAAGGAGAGCCGTTCCACGACCTCTTCTGATTTTTCTGAAAACATTTTTGATATCTGTTGGCATTTTAATCAGAATTTCGATATTATTGATGATCCAGAGGAGAAGATTGCCATTGCCCGTTTAAATTTGCAGGCAGGCCAGAAAGCAAAGCGGGCAATGGCAAGTCAGGTTGCGATTGAATATTTGGAATTTGCCAAAGCATACTTGCCAGCCAATCATTGGCACACAGAGTATGATATCTCGTTGACCCTGTATACGGATATTTTGGAAGCGTATTTTTTGCTTGGTCAATTTGAGCAGGTTGAAAAACACGCTGAAACTATGCTGCAAAAGACCAAGCATCTGGTTGATAAAGTCAAGCCCTTTGAGATTATTATTCAGTTGTATATGCTCAGGAATCAGATGAAATTTGCCTTGGAAACTGCGTTGCAGGTTTTGGAAATGCTGGAAGTCCATTTGGAGCAAGTTCCTCTTGAAAAGATTTCCGTTGAAGAAATTTATACACTGGGAAGAATGGCAGTCCCTGAACAACAAGCTGCTATGCGCATTCTCAACTTTGCTATTTCCCCATCTTATACAGTTGCGCCGGAACTCTACCCCAGCCTTGTCTATACAATGGTCAGGATATCGATAACTCACGGTAATTCAGATCTTTCTGCATTTGGTTATGTCAATCTTGCCCTCCTCTTTTGCGCCTCTGGTAAGATAGAGCAAGGTTGGCAAGTAGGACAGGCCGGACTTTGGTTGCTGAATAACTCTTCCTCAGAAGCTGTCAGGGCAAAGGTATTTGCTGCTTATTACGTTACAGTACATCATTGGAAAAAACATGCTCAGGAGACCATTGACCCCTTGCTCCAGGGCAGTCGATATGGCCTGGAAAGCGGTGACCTGGAATTTGCAGGTATCAACCTTATGCATTGCGGAAGTTATCTTTTTTGGCTGGGCCATCCGCTTGCAAGTGTTGCCTGCCAACACGAAGAATTCTGTGCCCTGATGCAGCGCTGTAAACTGGAGTACCAGCAGATCTATCTCAATATCTGGCAGCAAACAGTATATAACCTCCAGGGGAAGAACATATTACCGTATAAGTTACAGGGCAAAGCCTTTGATGAAGAAACCATGCTTGCTCCTTTGCTGGAAAGTAATTATGGAATGGCTGTCTTTGCTGTGTATCTTGCCAAGACCATGCTCTGTTATCTGTTTAAAAAAATTAATCAGGCCCGGGATAATGCCCTGTTAGCGAAAAAATATGAGCAGGCAAATACCGGTGTCATGGTCGTCCCTATCTATCAATTCTATTCTTCTTTAGTTTTGTTGGCAACTTTTCATCAGGTGCCTGATAATGAGCAGGATGATATTATCAGAAAGGTAGAAGGGGCTCAGCAACAGATGAAATTCTGGGCCAGCCATGCACCGGAGAACTTTCAGCATCGTTATGCCTTAGTGGAAGCAGAAAAAGCACGTTTTTTGAAGGAGCCTGGGGCAGAAGAATGGTATGAGCAGGCGATTCTGTTGGCTGAACAAAATAATTATCGAATAGAAGAAGCCCTGGCCTATGAATTAGCTGGTGAATATTACTGGGAACGGGGAGTGAAAAAGATTGCCCGGACATTTTTTCAGGAAGCCCATTCCTCCTATAGCAAATGGGGGGCAAGGGCAAAGGTTGCCGAGTTAGAAGGACGTCATCCTGAACTTGCAGAATCCTGTGATGGAATAGGTACAACTGTGAACGCTACCATGCTCCACTCTTCAATGCAGTTGGATCTGACCAGCGTGATCAAGGCATCGCAGACATTATCCCAGGAAATTGTGCTCAGCAAATTACTGGCAAACATGATGCGCATTGTCATGGAAAATGCAGGGGCTGAAAAGGGATTATTATTATTACCACGCCAAAAAAAATGGTTTATTGAAACAGAGGGGACTGCTGATAATGATGAAATAAAGGTTCTTTGTTCCATTGCTCTTGAAGAATATTCTCAAGTACCCAGTACGCTTATTCACTATATTGCCCGGACCCGGGAAAATGTGGTGCTCTCTGATGCTGCTCAGGAGGAGCGTTTTCGCCACGACCCGTATATTTTACAGGAACAATGTACGTCCATCCTGGGTATGCCCCTGGTCAATCAGGGAAAGCTTGTTGGTATTATTTATCTGGAAAATAAACTGACAAGAGGTGCCTTTAATCAGCAACGATTGCAGGTGTTAACCCTTCTCTCATCACAACTTGCCATTTCAATTACCAACTCTCTCTTATACAGCCAGCTGGAAAAAAAAGTTGCAGAGAGAACCCGTGCCTTGCAGCAGGAAATAACAGAACGTAAACGCGCTGAAGAGAAAGCAAAATCTGCTAATAAGGCAAAGAGCTATTTTCTCTCCAGTATGAGCCATGAATTTCGCACACCACTTAATGTAATCTTGGGATATGCGCAAATTCTGGAGCAGGATCTTGTTCTTAATGAGGAGCAGTGTAATCAACTTACTGTAATAAATCGGTATGCTCACCATCTGCTTGGTCTTGTCAACGAGGTGTTGGATCTTGCCAAGATTGAGTCAGGCCTGATAACCCTGGATATAACAAGTTTTGATCTGAATAATTTTCTTGAATACCTCAAAGAAAGTTTTCAGCAACAGGCTGCTCAAAAGGGCTTGTTTTTTACAATAAAAAAAGACAAGGATTTGCTTCGTTATATCAAAGCAGACAAGAGAAAACTTCAGCAGATTTTTATTAATTTATTGGGTAATGCCTTTAAATTTACCAGGTCAGGTGGGATTTCATTACGTGTACGCTCTGCAAAAGAGGCTGGTAAGCCCTTGATGCTCCATTGTGAAGTGGAAGATACAGGGATTGGTGTTCTGCCGGAAAAGCAGAAAAAAATCTTTGCCCCGTTTGTCCAGGCGTCGACAAGTGTGGATCAAAGTGTTGGTACCGGCTTAGGGCTTTCCATTACCAGGCAATTCGTCAAACTGATGGGAGGTACTATTGGTTTGACCAGTACGCCTGGTATCGGCTCAACGTTTTTTTTCAAGGTTGCCATTGAACAAGCTGAACATGGTGACATAGAAAACACAGTACCTTCTCGCCATGTCGTTGGGATTGCATCGGATCAGAAGCCGTGCCGCCTCCTCATTGTTGAGGATCTTGTTGCAAATCGCAAAATACTGGCCAACATATTGAGCCGTATAGGTTTTCAGGTCAAAGAGGCAGCCAATGGAATACAGGGTGTGGAAATATGGCAACGCTGGCAGCCGGATCTTATCTGGATGGACATACGCATGCCGGTGATGAACGGCTATGAGGCAACACGAGAGATACGAAGCAAAGAAGAGGAGAAAAAGGTTGTTATTATTGCCCTGACTGCCCAAACCTTTGGAGATGAACGGGAGCAAGCCCTTGAGGCAGGTTGTGATGATTTTGTCAGTAAGCCGTATAAACAGGAAGAGCTTTTTGCAGCCCTGAAAAAGCATTTAGATATTCAGTTCATTTATCAGGATGATGATGGAGATACTTTTCATTCTGGCAAGCAATATGCTACAACGTATCTTGAGCCAACCTGTATTGATGCGCTACCAGAGGATGTCATAAGCAGGTTACGTATCGCAACACTTGAATTAGACCAGCAGAGTTTTTTTGCCGCTCTGCAAGAACTGCCTTCTCTTCATGAGAAAACAGCTACCGCCTTACATGTATTGGTTGAAAATTACCAGTTTGAGGAAGTTGAAAACATTCTTGGGAGATAAAGATGATTGAGAACGACCGTATACAAGGAGATATACTTGTTGTCGACGATTCACCGGAAAATTTGAAACTCCTGGTCAAGATACTCAATGAAAATAACTTTCAGGCCAGAGGATCAAACTCTGGACCCTATGCTTTGAAGTCCATCAAGAAAAAGCGCCCTGATCTTATTCTTCTTGATATTAAAATGCCTGAAATGGACGGCTATGAAATATGCTCCAGGCTCAAGGAAGATGAGTCATTGGTTGATATTCCGGTTGTTTTTCTCAGCGGTTTAAAAGACAGTACAAGCAAGATCAAAGGGTTTGAGGTTGGTGGGGTGGACTATATTACCAAGCCTTTTCAACCCCAGGAAATCCTTGCCAGGGTGCGTACTCATTTATCAATGAGCCGGATGAAGAACCATCTTGAGGAAATGGTTTTGGAGCGAACAGCTGAGTTGCAGAAGGTGACGGAGCAGGTCAAGGCAGCTCTTAAGGAAAAAGAGGTACTGTTGAAGGAAATCCATCATCGGGTAAAAAATAATATGGCAATGATGTCGTCTTTTCTTCAGTTTCAGATTGATCAGGTCAAAGACCCTGACGCCCTGCAGCGCTTCATTGACACAAAAAGCCGTATTTACACTATGGTTTTGGTTCACGAGAAACTCTATAATACAGAAGATCTTCAAAATATTAATTTTAAGGAGTTTGTTCAGGCGTTGGTTGAATCTTTAATATTTTCCTATACATCTTCTCCATCTCATATATCCTTAACCATAGAGGTCATTGAAGTTTCCTTGAATCTTGATCGTGCAATTCCCTGCGGTTTAATCATCAATGAACTCGTGTCCAATGCCCTGAAATACGCCTTTCCTGATAACAGGAAGGGAACAATCAGTATTGGCTTTATCATTGATTCTGAAGACAGGTATGTGCTCACGGTCAGTGACGATGGGATAGGTTTACCTGGACAGGTGAATTTTCAGGAAGTTGATACCATAGGTTTAAGACTTGTGCCGCTTTTATCAAGCCAACTTGATGGAGAATTCGTTGTCAAAGACGGGGGGGAGGCTTCAGGGGGAACGAGCTTTCGGATTGTTTTTCCCTGATATTTTTTTGGATCCCAAGCTCCGGCTTAGGTGCTCTTATTTCTGGAACTCTGTTTTTGTCTGAAACGGGCTTCAGTATGTTCTGTGCCCAAGCAGAGTTTGAGCACCAATAAACTACAGACGGTCAATCCAATAGTATGGACGCTTTTTTTGATGCATAACTGCAATATTTACGCAATCTTGCATGAGCATCCCGAAAAACTTCTTTAGCCGGTCTCCCTGTTATATTACCAGCCTTATATTCCTTATAACGCCTCTTAGCTTCTTCCAGCCACAAACCTTCACATTCTGCTTCACTGAAATCGTCCAAACTGCTGATAAGACTGGCGAGCAATGCAGACCGCTCCTTAAACGGCAGATGACGGGCAAGTTGTTCGCATTGTTTTAAATCGGTGTTCATAATGTCTCCTTTTTCTGGCCCCCAAGCTCCGGCTTGGATGCTCTTATTCCTGAAGCTCTGCTTCATACAAAAAGCTCTGTATCCGGCATCCCAAGTTTCAGAGAAAAGGCATAAAAAAACCGGGCAACGCATTACATACGCACCCGGCAAAAAAAAAAAACCAAAAAGGTTTCCAATAAGATAATTAAATGGGTTTTGCATGTCAAGTTTTTTTTCACCATACTTTCTACAAAGAACAATAAAAAATATGTGATTTGGTATCACAGGCCAAAATCAAACCCCGTAGCCATGCGGGTTACCGGT
>JAABTP010000036.1:14190-29665 GCA_011389815.1 Desulfobulbaceae bacterium | reverse complement strand
AACGAAAAAAAATGCTTATTGGGCATCTCGGACAACTGAAATTGCTCTATGCTGGGGTACTTTTCAACACCCTTAATTTAATACAAAATAACCCGAATAAGTGCTCCGGGATAAATAGAGGGGCTATCTTTATACAAGACACTTCCAGAAGACCCGGAAAACCCAGATGAGGCAAAACGCTCTTCTATGACCTGTCGTGTTTCTCCGGCCCGCACCGTATGCTTCCACAGCATCATCCCGTCCCGCCACTCAATCCGGCTGCTATACATATCATTGAGCACAGCACGATCATTCAACAAACGGAGACTCTCTTCCTCCTGGATGTCACTGATAATAAGACCTGGATTCTGTTCCATGATCACGGGATAATACTTACCATCACCGTAAAAACGCTCGGCAATCTCCCAAAGGGTATCGGTTTCTTTGACCAGGTAGAGAAAGGTCTTTTCTGGCCAACGCTTTTCAGGAGATAAGGATACTGGCCTTTTTTTCTTTGCCACTGCCTCAACGGCCTCGGCCTCGATCACCACAGGCACCTTAGACACGGTCTTTTCAATCTCTGGAGTTTCTGCTTTTTTCTCTGCTTCGCCCCCAGCTACCATCTCTGGTTTTGCCCCTTCTTCGTTCTCTGATCGTGCTGATTTCGCTGCTACTGATTGAGCTGTTGCTGATTCGGCTACCTGTCGTTCCTGTTTCTGCTCTTGCCCTGTTTCCTTTTCTCTCTCTGGAGAGTCCTTATCTTCCCCTTCTGCGGAGGCTTCCGCTGCCAGGTCTTCTGCATAAACAAGCGGGTCATCATCTTCAAAGGTATCCTCTTCAACAGCCCCTATCCTTTCAGACTCAGGGAGAACACATAAGGCCTGTTTGGCTTCTTTAACCTGTTGCTCTGCAACCTGGAGGTCTGTTTTTAAGGCAACCATCTGTTGTTTGAGGTCAGCAGTATGATCCTGTGCTCTAAGGATATACAAGGAAAAAAATGCCCCTATGAGGACAAGAAGCAAAACAAGGAGAAGGGCAGCACGACGAGAACCTGATTGCGTACCTGATGAGCCTTTTCCTGCTGTTTGGGCAGATTTGTCAGCAGATGCAGCACCTGTATTTTTCGACAAGGTCTCCAGGGCCTGAAAGCAAGTCAGATCAGCATCACATTGCGGACAGCTCTTGCTCTTTGCTGGTACACCAGGGCGTTCACAGACAGGACAGGTTACAGTGTCAGCCATTATTTTCGAATATCTCTATGAATCTTTTGCGTACTCATGGCATAATTTTCCAGAACTTCATCCACCTCCGGCAGGATATTCTGAAGGATGTTTTGGAGCTTATCTTCCATACAATCATCCTGGTTTTCAGCCGCCTCCAGTACCTCAGCAATGACGCGCAAAAACTTTTTTGCCTTGCCCGGATCTGTTGCGCAACAGATTTCGCTGGCGTTTTCTATCTGCATCAAGGTATTGACCAGGGCAAGCCGTTGATCATCCAGGGCCGCAGACAGGGCTGCTGATGCCTGCATGGTCTCCTTGTAGGAACCATGCCTGTCAACCTGGCGAAGCTTTTCAATCCTGGCCCGAAGCTGTTCCTGTACTTCCGGAGCAATCAATACGCTGTAATCATCCAACATGCTTTCTGCATAGTACACTTGGGTCAGAGGTGCTTCTTCGTTGGCTGCGATTTTAACCGCCTTACGTATCTGATTGCGGGCCTGCTCATATTGCGCCTCATCCACTGTATCGTTTTTTGCATCAACAACTCTGTTAATCAACCCGATAATGGAGCGGGCACGATTCTGTAAATCAATAACCGTATACGCAGAATAGCGGGCCTGTTCTGCATCAGCAATTGCCTGCTCAAGGGCAAGAAAAAGTTTTTCATCAGCCTTACCCCGTGACAGGGTTCGTGAGACCGCCACTTCTGGCTGATTGAGCAGGGCTGCATTGACTGCAACAAGATTATTCTCATCAATGTTCAGGCTGATTTCAATCCGGGAAGGCATCTGCGCTTTCCGCACTGTGTCCGGCTGTTCCTCTTTGTCCCTTGCTCTTTCCCGATCAATGCCCAGCCAAAGATCGCCAATACTCTGCTCTTTCTTATTCACCACATTATAAAACTTCATGTGGACCAGTTCCTGTTCAGGATCAACTAACTGAAAGACCTCAGTGCTGGAACAGGGGAGCGGTGTATTCTTTTCCACCATCAGAAAACGCTGATCATTTTCCAGCTTGATATAATAATCATGGGCAGCAGCATGGACGATCTCCACTACGCCGTGTTCCACGGTATGTCCTGCCAGATCAAAGCCGCAATGGGTACAAGTTGAGGCATTCTGGGCTGTACTTCGGGTGCATTGGGGGCATTCAACCGTGTCTGCAAGCCGATGACTGAGGATAGCTGCCCCTTCAGCAACAGCAAGCATGGCCCGCTCATGGAGCAGCACCTTTTCCGGGCCAAATTCCTTTTGCAGGGTTTTGATCACGCAGGGGATATGAGAACTCCCCCCAACAAGAAGGATATTATCAATCAAATCTTCTGTAAAATGGACATCAGCGATGACACCTCGAACCAATTGCAGGAGAGATTTCAGCAAGGGGGCCATTATGCTCTCAAAACGAGCACGGGGCAACTCCACCTCCACGTCAAGAGGATCTCCGTCTTGATCCAGCAATACCCCGAGAATCTCAATACAGGTTTCTTTTTGATCGGTTAAGGCTATCTTGGCCTGTTCCACCGCACGTTTGAGTTCAGCAAGAAATTTATTTTTCCGGGCAGACTTTTGCTGCTCAATCAGGGCACGGATATCTGCAATCCCCTCTTTTTCAGCAGTTTCCTCCAGGACATACTCAATCAGCAGCTGATCAATATCCTCGCCGCCCAGCCACATATCACCGCCCTTGCCCATCTCAATGATGCGGCCGCCACTGATGGTCAGGATGGACAGGTCCAGGGTTCCGCCACCAAAATCAAAGACCAGCACAGTTCGTCCGTCTTCACCGGAGATCTTATCCACCCCAAAGGAAATAGCTGCGGCTGTGGGTTCCGGGAGCAGGCGTCGTACCTTGAGTCCGGCCAGGGTGGCAGCTGTTCTGGTGGCATGCTTTTGTTTATCGTTAAAATAGGCAGGCACAGTGATCACGGCGGCATCCACTTCACCGCCCAGTGCAGCCTCAGCATCTGCTTTCAGCTTGGACAGGATCTTGGCAGAAATCTCTTCTGGAGTGAATTCCCTGCCTCCGATCTGAAGAGCAAGGCTATTGGATGATCCCCGTGAGTGGGTGGAAAGTGGATAATGCAGGGTTTGCTTTTTGATCAGCTCCTGCACCTCGTGTTCATGAAAATTGCGGCCAATAAGACGTTTAACCGCTGTAATAGTATGTTCCGGTTCCTGACGCATCCATTCCAGGGCATCACGACCAACAATGAATTCCGGCTTACGCATCAGGCGCTTTTTCACCATCACACAGGATGGTGTGATGTGTTCACCTTCTCGGTTTTTAAGAACCTCTGTGCGCACCTTTTTGACAGCAACAACAGAGTTGGTGGTCCCGAGGTCGATACCTATTGATTTTTTCATGAATGTTTCTTCAACGCCTTGTCCAGAGGTTCCAGCCTGTTCTTGTCTCACTCCAGTCAGTTTACTCGCCAAACAAGGTTGCTGCAAGGTACTCCCGGTTCATTCGGGCAATATGGCGGATAGAAATCCCCTTGGGGCAGACCTGCTCGCATTCCCGATGGTTGGTGCAGTTACCGAATCCCTCCTTATCCATGGTCTTGACCATAGACAAGGCCCGCTGTTTCCGTTCTGGTCGGCCTTGGGGCATAAGGGCCAGTTGCGATATTTTGGCTGAGGTAAACAACATGGAAGCAGCATTGGGACAGGCAGCAACACAGGCCCCGCATCCGATGCAGGCGGCTGCATCCATTGCCTGTTCTGCTTGTTGTTGAGGCACAGGGACAGTGTTGGCATCTGGAGCTGATCCTGTATTCACTGAGACATAACCTCCTGCCTGAATGATCCGATCAAAAGCAGAACGATCCACCATTAAATCCTTTACAACCGGAAAGGCCCTGGCACGAAAGGGTTCAATGCAGATCACCTGCCCGTTGTCAAAATGGCGCATATGCAGCTGACAAAGGGTTGTCTCCTGTTTTGGTCCGTGCGCAATCCCATCGACCACAGCTCCACACATACCACAAATGCCTTCCCGGCAGTCGTGATCAAAGACCACAGGTTCTTTTCCTTCCAGCGTCAGCTGTTCATTCAGAACGTCCAGCATCTCCAGAAAGGACATATCTGTGCTGATCTCCTTTAGCGCATAGGTTTCCAGGTTACCTTCTGCTGTTTCACTTGCCTGTCGCCAGACCTTTACTGTGATGGAAATTTTCTTTGCTGCCATTGCTCTCTTCTTGTCTGCAATTATTCTTGATCGTTCTGCTGTAGTTGCTCAACCATTTCACGTTCCAGCCCTGTGTATTTACAAATCGTTTCTACCGGCATCTGATCACGCAACATGTTTCGGGCTGTATCTATTTTTCCCTGCTCAAGTCCCTGCTCTATTCCCTGTTCAATTCCCCGTTCAAGGCCATCCTTAACAGCCTTTTCCACTGCGCCCTGCTGCATAGCAATAAAATCCTGCCGTTTGAATTGAATATCCAATTCCTCTTCGCTCAAGCCAGCAGTGTTGGCAATATCAAAGGCTTCGAGCAACTGGGGTTCAGTAAAGGACTCAGGAACAAACTCCATATCCCCTGCATGTTTGATAAAATAGAGCCATTTATCCGTGATGTCGGTCAACTCTTCCTCTGTCTTTGTGAATTTAGGCAACTCGGCAAAAATCAGCTCAATATCATTACTGTATTGAAGCAGGACTTCGCGTTCCCGAAGGGTCCAGTAGGAAATCGTCTTAGCAAATTCGGGAAACATCTCAAAGTCGGTGATGGTGAGGGCAATGATCGGCTCCAGCGTTGTGTACTTCCCGGATTTCTTCAACTGGGTTGAGTAGAGCTTGGCCGCATTATAGAGCACCCTCTTTTCAAACCCCTCCACATTCAGCACCTGCATCTCCACGATGACTTTGCTGTTGTTGGAAAGAACCGCTTTAACATCCACATAGCTGTCCTTCATGCCTTTGAGCAAAGGAATCTGGTAGGGATCAACAATGGTCAGGTCGGTGACCCGTTCTTCGCCAAAGTCAATAATTGCGTTGAGGAAGCTGATCAGCACATTCTTTGACCGCTCACTGCCAAAGACCTTTTTAAAGGCAAAATCGGTTCGTACGTCTAAGAAACGCATGTATTCCTCCTTGTCTGCTTATCAAACAGGTGCCAGAACGTGTTGTTCATCTTTCGGGGCAGCAGGGGCCGGATTTGATTCCCAAATAAACTCAATCAACTTGTTGAGCTGCGTTTTGAGATCATACATTGAAAGGTCGGGTTGATTTTGCTTCGTTATCTCACGAGCCACCTTAATCTTATCGGCTTGTGTTGCATTTCCTCCTCCCCCTTGAATTTTCAATGTGTTGTCATACTTTCCGAATGGACCGATTTCCTTTACCTTTGGATGAACCGCTTTAATTGCTGCTTCCACCTGTTCGGCAAGAAGATAATTTTCTATTTCCCGACCTTGAGTTATCCAGGCATGACCCGGCCCGCTATCAAATTCGTCCTGTAGCCTTTGTTTCGTTGCATTGATGTCAGAATCTTCGTCTCTCCTGTCGCTGTCAATCAGGATAACGCCTCGATTATTCAATCTGCGTAAGGAAATAAAATCGTCAACATGCTGCTGGTCTATCTCAGCGTTAGACAGATGAGACAGCAACCTGCCGCCATAGAACATGATACTGTAATGAATGCCTTCCACCAAGTCTTTATCCATGCTCTCCAGCCACCAATTAAGATAAATTCTGTCAGACGGCCCCTCAACCCAAATAATACAATTTGCCTGAAGAAGATCTGAAGGGTGATAGCCGAGATCTTCACAGACCGCTGACTTCTGACGACCAGAGGTCACTCGCTCAACTATGGAAGCACCTTTGACCAGTTTGATATGATAGATTTCAGCATCAGGTACATCCATCAACACATTGGAATGAGTGGTAATGAAATACTGGTTATCTGTATGTTTAGAAAGGTACCTGATCAGCTTACGCTGGAGGATGGGATTAAGGTGGAGTTCCGGTTCTTCAATACAAACAACATGTTTGGAAAGTACGGTTGCGGCAGCCGCAAGAATGACTACCTCGTGAATACCGGTTCCCAGGGATTCTATGGGCAGAACTTTACCGTCCATGTGGACATGAATGGTGTCCCGTTCGTAGGGAATTTCAAGGACAGCATCGGGACGGTCAACGACATTGCGGAGAAAGTTGGTGATCTCATCGAATCGATCTCGATCTTGCTGATTATGAACATCTGGATTTTGGAGTTTTGCCAGTCGGTCGATGATACCTGTGCCGTCAAATTCGTCAGAGCTGTTTCCTTTTTCTCCAATCCTTCGAATCGCCGGGATTAACTTAACCTTGATCCTTTTGATATCTGTCTCAGACAGGGGTAGTTGTATCCGCCTTGCAATTATCTCTCGATCCTCACCATTAGGGTTTTGTGCTAGAATTCTACGTAATTTTCTAACTTCATTATCAGAAAGGACTTTAACTGCTTCAGTCGACGATTCTTGAATTTCTATTTTCTTTGCTGGCATTGGAGGCAATGAGGTTAATCTCCAGATCATCTCTGTACGATTTATCCGTGCCTTCTCCTTCATCACCCTGCAAAGAAGTTGTGCGGCAAGAGAACGTTGCTGCGAGTCGGTCACATGATTAATCAGCCGATGTTTTGATGGTAATTCGTCCATGTCTATCTTCTCACCAAGCCCTAAAAGCAACGGAGGATTATCTGATAGATGTCGATCAAGCTCGCCCAACGTTAGTTTTGGTCTTGGAAATTTAGCTAACATCGGCCATAGTTGCGGATAAACTTCACTCAAAAACCGTAGCACATTGGACTTCCCCGCATTATTCTGCCCGATAAACAGATTGGCCTTGGCAAACTGATCAAAATACTGCGGCTCCTTGCCGAAACTTCGGTACCCGGCAATGGCAAGATTAGGAATGATGATTGTCTGTTGTTCCATCGCTACTTCTAACTCCACTATAACGGCATTTCTACCTCAGCCCGAAGCGATTCCCGATGCAGAAAAGGACGCTTTCCCCACCACAATCCACGTTTACTTTGCCTTAAAGTAAACTTCATTTGCCCCATGTCATGCTTCACATGCTGTATTGTAAGCTTACAATGCCTCGTTGCAAGGTTACAACGCCTTGATGTAAGCTTCACATGCCTCAATGTAAACGTACATCGTCCCGTTGTAAGCGTGAAACGAGGTATTTCATGCTTGCTATGCCCCGTTGCATGTTTCATCTGCCTCATTGTCAGCTTACAACGCCTCATTGCAAATCGACAATACCACGTTGCAGACTTGCAATTCCGCCTGTTTTCATTGCTCCGCCAAAGAACATTCTTTGTTTACCGGTACTCAGCCGTTGTCAGATACAGCGGCGGCACCTGTACCTCATTCGTTGTCAGATACAGCGGCGGCACCTGTACCTCATTTCACATGCAGACATTATGATATAGCAGAATACCTCAAAAATCCGTTATACTCAATCCATGATTGACCGGGCCAAATGGACAAAAAAGGGCAAACAGCCTGTTCGATAATTACAATCTGGAGGGATTTCCCGTGTCCTACACAATGAAAGATTTTCAAAGAGATTATGTTAAAAATCATCTGAGCCTGCTCTCGCCCGATGAAGTGCTGGACAAATTTTCACTGGATGAAGTGCTGGAACATTTTACACCGGTTGAGGTACTGCAACGATTGTCACTAAAGGATCGATTGAAAGGGATCTCACCAGAAGAAATTGAGCTGTATCTGCAGAAACACGGCAAAAAGAAAGGACAATAACGAACCAAAATATCTCAAGAGTTCAAATCAGCTCAAGGGAGCAGCTGTAACGACGCGCTGTTCCGGCAGATGGCCGAGGAGATGCGGCGGCAGGAGGGCAGAACAGAAGGAATATTGGCATAGCAACGTATCCACCCGGCTGGTCAGGACTCACGAAAAAATATCGTCAACCGCAACCTCAAGCTCAATCACCGGATCAGTAAATCGCCCGCTTGAATAAGATCGGGGCTGCTGCATATCCTGAAACAGCACAAGAGTTTTGGTCGGAGGAATCACAAGCCAGCAGGACTGCACCCCGGCCTGTAAATACACCTCGAACTTTTCCGTGACTTCATTCACGGCCTGTTTCGGAGACAGTATCTCGACCAGCAGAAGCGGGGGTTTATCCGCCTTGATTTTATCATGAAGAAAATCAATCTTTTCCTTCCTGTACAGGACAATATCAGGAATATAATCAGTGCCGTTGATATCCAATGTCATTTCAATGTGCAGATTATACTTATTGCCCTGATCCAGCACCTTGGCAATCCTGTAGGCGAGATAAGATTGATTACACGACAAGGGCATCCCTAGCCCCTCCTTTCACTTATAACTCCGTTGGGAAGGCGTAACCTCCTCAAACTGAAGCGGCTCCTGATGGAGCATCGGACGTTGACCAACCCCGCTATGCTCCCAAACCGTCACATGCGAATACTTGGCATCATCCCGCTTGGCTTCATGCTCTTCGGTCTGGCTCTCCTCCCGCAGATGACAGCCACAGGACTCCTTACGCTCCAGCGCATCCAAAACCATGACTTCTGCAAATTCGAGAAAATCAGCAATTCGACCGGCTCGTTCCAGAGACTGATTCAGCTCCTGCCCGGTTCCCGGCACATAGACATTGGTATAAAATTCCTCCCGAATGGCCGGAATCTCGCTCAGGGCCTTGGTTAAGCCCTCCTCATTTCGAGCCATACCGCAATGATCCCAGAGCAGGGTACCAAGCTTCCGATGATAATAGTCCACAGGCCGAGTCCCGGATTTTTTCCAGTCCCGATTACGGAGAAGGCGGGTAATCTGAGCAGTAACATCCTCCTCTGCCTCAGCAAAGGCCGGGGCCTCTTTGGCTGGATGATCCGCACCAGCCTCAGCCAGATAGTTCCCCAAGGTGGCAGGCAGGACAAAATAACCATCTGCTAAACCCTGCATCAGGGCACTGGCACCAAGCCGATTGGCCCCGTGATCAGAGAAATTGGCCTCACCAATCACAAACAGGCCATTCAGAGTGGACTGCAATTGATAATCCACCCAAAGACCGCCCATGGTGTAATGGACAGCCGGGTAGATCATCATGGGTTCCTTGGCCGGATCAGCAGCCGTGATGCGCTCGTACATCTGAAAAAGATTACCGTATTTCTTCAGGATGGTGTCAACGCCGTCACGGGCAATGGCCTCAGCAAAATCCAGGTACACAGCCTGACCAGTCTCGCCCACACCCAAGCCTTGATCGCAAACCTCCTTGGCATTACGGGAGGCCACATCCCGTGGCACCAGATTACCGAAGCCGGGATATTTATTTTCCAGATAATAGTTACGCTCTGCTTCTGGAATATCCGCCGGGCTGCGGCGATCTCCCTTGTTTTTCGGCACCCAGACTCTCCCGTCATTACGCAGGCTCTCGCTCATCAGGGTCAGTTTGGACTGATAATCACCATGTACCGGGATGCAGGTGGGATGGATCTGGACAAAGCAGGGATTGGCAAAACCGGCTCCCCGCTTATAGACCCGCCAGGCTGCGGTGACATTGCTGGCCATGGCATTAGTGGAGAGATAAAAGGCATTGCCGTATCCGCCCGTGGCCAAAACAACGGCATTGGCTGAATAGCGTTCCAACTCACCTGTGAGCAGATTGCGGACAATAATACCCCGTGCATGCCCATCAACCACAACCACATCCATCATCTCCCGCCGGGAATAGATGGTAACCTTACCTGCTGCAACCTGACGCATCAGGGCAGAATAGGCCCCAAGCAGGAGTTGCTGACCGGTCTGACCACGGGCATAAAAGGTCCGGGAAACCTGGGCTCCGCCAAAAGAACGGTTGGCTAAGGTTCCGCCGTATTCACGGGCAAAGGGCACACCTTGGGCCGCGCAATGATCAATAATGGCATTGGAAATCTGGGCCAGACGATAGACATTGGCCTCGCGGGAGCGAAAATCACCCCCTTTGATGGTATCGTAAAAAAGGCGATGGATGGAGTCGCTATCGTTCTGATAATTCTTGGCAGCATTGATACCGCCCTGAGCCGCAATGGAATGGGCACGACGGGGGCTGTCCTGAATGCAAAAGGATTTGACGTTGTAGCCAAGCTCGCCTAACGAAGCCGCCGCAGAGGCCCCGGCCAGGCCGGTTCCCACGACAATAATCTCGTACTTACGCCGGTTGGCAGGATTGACCAGTTTATTGCTGAAACGGCAGTTGTCCCATTTTTCGTGCAGCGGGCCGGGGGGGATTTTGGGGTTGAGGAGCATGGCGGGAGCTTATGAAATATGTAATCTTATATAATAAAAAAAACTTAGCATCAGGTTCAATCTGCTGTCCAATCAAGCCTTGATGTTGGTGCCGGAGCAACCCTGCTGCTATTCCTATCAGGAGTAGGAATAGAGTGATTGTTTAGTATACCGTCATATACGTCCGCAGTCTGACGAGATTTATCACTGAATCCAACAACTACCTTGATTGACTTCTGTCCCGGAGGTTCTTTGACTGCCCGAACCTCTATTCCCCGGAGAGCCGCCGTTCTCATCCTCGCGATATATTGCGATTCATAATCAGTTGTAAACAGACCTGAATCACCTTGTTGATGAACAGCGTCAGTAATTATTGCAGTCTGTTCAAACTCTGAACCTTTAATAAAATCTGCAAGCGTTGCTTTTGCTTTGATCGTTGCAATTTTCTGTGCTATAGCTCGTGCTTTCACATACGGCGCACCTTTTATAATAGGTTCTTCCACAGCCACGAGTAAACGCCTAACTCCATCTGGACATATCCTCACGACAGCAACTTCTGGAGGTAGCTCGTCGTAAGAATTTATTCTTTTAGTTCCAGCCCAAGCAGATGTACAAAAAAATGAACCTATAATTATGATAAAAATAATTATTTTTTCTGACAATACCATGATATGGCTCCTGTTGTTTATTGCTCTAATTTATTGATTCCGCCATAATCCATATTGATTACGACAAGCCGTATACGTACTAACATTACGTTGGCGACCAATCTGCAAGGTATATTTCCTGCACGGCATTTGAGGATTTATTGAATTGGTTTCCAATACCTGCATTTTATATTTGGTACCATTTACAACCCAACTTGCTATATCACCAGTTCTGACAGTTTCAAGAGTACGATTGATCTCTGGAGAATTGATTGCTCTTACGTGGTTATCGCTATATTGGTTTCTGCTTCTATATTTGGGTGAAGGGCTGGTTTCTATAGAACCAATCGGATCAGGAACAACTGCGCCGGTCAACCGAACAGTATATGAACCGTTAATGTATCCCAAATCCTCAATTCTGAAACCGGGAAGCAGCTTTCCGGTAGACTGATCTTCAATAAGTTGGCGGTAAGAATCTTGCGTTATCTTTCCTTTTGAAAGTTCCAGTTGATATTTCTCAAGATTACTGATTGATGAACCTGTTTTTGCAAGAGCCTGACATTTTGCATTCAATATTGCTTCGTCACGATCTTTTTGTATATGTGATCGGACTCCATTATCGACTCCTTTCACGTTAACAGGAATGGTATGTAATTGTGATGCGGAATTAAGCCGAACGAATGCCAAAGCAAGAGCTTGACCTCTTGCATTATCTCCTGATCCATAAACTTTCCCCTGTCCACTGTATACAATAAAATTATCTCGGTTGATATCCTTTAGATCGCATCTTGATGAATAGCTGTAAACTTTCCTCATATTGGAAGAGTATTCAGATTGATACCTCTCATTAACTCGGCACTCAACACGAAGAGTTCCAGATTGTCTATACGAAGAATTTCTCCCTAAGAGATAATAACCTTTTCTGGAAAGCACCTGTTCAAGCACTCTTAGATCTAAGTCTCTTGTGCCGCGATCAAAGACAACATACCTATAGGAGAAAGGACTGGCATCTGTTGTATATGTTGTGCCGTAATATGTTGATTTTGGTATCGGATGAAAGACTCCCTTTAAAAAGGAATCCGCCAAATCATTTATCAATTCGGCATGAACCGTACCGTGACCACATATAAAGACAAGTGTCGATATTACTGCGACTACCACAAACAGTTGCTTATATCCTTTATTTATCCAGTCAAACAGAAAGATTTGGTTAAATCGCAACATGTGAACTTAGTATGCAATATTCACGGTATACCCCATCAGTAAAATGCAAGATGTAGCTTGCTTCCCCGACAGAGATTTCAAGTGGAGACCCCTTTACCAATTTATATTCCTTCTCATCATTTTCTTGGAAAAACTGGGAAATTCGCACAGTACATTCATAATCAGATGAATTTCTTACAGTAAGTGATATCCTTCCGTCAGAGAAGATCTCAGGTCTATCCTCAATAATCTTCTTATGTTTAAAGAGGAAGTCTGATTTATTAAAGTCGTTAACAAGGTGTAAATTTTTTCGTTGGGCCGAAACTGTTGAGGTGGTTATTTCCTGCTTCGGTATTGATGCAGAGGAAGTGCTTTCTAGAGGTGTATCAGATGATTCTACGTGCACAGGCGCGACAGTCGGTTTGTCTTGAGGGAAAATTTTATCAAAGTTACTGAGCAGAGCGGCTCCTATCATTCCTAGTGCTCCAATAACAGCTACAAAGATAGGTACAACCCAAGACACTTTATTTTTTTCATCATCCATGATGCAGAATCCGAATCGTCATAACTATGCAAAAAGAATAGTCTGTGCGAACAACTCTCGCTTGTCCGCACGTATTACAATATCAGCTCAAACAATACAACGAATAAACAAATTAGCAAGTCAATTCAGACTACAAGAAAAAAATATGGGACGCAGCAAAAAGGGGATAGAGCAAAAGTAGCGAGCCATCTCCTTTTTTGTGAACAGATCGGGGGGATTCTAGAGTCGATGAGCATGTTTTTTTAAAGGTATAAGGCAATTTATACATTCCATTCCAACTCAGGGATATCAACCTCCTCGCCAGTCACGAAATATCTTACTATTTTATGCCTCTTGCTGAGAAAATAATGATTGAATTTTGGTGGACGATATCGACTGATCATCTTTCTTTGATCATCTTCACTGAAGATATGGAGACTTTGCAGAATGTCGGTTGAGCTTTCCATACATTTGGTAAACACAAAATATTTTTCCTGATCAGTACCGTTTCGGGTCAGCTCAAGAAGTTTCTCAACGCTTATCCTGTATTCCCAGAAGCATTCGCAGATGATTTGACTACAGAGGTCGTGCAACGATGAGCTAACAGGCTGTTTCATGGAAATAAAGGAGAGATAGGGGAAAGTCAGTACGCTTCTATCACCATAACACCACAATAACTGCAAAAAAGACCAGACTAACAAGGGCAGTCAGCACACAGGCCCCAATCCGCATCAGGACATTGTACTGAGGATGATGAACACCCCAAGTTTGCAGGAGCGACCAAAAACCATGACTGATATGCAAGGCCAGGGCCGCTATGCCGAAAAGATAAAAGAGAGTATAGAGAGGATTACCCAACACCCTATAGACCACATCGGCAATGGGCAGGGTTTGATCAACAAAGCGGACCGTAAAAAGGTGAAGAAAAAGAAAAGCAAGAATAGTCAAGCCGGTCCACGGCATGGTTCGTGAACCCCAAGTCTTTCCTCCTGCGGAACTCTTTACAGCGTATTTATTGCCAGCAGCTTCCTGGTTTTTCAAAAACAGGCTGATACCTATAAAAATATGGACCAGAAAAATAATGAGCAGAATAAGCTCTGCCACAGGAATCAGCGGCCCTAAAGAATGAAGATGTTCTGCATAGGCGTTAAAGGCCGCTTTCCCCTGAAAAATAAAACTGTTGCCTACAGCGTGTACCAGCAGAAATATACCAAGAAGGGCACCGGTTACAGCCATGATGTACTTTCTGCCCAGTGACGAGAGTGCCCTTTGCAGGAAATCAGACATATTTTTGAATTATCCTTTATGCAGTTCTTTTCTCAGTTGATTAAATTCCTCCATCATAGCCTCACGAAGCTGTGAGAAACTTTCCTGCACTTGTTGGACAGCCTCTTTATTGCTGACACAATCGGAGGGGAGTGATACAGAGAAAGGCTGCCCCACAGAAGGGTCTTTCCTGTGGGCCATAATGGAGCTGACAAAATCCTGCTGCCAGGCAGTATAGTGATGCACCAAGGCTGCGAGTTCAAACGGATCATCAGCTGCAAGCTCAAGCCCTGCTGCCAGTTCCTGCACTAGGATTTGATCATCGTTAGCCAGCTCAGACTTTTGCCCGATAAGAGCTGTTGCTGACTCTAAAAGATGAAGGATCACTGTCTGCTGTGGAGTGTTTCCAGCCTTTTGTTTAGCAGCTACAGCCAATTCGTTCACATGCTGGACATTGTCCAGAGTTGGATTGGATGAGACAGCTGCTGCTGCTGTGGCAAAAAGAGCCGCATCGAAAACAAGTGCAGGGTCTTCAGCTTCTTCGTCAACAGCCTCCTTGCTCAGGAAGAGCTCATTCTCCTCACTTTCTTCGTTGTCATGCGGATGCTCAACCTCTTGGTCAAGCACAAATTCTTCATCAGCCAACTCGTTGTCAGCATCCAACGATATTTCGGTGGTTTTTTCTGTTTCCGAGGGAATTCCAAAATGGCTCTCTAAGGCCACCTCTGCTTCCTGCTCATCGCTTTCCACCAGGTCAGCATCAAGATCCAGATCAATATCTTCGTCCGTTTCAACATTCAGCTCGTTATCCTGTTGCTCTTCATCGTCTTCATCAAGTGTCAGGATAAAATCTTCAGAAGATTGCTCTGTATCTTCAAAGGTTGCTACGCTTTCTTCATCTTCACTGCTGTCAAAAGAAAATTCAGCTAACTCATCATCGCCAGGTTCTTCATCATCAAGCGAGAGGACAAATTCATCATCAGCAGCAGGCTCAGTTTCTTCTTCAAGACCAAAAAAGCTATCTACCTCTTCAGAGGATTCGGTTGCTTCACTGACCTCTGAAACAGGTTCTTCTTCTGTATCATCAGAAAAGGAGAAGTCCGAAAGCTCACCATCCTCGGGCTCGCTGCTCTCTCCATCGTCAAGCGACAAGGCAAACTCATCTTCCTCTTCCGTATCAGAATCAGAAATTTCTATAGCTTCTGAATCAACACTTGCCAACTCGGTCTCTTCCTCATCTTCAAGATCGAAAAAGCTATCAACTTCTTCGGAAGAATCGGAAGCTTCCGTGGTTTCGGCAAGAGACTCCTCTTCTTCACCATCGGAGAAGGAGAAGTCTGAAAGTTCACTCTCACCTGTATCACTCAGCTCTTCATCATCAAGCGGTAAGGC
>JAABTP010000036.1:0-14091 GCA_011389815.1 Desulfobulbaceae bacterium | reverse complement strand
AAGATCTTCATCCCTTGCAATCTCGTCTTCCTCATCATCAAGTGATAGACCAAATTCGTCGTCTGAAACAGAGGCATCCGCTGAGTCTCCATCAACACTTGTCAACTCGGTCTCTTTCTCATCTTCAAGATCGAAAAAGCTATCAATTTCTTCGGAAGAATCGGAAACTTCCGTGGTTTCGGCAAGAGGCTCGTCTTCATCACCATCGGAGAAGGAGAAGTCTGAAAGTTCACTCTCACCTGTATCACTCAGCTCTTCATCATCAAGCGGTAAGGCAAATTCATCAATTTCAGAGTCGGAAGAAGCACTGGCAAGATCTTCATCCCTTGCAATCTCGTCTTCCTCATCATCAAGTGATAGACCAAATTCGTCGTCTGAAACAGAGGCATCCACTGAGTCTCCATCAACACTTGCCAACTCGGTCTCTTCCTCATTTTCAAGATCGAAAAAGCTATCAATTTCTTCGGAAGAATCGGAAGCTTCCGTGGTTTCGGCAAGAGGCTCGTCTTCATCACCATCGGAGAAGGAGAAGTCTGAAAGTTCACTCTCACCTGTATCACTCAGCTCTTCATCATCAAGCGGTAAGGCAAACTCATCAACTTCAGAGTCGGAAGAAGCACTGGCAAGATCTTCATCCCTTGCAATCTCGTCTTCCTCATCATCAAGTGATAGACCAAATTCGTCGTCTGAAGCAGAGGCATCCGCTGAATCTCCATCAACACTTGCCAACTCGGTCTCTTCCTCATCTTCAAGATCGAAAAAGCTATCAATTTCTTCGGAAGAATCGGAAACTTCCGTGGTTTCGGCAAGAGGCTCGTCTTCATCACCATCGGAGAAGGAGAAGTCTGAAAGTTCACTCTCACCTGTATCACTCAGCTCTTCATCATCAAGCGGTAAGGCAAATTCATCAACTTCAGAGTCGGAAGAAGCACTGGCAAGATCTTCATCCCTTGCAATCTCGTCTTCCTCATCATCAAGTGATAGACCAAATTCGTCGTCTGAAACAGAGGCATCTGCTGAGTCTCCATCAACACTTGCCAACTCGGTCTCTTCCTCATCTTCAAGATCGAAAAAGCTATCAATTTCTTCATCGGAGGCTTCATTGAATTCTGCAATATCTTCAGAATCGTTACTCACCTCATCGTTCACAACAGAAAAGCTGGGAAACTCACCTGTGCTCTCGTCATCATCAAGGGATGAGGCAATTTCATCATAGGCATCGGATTCACTCGCATCGCCTGACTCTGTTATCGCACCCTCGTCACTCGCTATGTTCTCCTCATCATCAAACGACAAAATCAACCCTGTGTCTTCGACAGAATCTTCAGTGCCCTCATTATTCTCAAAGGGAAAATCAACTAATTCAGCGTCATCCAACACTTCCTCATCAAGTGATAATGCAACCTCTTCATAAGGGTCCGAGTCGACAGTATCGTCGCCTTCTTCCAAAACAGGAACAGTCTCCATTTCCTCAGAAATAGTCCTTTCCGGGGATTCCGTTTTTTCTGCAGCATCATTATCAAAGGAGAAATCAAATTCATCGTCTTCTGATTCATCTTCATCAAGTGACAGGAAAAATTCATCATCCAGTGCGATGTCTTCTGTTGCTTCAGTGCTCTCTGCCTCTACCGATTCCTTGTTATCCTCCTCTTCAACATCAAGAAAGCTGTCTAACTCGTTTGAAGGTGGAGTGAGTACATCATCAGCATCTTCATCATCAAGAGCGACAACAAACTTATCTTCTAAGGCGGGAATATCTTCAGCTATGCCTTCACCTGACGTCTCTAATTCAGAAGAGGTGTTATCCTTATCCTCATCAAGATCGAAAATAGCATCCAATCCTTCAATTTCTTCTTCAGAGTCTGCAAAAATATTGGCGGAATCATCTGTTGCATTAACACTTTCAATCTCGTCGTCATCAAGAGAGAATCCTGCAATATCACCATCAAAATCATCTTCAGCAAAAGATACTTCAGATTCCTCTTCATCTCCTTCTTCGCTTATTTCATCTAAGCTTATCTCACTCTCCTCTTCAGGCACCTCTAAAGCGGCTTCTGATTTGGCAAGAACTTCTGGAGAGGCAATATCATCTTCCGTAACAGAACCTTTTTCTTCAGAAGAAGATTCCTGTTCTTCCTCGTCAAATTCAAAGAAAAAATTCAGTTTTTCGTCAAGCTCAGCAGCCTTTTCATCATCAATATCTGAAGACAATTCACTTTCATTAAAACCCCCTTCTTCGTCAGCATCTGCAAGAGCGGCTGTAATCTCTCCAGCCTCCTCAAAATCATCAGAACCGTCCAGGGCGATATCAAGCTCTTCGTCCTCGTTGATTTCTTCACTGATTTCATCATTGGCTGTAAGAGATTTTCCCTGTGAATCATCCAATGGGCTTTCCAATGCTTCTTCTTCAATGTCAGCTTCCTGATCATCCAGAAAGATATCGTCTTCGCTCTCATCGGTATCAAAATTAAAGAAGGAATCGTAATCCACTTCCCCCTCTATAAAAGCCTCTTCCTCTCCGTCTGCTTCCTCAGAGCCCATAGCAAGAATTTCATCTTTCCAGGATTCTGCACGGCTCTTTTCATCCTCTTCAGTCGCCGCCTCATCCGCATCAATTTCATCGGAGAAGTCAAAAAAAGAGTCCAGCTCAACATCTGATTCACCTGCCTCATCATCATTGCTTTCTTCAGTCTCAGTGGATAAGCCTGGCGCATCATCTGTATCTATATCTGTATCATCAGCCTCAAGGGCTTCGTCGACAACAGCGTTTTCTTCTGCAACGGCATCCTCCTCTTGTTGCTCTACATCTTCATCGCCAAAATCGAAGAAGGAATCCAGTTTTTCATCAAATTCAGTAGCTTTTCCATCGTCGATACCAGCTGATACAAGTTCTTCATTAAAGCCCTCCTCCTCATCAGCGTCGGTTAAGGCTGGAACAATTGATTCGTCTTGGTCACCATCATCGTCCAGAGAAAAATCCTGCTCATCCCCTGGTGCCTCATCGGCAAAAAGATCCTCATCAAGTCCTTCGTCAAGGTCAAGATCTAGCCCATCTTCTTCTGTATCAAACTCAAAATCGTCGGTAAAACTCTCCTCACCTTTCAGCTCATTGTCAGAGATCTCATCTTCTCCGTCAAAAACAAATTCATCTCCTTCATCATTAAAATCATCTGAAAACAGATCCAGCTCTGTATCATCGTTTGCTACTGGTGAATCAAAATCAGCATCCTGTTCTTCCTCTGAAACAGGCTCCTTTGTCCCGCCAACCTCGACGGTTTCCGCTGCTTCAGCGACTTTTGCTGTTTCTCTTTCTTTTGCGTCCTCTTTCGTATGTGTTTCTGCTTTATCTGCTCTTTTTTCTGCTGCGGACTTGGCTATAATTGCCTTCAGGCTATTAAGACTGCCAATCTGTTCAAGCAAGACACGTTTACGTTGTTCAGCAGTCAGGTTCGTATCCTTAATCAACAACTTCAGAGCATCATAAAATGAATGCAGTATAGTAAAAGAGTCAGGATGAGCATTGCTCTCTTCTTCGCGTATATATGCTCCTAATGCCTGCAGGCCCTGGACAAGAATTTGGGCATCACGATTATCGTTTAAATGCTCCCGAAGGGTGGTGGCCTCTGCGTGAAATTTCTTCAAACCTTCCTGAGTTACTTCCCATTCCAGGCCAAGAATAGTGGCTTCCATACTGGTCAGGGGGTCATCAGTATCGCCACGTAGCGCTGGTGGGCTGCTTTCAAGACCCTCCTGAATAATTCCATCAGACGAGGGGTCAGCTTTGGCGGTTTTTTTACGAGGCTCTTGAACAGGTTCCTCAGAGTGCTCTGGCAAATCTTTTTCAGCATGCCCTTCGTTACCAATCGTACCTATCTGGTATTGCAGCACTTTAAACTTCCGGACATCTGCCTTAAGCATGGAGGTTACAGCCGCTGTGCTGAGATCTGTTGAGAATATTATTTTCTCATAATTATAAAAAAGTGTCAGAAGAAGTTTAATGGCATTGGGATGGGCATAAGCTCCTTCTTTCTGAAGATACTTGCCGATATTATCCATTCCCTGGAGATAAATTTGAGCAACTTTATCGCCATCCCACAAAGAACGTAAATTAGATAGCTCTTCAGTCAACTCCGTCAGAGTATCCTCAGTAATATCCCAATCCAGAGAAAGAACTATGGATTTCAGACGAAGAAGAGGTGATTCCTCATCATCAGTAAACTCAAATAAATCAACTTCATCTGTATCAAACGACTCATCTGCAAATTGTGTGAGGTCTTCAAATTCGTCTATTGCTGGGGGCATAATTATTATCCGGACTCATCTGAGGTGCCAGTACTTAACAGCGTACCTATACCGTTTTTTTATCCCGTTACAAGAGTTTTTTCTGCACTGACACTACTGTGGATGAAATGATTTTCTTCAGTGTTTCAGGAACATTATACCCTGTTAACGCACTAGCTTCAAAGGAAGGTACTTTTAACTTGCTATTCAGATCCTTTTCCAGCACAGCGGTTGGAAGAACAGGGATCCCCTGATTCCGCAAATCAACTTTATTGTACTGCATCACAAGAGGAATCTTAAAAATAGATTCTTTATAACCCTTGAGATTCTCATGGAGCTGATTCAGTGAACGTATATTTTTCTCCCGCATGGCTTCCTGGGCATCAGCAACAAAAACCAGTCCATCCACCCCTTTCAGAACCAGTTTACGCGTCGCATTATACTTCACCTGACCAGGCACTGTATATAGCTGTATTTTTAATTCATATCCTTTGATCTTCCCCATGTCAAAGGGAAGAAAGTCGAAAAACAGGGTACGATCGCCGTGGGTCTTTAAGCTGACCATTTCAGACTGGATTTGCTTGCTGAACTTGCGATTGATATACTCAAGGTTAGAGGTTTTTCCTCCTCTTCCTGGACCGTAATAAACGACTTTTACCTGTACAATTTTCTCGCGTAGATTAATAAAGCTCAATGCTTTTCTCCTGCTATCTATAGATTAATGCTTTTGAAGAGAAGAGACGACTCCATGAAGTCCATAATAAAAAATTATTTACCAGCCCAGAGCTTTCTTATCTGTTCCAGTGCTTTAACAACATTCAGCCTGAGAAAACCAAGTGAGATATGCTTGCCAAACATGGTGATCAGCAAAAGCTCCTCGTCGATTTTCGAAAAGTGGATATTACAATCCGTCCCCTTGTGAAAGAGCAAAGAAAACTCTTGTTCTCCAACTAGTTTTGCCATAGCATCAACAGTGGCAAAGTTACCTGCTGCCAGAGCTGCGAATGAATACACATCATATTTGGAAGTGCCGTTGTCCTTAGCTGTTATGATATTCCCTGCCATGTCAATAATGATGACACAGTCCACTCCTATCTTGATGAGCTGCTCTGACAGGATTTCATCAATTTTTTCTAGCTGTTCCTGGCTAACTACACCGTAATTCATCTGATTTCCTCATTAACATTGCATTGTTTGTCCGGCTGGGATAAGCCGACCGGCATCTCTCCATTTTTTGACTATACGCCAGATAATCACATATATGAAGTTGTTTTTAATGGTTATAGTATTTTTTTTATTTTTTTACCATATCTCGCTGCAAAGAGACTCTGCTGCGCCCAAGCGAGCAACAGGAAGAATGAGTAAAATAACAAAGCTGAAGAGTATGATTTTTTTCACAAACATATTTTCCAGCTTCTGTTTAACTGCACTGCAATTCACCATATAGTCAACATACCATAGATCAGAGGGATAAAACAAACACGGCTCTGTTCATTGGTTCTGAACAGAGCCGTACATGTTTCCTGCCTTTTTTAGCCGCACGTAAGAAAAAACTGCCAACACGAGTACAACAGGCAGATATTACTTGTCATTGGCTCCGTCAACCGACAGGTCTCTATTCATCTTGCGTATTTTGTTTAACGTTCCCAAGTATATTTTCTCGGAAACCTCATCAAGAATTTCATCCACAGCCTTGTCTGCTGTATCAGCCCGATTTGTCAAAGTATTATAGTTCTCTGTCCAGACTTCGTTTGGTACCTCCCAAAGAATTTTACCGGTTCTTACATTTTTCAGTACATAACGCAAGCGTAACATAATCTTTACATCGGTTGTCTGGGCATCTGTATTCCAGCCGATTCCAGGCAGGTCAATAGAAATAATTTCTCCGGCAAGCACCAGGTCAGCTCTTTCTCTGTCCTTGGTCAAATTTATTTTTTCCGATTTCTGAAACCAGGCTGATAAGGATTTATACATGCTGTTATCAATACCAAGCTTATCTGTGCGGTTTTTCCAGTTCGGCATATACACCAACCTTTCAGGGCCGGTATACACATTGGGAAAATAATATCCGCAACCACCAAGCAAAAGAAAAAAACAGAGAAAAAAGAGCAGGTTTTTGATTTTACCAGTCACGTTACGCCTCTATAAGTTTAAGATTATATCTTCCAAAGCAACATGTCAAACTCTTGCGTACTCCTTCACTGATAAAGAAGGTCATCAGGTGACAGGCAAGTGGAAGATTTTTTTCCACGAGTTCTATACGACAATATTAACAAGTTTCCCCTTAACCACAATAATTTTTTTCACAGGTTTATTGTCGACAAAATTTATTATCCGCTCATCATCCAGGGCAGCCTGCTTGATCTCTTCTTCATCTGTGTCGGCTGCAACCTGTAAACGGGAACGCACCTTACCGTTGATCTGTACCACAATGGTAAGCTCATCTTCTTTGATTGCCTCTGTATCATACTCGGGCCATTGTTGATGATCCAGAGTTTTTTTATGGCCTGTGACCTGCCAGAGTTCCTGACAAAAATGGGGCACCATAGGAAAAAGAAGGAACAGTATTGTCTGCAACGCCTCTCTCAGTACGGTCTGATCAAGGGGCTGTTTGCCCCCTTCTCCGGTCGCAGCACTCACCTGGTTTACCAGTTCCATAACCCCTGAGATAGCGGTATTGAAATGAAAGTTTGTTTCAATACTCTCGGTAACCCGCTGAATAGTCTGATGGGTTTTCCGATGAAGCTGTCGATCTCCCTGAGAGAGTTTACCCAATTCTACGGCATTATTTTTTTTCTCATCAGAAGCGACAAAGCAGTCCATATTGGCCAGAATGAGCCGATACACTCTGTTGAGAAAACGAAAACTGCCCTCAACCCCTTGGGCATTCCATTCCAGATCTCTTTCCGGTGGAGCAGCAAACAGGGAAAAGAGGCGTACCGTGTCAGCACCATACTGGGTTATCAGGTCATGGGGATCCACCACATTACCCTTGGACTTGGACATTTTGGCACCATCCTTGATCACCATACCCTGAGTAAGCAGCTGGGTAAAGGGCTCATCAACACCGAGGTAACCGAGGTCACGCAGGAGCTTGGTAAAAAAACGGGCATAGAGCAGATGAAGAATAGCATGTTCCACCCCACCAATATACTGGTCCACTGCCAGCCAATACTGAGCAGCCTCTTTTTCAAGGGGAGCATCAGCACGGGGACTGGTATAGCGGGCAAAATACCAGGACGATTCCATAAAGGTATCCATGGTATCGGTCTCCCGCTGTGCATCCTGACCGCATTGGGGACAGGTTACTGTATAAAAATCCTCTTGCTGATGCAAGGGGGCTGAACTGCCGTAGGGAGGCTGGGAGCCTGGCAAAAGTACGGGCAATTGCTCATTGGGAACCGGAACAGCACCGCAGGTATCGCAGTGGATCACCGGGATAGGAGCCCCCCAATAACGTTGACGGGAAATCCCCCAGTCTCGCAGGCGATAGGTAATATGGCGTTGACCAAAGCCTTTTTTTTCTGCATGATCAATAATCGCCTTTTTTGCCTCAGCTGATGGCAAGCCATTAAAATTCGCTGAGTCAGCCAAAACACCATCACCTTCCCAAGCTGAATCCATCTGCTCGCCCTCCAGCTTTTCCTCGGGCTGCACCACCGGACGAATCGGTAAATCATATTTCCGGGCAAACTCGAAGTCACGCTGATCATGGGCAGGCACAGCCATAACAGCACCAGTGCCGTACTCCATAAGCACAAAATTAGCCACATAGATCGGGACACGATCGCCATTAAAGGGATTAATGCAATATTTCCCGGTAAAGACACCGTGTTTTTCCGGTTCCTGATCCATGGCCATGCGCTGCTTGTCCAGCAAGGTTTGCTTGATAAAATCGCGAACCGGCTCTTCATGCTCTGTCCCGGTGATCAAAGTATCAACAAGGGGATGCTCCACTGCCAGGGACATAAACGTCACCCCGTAAATAGTGTCGGGCCGGGTGGTGAAAATCTTGATTTTCTCTTTGTCGCCTTCCACCGGGAAATCGCAGGCAAGCCCCTGACTCTTACCAATCCAGTTGCGCTGCATGGTGACCACCTTTTCCGGCCACCCGTTGAGTTGGTCCAGATCTTCCAACAGTTCATCAGCATAGTCAGTAATCTTAAGAAACCAACCATACATATTTTTCGGCACCACCTGCTGGTCACAACGCCAGCAACAGCCATCAATGACCTGTTCACGGGCCAAGACGGTTGCGCAATCATCACACCAGTTGACCGTAGTCTTTTTCCGATACACTAAACCCTTTTCCAGCAGTTGCAAAAAGACCTGCTGTTCCCAACGATAGTATTCAGGATGGCAGGTAGCAATCTCCCGATCCCAATCATAACTCAGCCCCATAGCCTTGAGTTGTTCACGCATATAGCTGATGTTTTCATAGGTCCATTGGGCAGGATGAACCCCGTGTTTAAGTGCGGCATTTTCCGCAGGCAGACCAAAGGCGTCCCATCCCATAGGGTGCAACACATTATAACCTTGCATTCGCTTATAGCGGGCAATCACATCACCAATGGAGTAATTACGGACATGCCCCATATGGATTCGGCCTGATGGGTAGGGGAACATCTCCAGCAGATAGTATTTTTTCTGTTCTGCATTTTCACTGACCTTGTATGATTTTTCTTTCTGCCAGTGCTGCTGCCATTTTGCCTCAATAGCCTTGAAATCGTAATGTTGCGGTTTCTGCGCTGTCTTACTCATATTTCTCTCTTCTTGTCTCAGTCTCAAATCCTGGAAAATTCAAAAAGGTATTTTTCAAAAGATGTTCAATGTAACAGATGTAACAGTAATGGTCTCTTATAAAAAATGTCTCTTCGCCCTGCAAGGCTAGATTGCCTTCGCTTTCCAAGACAAAAAGGGGGTGATGCCTTGTTCCTGCAGGGTGCTGAGAAAGCCTTCCAGAATGTCGTGGTTAGCCTTGTCTCGAAGGATGTTTTTTATGGCCCAGTCAAAATTGACCAAGGTTCTCTTTTCGCTCATATTACTCTTCACGATTTCCCGGCAAGTTTTCTGATTTCTTCCGCAGACAAACCTGTGACCTGCGAAATCTGCTCTGTTGTCAATATCCCCGTACGCAGCATATTAACAGCCACTTCACTCCTGCCCTTTTCAACTCCTTTTTCTATTCCCTGCACAATTCCTTTTTCGATACCTTTTTCAATCCCTTTCTCAATCCCCTTCTCAATCCCCTTCTCAATCCCTTCGTCATACGCCGATTCAATCATATCCTTTTCGCTGGCCCTGTTCACCAGATATTTCTCGTAAGCCCGGCGTTCCTTTTCCGGCATTTTCAGCAGATCAAGCTTCTCAGCCGCAACCTGGATGTTTCTGGAGCGAAACTCCGGTCTGACTTCGGAGTTCTTGAAAAAATAGACCCACTCGTCAATGCCGCTGTTGATGATATCGTGAAAACGTTCGGTCTCAATCAGGTAATATTCGGGGAACACATTCCGTCCTGCGTCCAGTTCCCGACCCACCACGGCACGACGTTTTCTCGGCTTCAAACGCAGTCTTTCACGGGTATTCAGGCCGTAGAAATCAGTCGATCCTTTATAGATATAATCGTTCTCCCCCTCGCCGAGCAGAAAGTAGAGAATACTGACCGAGATAACCTTTTTCACCTTGGCGAACGAATCGCCCAGCTTCAGGTGATCAATGATCAATTTTGAGCTGCCATACAGGAGTCGTTGTAAATAATACCGTTCCCAACCCGCCTGTACCTCAATTACGTAAATATCTCCGGCATCGTCCTCCACCGAAAGATCCACCCGATTAAACTTGTCGGACGCATCCTCCTGATTGCTTTCGCTTTCCAGTAGGGAAAGAATTCTGATGTCCCGCTCCAGCAGGGTGCTGAGAAAACCTTCCAGCACGTCGTAGTTGGCTTTGTCACGCAGGATATTTTTTATAGCCCAGTCGAAACTGACCAGGGTTCTTTTTTCGCTCATGTTTTTCTCCGCTTGATCTCATTTCGATTAGCTCGTAGGTTGCGGGTGAGCGGAGCGAACCCCAACATGTCTGACTCACCTTATGATTGTTGGGGTTCGTACCTCACCCCAACCTACCGGGCTATCGGTTTTTTGGGTGGAAAAGAAACGACCTTTCTCCCTGAGAGTTTCTGCTTTTTTTCAAGATCCCGGCAAATTGCGTCGAGATTATAATTGAATTTCTTTGCGTATTCGTTGCGATTTCGGCGGATTTCTTCAATAAGCGGATCGTCAATCATTTTTTCTCTCCTCAATCAGTTCAAACGGGGTGCAGATAACCGGAAGCGCACAGCCGAATTCTTCACTGATGTTGCGCATCGCGTGTTGAAGGGTTGCATTGGCAATATGCCGACAGTTCCATGTCAAAAGATAGTCCATTCCGTTTGCAGCAGCCACTGCAATATGCAGAGCGTCAAGATGAGCTTTGGCTGGCAGCTGCCGTTTGGTGATAAAACTTCGCGCCAGTTCTCGGGCGGTATCAACGATCTGTAACTCCGGGATTCCGTCAAGCGCATCAAGTCGTCGCTTTGCAGCTTCCGCATCGCCTGCCGTAGCCTCCTGAATCACAATCTCGGAAATAAACAGATCGAAATAAAGACGCTCCTCGTCCCACCAGGATCGGGTGGCCTCCTGTTGGGCGGCCATGATAAGCTGCGGACTGCGCCATGCGGTCAGGTAGCTGACGATAGTTGTTTCAAGGTAAACTTTTGGTTTCATTATATCGAATTTTGGGTCAGCGTGACTCAATTTCTGCTAAATTTATTGAACCCTTGCAAGGTTCCCGATCAGCTCGAAGGAACACTCCGGGCAATTCCGGTGCTGAGTATATCATATCACCGATAGGGCTGTTTGTCGGTATAATCTCTTTGCCAGCCCCGGTAGAGTACCCCCCTGTACCAAAATAGTGCATGAAATGCACCCTACAAGGCTTTATGGAAAGAGATGAATACATACTGATACATGCAGATTTTTTGCGAATCAAAAGCCTACCCTTCTATATACTAAAAAGTCTCCCTTTTGAGATGTAAAACCCTCCCTTCTATATATCAAAAGGGAGGGTTTTTGATAGGTAGAAGCCAGGGCTTTTGATAGGGAAAACCCATGCCTTTTGGAAGGCAAACCCTATGCCTTTTGGAAGGCAAAACCTCTGCTGTTTGTTAGCTCGTAGGTTGCGGGTGCGCGGAACGAACCCCAACATGTCTGACTCGCCTTATGATTGTTGGGGTTCGTACCTCACCCCAACCTACCGGGCTTTGGCAGAGCCCCGGTAGAGTACCCCCCCCCTGTACCAAAACGGTGCATGAAATGCACCCTACAAGGCTTGAACGTGCAGTATCATGGTGCGTGGAACGCACCCTACCCGGCTAATCAAGCAGAGCGAAAAGTTCTTTGACGATTTTCGGATGCAGAGTTTTCCCTTGATGATGCGGAATGACCATTCGGCTGCCTTCTTTACGGTAAATACGATGGCTCCCTTTTTGCCGGGACAACTCAAAACCGTTTGCCAAGAGTAGCTTTTCCGCTTCTTTTGCTGTTAATCGCGGGAGTTTATCAGACATGTGCTGTTGATTCTACGGTAATAGGGGCTATGATGTAGCTGCTTTCTGATAATCTTTCTTTTTCTTGCTCCTCCATATCTTCCAGATACAGCTCCAACGCTTCCTTGATATTGGCGAGTGCCTCTTCAAGTGTATCCCCTTGGCTCATACACCCCTGAAGTGCTGGGATATAGGCATAAAAACCATCTCGGTCCCGTTCTATGATTGCATTGAATTGCATATCATCCTCCTTTTGCTTACAGACTCAGGTACTATCCTAAGCTGAATGTTTTGAATTCCCGACCATCCTGAAGGGATGAAAAAGAACAGCCCGAAGGAACACTCCGGGCAATTCCGGTACTGGGTATATCATATCACCGACGGGGCTGTTTGTCGGCATAATCTCCCTGGTAACCGTTGCAAAAAAACAAAATCACTGTCCGCCGCGCACCAACCGGACCGCACCGTAGACGTCGTTGCGGTTGTCGATGTCGGAATCGCCGTGGCCGAAGCAGACGCCCCACGCATGGACCGAGGAGCCAGCATACGGCGACCCGGACCAGACATCTGAACTCGGTGTATTGGGAAAACGGTTGAGATTGATCGCAGGATTATAACACTGCTCTTCAACAAGGGTGTCCAGCTCACGTATATTGGGCAGTCGCCAGTCTGTATAGCCTGCAAAGCCGCCCGCAGCATTGACAGTTCCTGGTTGCTGTAGGGCCTCTTGCCAGGTAAATTCACTTGGTGAGCCGTCCTCGCAGGTATTTCCAGAAACTCCCTCAAGGCATTGCTTCCACATCAGGCCGGTCTTCAGGTCAGTGACCGTACCGTTGCCGTTGTCAATTAACTGGCTATTGGGTGTGGAAGCGGGAATAGAATCTGTTCTACAGGTTTGGGCTGCATGAACAGTTGCCGCAGAAAAGATACAGCAGAGGATGAAGAAGTAGGTTCGCATAGTCTGACTCCTGTTTTAACGAAAGGGGGAAGGGTTATTGATGCAACACAGCGGCGGCGCAGTCAGCCTTTCACATTGTAGGAGCAGACCTGTGTGTCTGCCCGCAATAAAAGGGCGAACACATAGGTTCGTCCCCTACGGCACTCAAAATGTAAATGTTCTTTTCTGTTCACGAAAATCTCACAAAGCAAAAAACATAAAATCACTGTCCGCCGCGCACCAACCGAACCGCAGAGCCGTTGCTGAGGGCGTCGTTGGCGTAGGAATCGCCGGTGTAGAAAGCGACGGCCCACGCACCGTCCGAGTTGCTCGCAAAGGGCGACCCGGACCAGACATAAGAATTGTCAGTGTTGGGGAAATAGCTCGTATCTATTGCTGGCCAGCTGCGACCATAATTTACAAGGCTCTTCAGCTCCTTCAGACATCGTAAACGCTAAAACTGGACATTGTTTATAATAATTTAATATTATAGCAAAATCACTAAATTTGGACACTTGCTACAAGACAAAATGTCCAAATTCTATTAATCGTATATAAAATCAAATCATTATCAAGTAATTATCATTTTGATGTTTACGATGTCTGTCCTTGTGCGTCGGCATACGCCAATCCGAACCCCCGCACCAGCCCGCTGCATTGACCCGGTTTACATACGCTTCAGTATTGCAAAATGTTGAGGAATCGCTACTGTTATAGCCATAGCAAGTATTTCCGTCATTATTTTCATAACCATCCGCACCGCCGTTGGTGGCAGGGTTAGTGTTGTACCATTTATAGGTATCATCCTTATCATGCAGCCCACCGTCATCGGTTTTCACCTCCCAAATCAAACCGGTCACATTATCCTTTACGCAAGCCCAGGGAGTGGTTGCGTAATCCGCATTCTGATTAGCCAAGGGCACCCCGTTGCTGTCCAGCTTGGTGTAGCTAAATCCGGCATGACCGTCAGAGTTATCGTTATGGGTTACATCCCGACCATGCGAACAATCCTGCGCCTCAACTACATTATCACCGTCCGGCAGGATAGAAGGATCACAGGCATTATTATTGCCAGATTCATAATTACCGCTCCAGGTTATACCAGTATCGTTAAGACCTCCTCCCGTTACACGATCATCACTGCCATCCAGCGGATCAGTCCCGTCAAGGATTTCCTGCCCGTCAGACACCCCGCCGCGGGTGCATGAAGGCCAGCAATTCAGAGCCTAAACTTTTTTCAATATGAGAATAGCGCAATGAGAAATTTTGGGCGCAACTATCCCGCCTC
>JAABTP010000035.1 GCA_011389815.1 Desulfobulbaceae bacterium | reverse complement strand
TATCCATGAGCATTTCACGAAAAAGGGCGTTTTCATTTTTGTATTCAGGGTGATTTTTGGGCAGAATAATCCTGAATGCAACAGGAATGCGGAATACATCCCAACAAATAGCGATCAGTACAAATCGGATGCCCCAAAAAAAAGGTTTTCCTTTTCCCTTTGTACCTTTCTGAGCGAGAGGATTTTTTTTGCCGCGTTTATTTTTATGACTGCCGTCCACTACAGCATAGACAACTTTATCATCTGGAGGCGGAAAACATTTAATCGCTTCCTGTGCAAACCAGGCTATTAAAAGGTTAATATTTAAATATGTTGCGTAAAGCAACCGACGTAAACGCCATTCTGTAATACGTGCAGGAGACCACCGGGACAATTCAGTTATTGTTTTTTTGTTCGGTGTAAGGGCCTGCATGTAAACAAACCAACAGAAAATAAGCCTATGATGGCTTTTCCAGATACCTGGCATTCCCTTAAAGATGACACGTACAAAATTGGGCAAGTAACTTAAGAAGATCATGGCAATTTTCTCCTGATAAAGTAATTCTAGAGAAAATATGATCATTTTATTCTGCTTTTCAAGTGGTTATTGTTGATTTTGTATCAAGAAGGTGTCGTTTTTGAGTATTACACAGCGCAAGGCGAAATCGCCGAGTCCTCGGAAGTCCTGACTGCTTAAAAAAAAGAATGATCCTATCCACAGCTGCTTAACTCTCCAACAATCCTGCATAAACTGTTTTCCCATTCCCTTACAGCGTTTTTTGTAAGAAGATCCTGGCCTGACATCTCTGTGAAAATTTGTTGACACCGATATGTTAAACGTAATATATCTATAAATATTTACTGCGTAATATCATATTTGTCCATGCTCCCCATCACCAGTAGCACTAACTGAGGAACAATGCTTAAAAATATCTCAACAGCCACTCTTGTCCTTGTCGTTCTGCTTTTTCATAGCTGGCAGGCAACAGCAGCCCAAAAAATGATCGAGGATATCAACTTCGAGCATTCCGGCGACGGAGAAGAACGCATCATCTTTAAACTCAACGGCACCTATATCCCGAAAATATTCACGCTGCAAGGGAAACAACCCCGAGTGGTCTTTGATTTTGAGGATACAAGTGCAGCAAAGATGATTAACAACATCATCAACACCAATGGCGAACTCATCAAACGCATCCGGGTTGGTATCCATAAAGGTGATGACCCCAAAACACGGGTTGTGCTTGATCTCCGACCCAACAAGAATATCAATATCCGCCAGGATTTTGATAACAAAAAACAATCCCTGATTGTTTCAGTCCATTATGCAGGTGCAAAGAAGGCGAAAGAAGAGAAAAAAACAGCGCCACCTCCTGAGCCAGATCAACAACACCAGGAAGAACCCAACCAGGCAGTACCCCCACCGCAGCCTGAAGAAAAACAGGAGCACGTTGCGCAGCAGCCAGAAACAACAGCTCCTGAGCCTGAGCAACACGAAAAACAATCAGCACCTGTTACACCGGTTGCAAAAGCAGAGCAAACTCCTCAGGCGGAAGTGGAAGATATCCAGGAGAATGCTGGTCTCCCTATCCTGACCTCCATCAGCTTTGACAATGATTCCAACCGGGGCGAAATGGTCCTGTTTAAGTTGAATGAATTTCACCCTCCCATAGTCTTTGGCATTGAAGAGGGAACCCCAAGGGTGGTTTGTGATTTCAAGGATACTGTGGCTGCAAAGGATATCCCGGACAGCCTGAAGACAGCTGGAAAGTACATCCAGAAAATACGAATAGGGAAAGAAAAAAAGGAAAACAAGGTACGGGTTGTTCTTGATCTGACCCCGAGCTACAGCTACGACCTGCAACAGGTCTTTTTTAAAGAAGAGAACCTCTTTGTCATCATCATCAACACCCTGGGGAACGCGCCAACCGGCGATCCTTCAGAACTCCTGCGATAAAAATCCTTTCCCCCGGAAAACACATCAGGCGACTCCAAGGAGTCGCCCGCTTCAGGATTCATTGATGAGTTTTCGCACTTCAAAATGAGGTGGTATCTTGACCTGAAAACGTCGTTGCTCTATTGGTTTAAAATCAAAAATCTCTGTGAAAACCAAGGTAAAGTCAGCCTCCAGAGCATCGCCTGTCATCTCAATCCGGCCAGGCCAGCTGCATGTCCTTGGTGTTGCTGAGTAGTCAGCATACCTGGCTTCAAACTGAATATCACCGTCCGCATCAAGAACCATGTGCCGAACCAGTTGATTGTCTTCATTGAGTGCCAACATATGCGTCATCTTTTCTTTGTCCTCACCTGCTTGACCAGGATAGGCCACTTCATACCAGAACAGGTTTTCCTCTGCATCCATTCTGGTTGAAAGATTCTGCATTCCCCGGCGGTTCACACGACCGCTCAACCAATAAAAAAGATCCTCATGAGGAATAAAGGGTGGAAGAAATTTCTGGACCACATCCAAATCCATTGTCCCGGTATACCCGATTGCCTCATTATTATCTGCTAAGGTAAACCGGTTCTCGTGTGCTCCCAGCAGGACTAATGGCCTGCCCAAAGGATCAATCATGGCAAAACGTAAGGACGAAGGATGCATGGCCTGCATGGTTGCAGAAAGGGTCTTGCCCTGACCATAGGCCTGCCAGCTGAACTGCACATCACAATCTATAGCATTAACACAGGACTGGCCCAAAAAACGGGTAAGCTTGCTCTCCACCTGCCGCAGCTCTGTGCTATCACTTATCTCCACTGTTTTGGGTGGGGTTGCTGCACAACCAGCCAACATCAATACCCCTGCGCAATACCATATTATCCCCTGTTTACTCTTTCTCACTTGTTTCCTCCATTTTTAAGACGATGAATTTTTTTCTGTATACGCTGACTTTCTTTATCTTCCCGGCCCATACCGCCCGGCTTCTGCTCTTTCCTGTATTTATGATACATATCAAGAAATTTCTCCCAGGTTTGCCTGGCTTTCTCTGGAAGATCCAAAGCAAGATAGGTTTCTGCTAAATGATCAAGGATTGCCGGATCATCAGGGGCCATTTCCACGGCCATTTCCAAAGCTTTTCGTGCTTTTTCATACTTCCCCTGCTGATAATAAACCCAGCCAAGGCTATCGCGAATATAGCCGTTATTTGGTTTAAGTTTTACTGCACGGGAAATATAGCGCAAGGCCTCAGATAAATTTTCCTTCTTATCAGCCCAGGTGTAGCCAATATAATTCAAAGCCCCGGCATGCTCTGCATTTATTGTTATAACCTGTTCCATCACGTTCAGGGCTGCATCCTGATCCCCAATAAAATCCAGAAATAATCCGTATTCGTACAGCACCTGCTCATTCTTATCGTATACCTCAAGGGCACGCAGAAAGGTCTTGCGACATTGCTCTTCCTGACCAATGAATTGGTATATGCCAGCAAGCAGAATGTACAAATCCGGCGTCCCCCCTTCTTCCTGAGCAAGAACAGTTTCAAGTACCTGAACAGCCTCCTGATAACGCTCCAATTCCTTTAATGTACGTACCTGTAGAAAAAGACTGTCTTCATATTCCTTTGCTTCTGGATCTATCTTTTGCAAATCCAGGAGAAGCTCTTCGTATTGTTCCAGCTGAAACCGAAGAGCAGCCAACAGATAACGGGCCTCGGAAAGTTCATTTTTCTGGAGAAATTCCTCAAGCAAAGCTATTGCCTTATCATATTCTTCCCAGCGAACATGCAAACGGATGATGGCCAATTCTGCTTGGGTTGGATCCTTAATGTTCTTCTTAAGGTACTGTAATTTTTTCATAGCCTTATGCTCCTTTCCCTGCAGCAGGTAGAGATGGATAAGAGCAACCAGGGCTTCTTCATTTTCTTCATCATGATGAAGAATTTCCTGGTATAATGTAACGGCTTCTGTATATTTCTCCTGTCTGGTCAAGAGGTCAGCAAGTTCCAGTTGCAAGCCCTCAGACCATGTGATATCAAGTGCCTGTTCATAATGTTGTTGACCAGCTTCAAAATCCTCCTCTACTACCAAGAGTCGGGCCAAAAGAAGGTGTGCTGAATAGGAACGCTCATCAACTGCCAGCACATCATGAAGAGCTGTTTTAGCCATATCATACTTGTTTTCTGCAAGATACAGCTCGCTCAATAAGAGCAGGGAGGTGGTATCCTGCTCATCCAGTTGATGAATTCTTCGGTACTGCGCTGCTGCCTTGGAGAATTCACCTTGACGGATATATATCTTGGCCAGTAACATTCTGGAAACGGTATCTTCCAGATGCTGATCAAGATACTGTTTCAGATGAAGAATAGCTTCCTCACCACGGTTAAGACGCAGGAGCAGTAACGGGACCTTGCGAAGAACAAATTCTGCATCAGGGTCACATTGAAGGGCTTTTTCATATAAGGCCAGAGCTTTTTCATACTCTGCTGCCAACTCAGCATGACGTCCCAAAAGAAAATGTAAATAACTGCATCCTTTCTCCCCCTTTCTTTCCTGGGATGGAGCTGATGCAGGGTACACCGCCTTGTCAGGCGCTGCCAACTCATGGCCCGTACTAACAGTTTTCTTCTGCCCACAGCCACCAAGTCCGCTGATAAAGGCAAGTGCGAGTATGCCCAGCTTCAATTTCCGGGAGGAGACGTCCGCCCAATCCTGATACAACATAGATTCTCTGCTCTTTCTAATATTTCTCAAAAATTCCCGGTTATCCTATAAACGACCATCATTGTCTTGACGATTACACAAACTTATTTATATAGCATGAACAAGGATTTCACAACAGAAGAGCAATATATTTCTCTCAAACAAAGTGAACACCAGTAACATCCTGTCAAAAACGTTGTCTTTTTTTAACAACGTCCAGGTTCTCTTGAGAAAAGGAAGAACAGGTTTCCCACCTTTAACAAAAGCAAAGTACATAACATGTCCTCCTCTACCCTTTTTTTGCTCCGTTTTCTGGCTATCGTACTGACTGTCCACTTTCTTATGCATTACTACTTCTGGCATTGGATGGTCAAAAGGCCTGGCTTGAGCCATCAGAAGCAACGGCTTGGCACAGGGATTGTGCTCCTTCTTTTTCTCATTCTGCCAGCAGCTCGCACCCTGGCAGCATGGTTCTCAGTTGAGCAACGCTATCCTCTCTTATGGCTTGGTCACCTTTGGCTTGGGATCCTGATGCTCTTTGTTTTCTTTTTTCTTGCCGCAGATAGCCTGCAATTACTCACCGCTATCGGTCAGCACTTATTTGCGAAAAAACAATATATCCCTGATCCGGGGCGGAGACGTTTTCTTGCCCGCGCCCTTGCTTCTACGGCCTCTATTGCGGTATTTGGGGTTTCAGCCTTTGGCGTAAAAAAATGCCTTGATCCCCCCACGGTCAACCGGCTTCCTGTTACTCTTCCTGGTTTGCCTGCTGGCTTTCAGGGGTTTTCCCTTGTCCAGATATCTGATATCCATATCGGTGCCATGTCAATGAGAGCTGAACTGGCTGAAATTGTAGCTGTCGTTAATAACCTGACCCCTGATCTTATCGCCATAACAGGAGATTTAGTTGATGGTAAACCTGCTGAGCTTGCTGGCGAACTTGCCCCGTTGGCTGACCTCAAGGCCCGGCATGGCATTTTTTTTGTCACAGGTAATCATGAATACTATAGCGGAGTCGAACAATGGCTGCCTATCATAGAGGAACTGGGTATTACGGTCCTTAATAATAGCAGAGTAGAGATCCGTCAGGGCAGGGATGCGATTATTCTGGCCGGAGTAACAGATTATCAAGCCGGAAAATTTGGCAAAGAACATGCCCCGGATTTTACCAGGGCCTTGGGTGGGGAAGAAAAAACAGGAGAGACAGCGCCAACAAAGCCTGTTATCCTGCTGGCCCATCAACCCAGAGCTGTTGAAGAAGCAGCGGATCATGGGGTGGATTTGATTCTTTCAGGGCATATGCACGGTGGACAGATCTGGCCTTTTAACTATCTCACTCCTCTGCAACAGCCCTACCTGAAAGGATTTTATCAACATAAAAACACCCTGATCTACGTCAATCAGGGAACCGCCTATTGGGGACCACCCATGCGGGTGGGAACCTATAAAGAAATCAGCCAGTTTATCCTGAGCTAATGAGAATCAGTCTTTCAGCATATTTCAGTACACCCTGGTCCACCTCCCTTGAGATGGAGCAACACAACATGAAAGCTCATCATTACGAACTATGAACATCCTGCTTTTTGAACAGCATGAACTTGATGGCCCCAACAAAGACCGCCTCATTCTCACAGGCCATCGGGCCAGGCATATCCACACTATCCTGAAACTGAAACCCAGCGACAGCCTGCAGATCGGCATGATCAATGGCAAGATGGGCCAAGGAACAATCATCCGAATGGCTGAGCAGGATGGGCAATCCGTTGAACTCAAGGTTGAACTGGACAGCCCTCCGCCTCCAGCCCCGACAGTGGAGCTGATCCTTGCCCTACCCCGCCCGATTATGCTCCAGCGTATTCTCAAGCAGGCAACCGTAATGGGGGTAAACCGTATTCATCTGATCAGGTCTGCCAGAGTAGAAAAATCTTTCTTTCAGACTCCGGTACTTGAACCAGGAAAAATCAAGAACCTCCTGCTGGAAGGGTTGACGCAGGCTGTGGATACCCGTTTACCTGAAGTACTGATCCACCGTCGTTTTAAGCCTTTTGTTCAGGATGTTGTGCCGACCTTAACCGGTCTTGGGCTGCTTGCTCATCCGGGAGTAACAACAGGACTGTCAGAGGTTTATCCGAAGTCAGGAGAAAAAGAAAAAATCCTGCTGGCTATCGGGCCGGAAGGCGGGTGGAATGATTTTGAGGTGGAGAATTTTCTTGCTCAGGGGTTTGCCGGGTTTTCTATGGGGAATAGAATCCTGCATGTGGATACAGCGGTTGTTGCCTTGCTGGCGCAGTTAGAGATACTGCGAGTAACCCACTCAAGGTCTGCTTGAACAAATCACCCCACATCAAACTGCTGCCGCCGATACTGCACAGCCTCAGCAACATGGGCGGAATCAATTCCCTCAGCCCCGGCCAGATCGGCAATGGTGCGGGCAATCTTGATGATCCGATGATAGGCGCGGGCGGACAAACCGAGGCGGTCAATAGCATTATTCAACAGGCCCTTACTTTGCTGATCCAGCAAACAAAAGGTCTCGATTTGCCGGGAACCCATCTGGGCATTGCAATTGATAAACGACACAGCAGCAAACCGTTGCTGCTGAAGCCTGCGGGCCGTATTAACCCGTTCCCGAATCTTTTCCGATGATTCTCCCGGCTTTTGGGTGCTGATTTCCTCCACCTGAACCGGTGGCACTTCAATGTGCATGTCAATCCGGTCCAGCAACGGCCCTGATAACTGGTTCCGGTAACGTTGCACCTGCACAGGTGAGCATGAGCATTTTTTCACCTTATCACCAAGAAAACCGCATGGGCAGGGATTCATAGCCGCGACCAGCATAAAATTTGCTGGAAAACGAAGGCTTGCCGCTGCCCGGGCAATGGTCACGATGCCATCTTCCAAGGGCTGACGCATCACCTCCAGGACATGCTTGCGGAATTCCGGCATCTCATCAAGAAAGAGCACCCCGTTATGGGCCAATGAGACCTCACCAGGCCGGGGAATTCGCCCGCCGCCGATTAAACCGGCATCGGAAATAGTATGATGAGGGGTACGAAAAGGGCGGGTCACCAGCAGCGGCATATCTTCAGGGAGCAACCCGGTGGTGGAATAGATCTTGGTGGTTTCCAGGGCCTCATCCAAACAGAGATCCGGTAAAATGGTAGGCAGCCTGCGGGCCATCATGGTCTTACCTGTGCCAGGCACTCCGCTCAACAGGAGATTATGACCGCCTGCTGCGGCTACTTCAAAGGCTCGTTTGGCATGTTCCTGTCCCCGCACCTCGGAAAAATCCACTGTATATTGGTTGCGTCTGCTGAACAGGGCCTGCACATCAGTGCGGGAAGGCGTAATGTGCTGCTGTCCGGCAAGAAAATCCATTGCCTGTCGCAAGCGTTTCACAGCAATGATATCAATTCCGTCAACAACAGCAGCCTCATGGGCATTATCCGCAGGAACCAGAAAACGGGTCACACCCTGCTCTTTGGCCTCCAGCACCATAGGGAGAACCCCCCGGACCGGACAGACTGCCCCATCAAGAGAGAGTTCACCAACAATGGCGATGTCTTCCAGATCCGGACAGGTCAGTGAACCGGAAGCCGCAAGAATACCCAGAGCAATAGGCAGATCATAACCAGCTCCTTCTTTCTTGACCGCTGCCGGAGCCAGATTAACCGTGATCCTGCGGGGCGGAAATTCATAGCCTGAGTTTTTTATCGCTGCCTTGACCCGATCCTTGGATTCACGCACTGCTCCCTCAGCCAGGCCAACCGTGAAAAAACCAGGCAGACCTAAGGCTAAGTCCACTTCCACCTGGACAATAAGGCCGTCAACTCCTGTTACAGCACCGCTCAGTGTTTTTGCAAGCATTTTTATCAGATCTCAACCTGTTAATAACAAACAGCAACAACAGCTGTTACTTGAGATCCTTATTATATTCCATATCAAACCACATGGCAAACAGGGTAAAGAGACTGGAACTCATAAAGGAAAACATAGCTGCCAAGGTATTGATAGGAGGCAGGTGCCCGTCAATATTGAGGTAGACAACCATTCGGATTGACAGGATGACCGAGAAAAAGAAAAACAGCAAGCCAAGGAAATAGAAAAAAATCAGCGGATGAAAATCGCGGATAACGTATTTTTGCAACATCCTGCGGAAAAAACCTTTTGTGAGCATCCACGGAATCGCAAAAGTTACTTTTCGTATCTTTATCCCTGATACTTCCCCCACGTTATAAACCGGTCGGACAGGAATGTCGCGCACCCGCATGTTGGCAATATTTAAACGGATCAGCATATCATTTGGTATGCCGTATTGCGGATAGAGTGTATCAAGATCAATAGCCTTAAGAGCGGCCAGGCTGATAGCTGTATAGCCGCTCTGCGAATCAGCAATATGCCAATACCCTGATGCGATCTTTGTAAAAAAAGAGAGAAAAGAATTCCCTATATATCGATGTTTAGGAATCATACCCCACGACTCTCCCTGAAAGAGCCTGTTTCCTTTGGTATAGTCACATTCACCTGCACAGACAGGTTGAAGAATGTGTGGCAGATCCTCTGGATCCATTTGAAAATCAGCATTCATAATGACAGAGACATCAAATTCATGATCTCTTGTCCACTTGTACCCTGTTGCCGTAGCTGCTCCGACCCCTCCGTTTTGCTCATGCTGAAGAAGAGTTATTTTTTTATTTGATGCAGCCAAGGATTGCACAACGGCTACGGTCTTATCCTGGCTACAGTCATCCACCACAACAATGTTGTCCACGTAGTCAGGCAGGGTGCTGATGACTTTGCCAACAAGTTTTTCTTCATTATACGCTGGGATGACAACAGCGATTTTTTTCTCAAGATACATAGTGCAAGGCCACGGGTAAGAACTGAACGGTTTAATATTTCTTTAAAAAGAGTATAGCACCCTATTTTTTGAATAGCAAGGAATCATCTCCCTTGTTGCTGAGGCGAATGCATGCATATCACCAAAAAAAATACCGATTGCTCACCTTACTTAATGAAAAAAAACTGAATTTATGGTTAAATCTGCAAACTCAGTTCATAAGCACCATAACAGCATGCAGCCAATGGCACATGCTGCATTCTTTCTACAACAAGCAAACAATCTAATGACAACAGATCAGGAAAATACTACGCCCGAACTTCCTTCCATCGGCATTGAACAGGAGCTGCGCAAATCCTATCTGGATTATGCCATGTCCGTTATTGTTGGGCGGGCCTTGCCCGATGTGCGTGATGGCCTGAAACCAGTTCACCGGCGTACCTTGTACGCCATGAGGGAATTGGGCAATACCCATAACCGCCCCTATGTTAAATCAGCCCGAATTGTTGGTGATGTTATCGGTAAATACCATCCCCACGGTGACTCAGCAGTCTATGACACCCTGGTGCGAATGGCTCAGGATTTTTCTCTCCGCTACCCCTTAGTTGACGGGCAAGGTAACTTTGGCTCTATGGACGGGGATCCGCCAGCGGCCATGCGTTACACAGAAGCACGCATGACCAGGCTGGACCAGGAGCTTGTTACTGATATTGACAAAGAAACCGTCGACTTCGTCCCAACCTATGACAACTCGCAACTGGAACCCACTGTCCTCCCCTCCAGGATCCCAAATATCCTGATCAATGGTTCTGAGGGTATTGCGGTAGGTATGGCAACCAAAATCCCGCCCCATAACCTCACCGAAATTATTGATGCTCTCGTCGCTTTGGTAGAGGATCCAAGCCTTTCCGTACATCAGCTCATGGATATCATCACAGGCCCGGACTTTCCCACAGGCGGTTTTATCTGCGGACGGGCCGGAATTCGTGAGGCCTATGAAACCGGGCGAGGCGTTATTGTCATGCGGGCCCGCATGCATGTGGAGCAAAAGAAAAAAGGCAGCGAGTCCATCGTGGTCACTGAGATCCCTTTTCAACAGAACAAGGCCAAGCTGGTCAAAAAAATCGCCCTGTTGATGAAGGAGAAACGAATTACCTCCATTGCAGAAGTGCGCGATGAATCAGATCGGCAGGGTCTCCGTGTTGTCATGGATCTGAAAAAGGATGAGATCCCGGATGTGACCATTAACCAGCTCTACAAGATGACACCCTTACAAAAAAGCTTTGGGATCATCATGCTCTGCATTGTTAATAATAAACCGGAAGTCCTGAACCTGAAAGAAGTCCTGGTTCACTTCATTGATCACCGGCGTACAATCATTTATCGCCGCACGGCCTTTGAACTGCGCAAGGCAGAGGAGCGGGCCCATCTTCTGGAAGGATTGAAGATTGCTCTGGATAATCTTGATGAGGTGGTTGAACTGATCAAGGCCTCAGCCAATCCAGCAGAAGCCAAGACCGGTTTGATAGAGCGCTTTGAGCTTTCTGAACTTCAGGCCCAGGTCATCCTGGATATGCGCCTGCAAAAGCTCACTGGTCTGGAGCGCGATAAAATCATTCAGGAATACACCGAAATCATGGAGCGCATTGCCTGGTTAAAGGATGTGCTTGCCGATGATGCCCTGGTGATGAATATTGTCCGGGAGGAGTTTGAGGCGATCCGCGAACAATACGGCGATGAGCGCCTGACCGAAATTATTGATGCGCCTGACGAAATTCTGCCAGAAGACATGATCACCCCGGAAGAGATGGTGGTGACGATTTCCCATCATGGTTATATCAAACGTAATCAATTATCCCTGTATCGGGCCCAGCGTCGAGGGGGCAAGGGGATCACAGGCATGGCAGCTGTGGAGGACGATTTTGTCACAGACCTCTACACGGCGTCGACTCTGGACACCTTTCTCTTTTTTACCAATAAGGCCCGAGTGTTTTGGCGTAAGGTCTATGAGCTGCCTATGGCTGGTCGCACAGCACGGGGCAGGGCTGTGGTCAACCTCCTGGAGTTAGCAGAAGGGGAAAAACTCGCCACTATTCTTTCTGTTCCTAATCTGGCAAATGCTGATGAAAGCTACACCATCCTGACCGTGACCAAGAAAGGCCGGGTCAAGAAGACCAGTATTGCTGAATATAAAAAGCCCGTGCGCAGGGGCAAGTACGGGCTGTCCATTAAAGAAGATGACGAGCTGCTCTGCGCAGCCATTACCTCTGGTGATGACCATGTCTTCCTGGTGACCAAAAACGGCCAGTCTATCCATTTCCATGAGAATGATGTGCGTACTATGGGCCGAACAGCTGCTGGTGTCAAAAGCATCACCCTGGCAGATGACGATGAAGTGGTGGGTGCCGTTGTTCTGAAAAGCCATGAATATGAAAAGAGTCAAGAGGAAGAAGATTCAATTCTCACGGTCACAGAAAACGGCTTTGGCAAGCGAACACTGGTAACCGATTATCGCCTCCAGAAACGGGGGGGCAAGGGGATTTTTGCCATAAAAACCAGTGAACGGAACGGCAAGGTGGTCGGGGCTTTTCAGGTGATTAATGAGGATCAGGTTATGCTGATTGCCAACTCTGCCAAGGTGATCCGGTTGCCTATGGATTCCATGCGGATTATCGGACGTAATACTCAGGGTGTGAAGATGATCAACCTCAGTGAAGGAGAAAAGGTTGTGGCCCTGTCCATGCTGGCCCGTACTAATGATGAGATTGACGATGCAGACGATTCTCTCACAGATGGAGAAGAGGTGCTGAACGATAGAGACAACCGAGATAATGAAAAGGAAGATACCGGGCAGGATGATAGCCAGGGAACAGATGAAACGCCCATTGATGAACCAAACGATTAAAAAGACAGCTGTTATCGGGGCAGGCAGTTGGGGAACTGCCCTTGCCAAGCTGCTGGCCGACAAGGGAGAACAGGTCCTGCTCTGGAGCCATCGGGCCGAGCATGTGGATGCCCTGCGCAGGGATCGGGAGAACCGGAAATACCTGCCCGGTGCGGCCTTGCCAGGCAATCTCCGCGCAGTAAACACCTTTGACGATCTGTCTTCGTGTCAATGTCTAGTTATGGTTGTGCCCTCTCATGGGTATCGCGAGGTATTCCGCAAACTCATTCCACAGCTTCAAGACGGAACCTGTCTGGTTTCCGCGGTCAAAGGAATAGAGATTGCAACCCGCCAGACCATGTTCCAGGTCATGCAAGAGGAACTTGCGCGACAAAACAGAACCGAAGCCATGCACATCGGGGTATTAAGCGGTCCCAGCTTTGCAGATGAAGTTGCCACTGGGCAGCCCACTGCGGTGACTGTCGCCTTTTCAGATAATCAGGTTGCCCAAGCAGTACAGCATCTCTTCTCAACATCTTCTTTCAGGGTCTACACCAGTACGGACACCATTGGCCTGGAGATCTCTGCGGCCATGAAAAACGTCATTGCCATTGCTGCGGGTATCTCTGATGGCCTGGGGTATGGGCTCAATACCCGTGCTGCCCTGATTACCCGTGGTTTGGCAGAAATCACTCGCCTGGGAACCACCTTAGGGGCAGACCCGCTCACCTTTTGCGGGCTTGGCGGGATGGGGGACCTGGTCCTGACCTGTACCGGTAGCCTGAGCCGTAACCGAACTGTGGGTATCAAACTGGGTGAAGGACGAACGCTTCAGCAGGCCCTGGATGAAATGACCATGGTGGCTGAGGGCGTCAAGACCACTCAATCCTGCTATGATCTGGCTGCCTCTGTTGGGGTTGAAATGCCGATTCTGGAACAGACCTATCAGATCCTGTATGAGGATAAACCCTGCCGGGATGCGGTTCAGGATCTGGTTGGCCGGAGTTTGAAAAAGGAAGCCTGAAAGCAGGGGGCAATCATTGCTCCGATGGATTGATGAGAAATGCTGGATATAGTAGCCACCTTGGCTGAACAAGATGGAAGTTTCTAAAAAAAAGGGTGCAAAAAGGGTGCGCAGGCCGGAAAAGTGGCGGAGGAGTGCTCCTGAGCGATTTTTCACTGCTCCTCGGTCATTTTGCTGCGCTTCGCACTCATTTTTCCGTGCTCCTTTGTTATTTTTCCGGGCGCGGAATGACTTTTCTCTGCTCCTCTGTCATTTTTCCTGGCTGCTGCATGGGTTTGCCCGGGCCCCGGATGATTTTTCAGGGTGCAGAAAGAGAGAAACCGGGATAAGGGCCTGCACTGCGGACATCATTTTGTTTTCCCCCCTGATCCTGGTTTGGACTGGCAGGAGAAGAACGTCATAATCGCCTTTCCGGATTGCTTGCAACCAAAGAATGCTGCTAATTCTGGATAATCTGCTGGTTGAATCGCATCACCCATTCCTTATAATCCACTGCTGTATCAGCGGCACCCGGAATGACCAGCCGTCATTCTCCTGCGCCAGGATTTCTTTGCGTATCAGGGCAGCCGTAGTGTGCAAATTCGGCGGCACTGCCTTTCCTTCCGCCAAAGCGATCAGCAGCGTCCGTTGTTCCTCGCTTAAAGCACGCCAGAATTCATCAAAAACGTAATGCCCACGCACAAAGACCGTTGGCAGCACAGCCATCACATCCTCTGCGTCCGCCTGTCTTCTCTTCTCTCTGTTTAGCAACTCAATCACCTCCTGACCGATGAGCTGGATATAGTACGGCTGCCCTTGTGTCAGCTGCCAGACTTCCTCCACTGCCGCTTCTAGCCATATCTCCGGGAAGCCTTCGACCGGGCGACGGATCAACTCCACGGCATCGTCTTTGTCCAGGAAGCTCACGCGCAGACTGCGGGTGTTGATCAGGCAGTCGCTCCAGTGCGGGGCCAGCTCTTCCGGCGTGTGCGACCCGGCAAAAAGAAGCAGCCAGCGGCGGCGGTGCTGGATCAGGTGGCGGAGGAAGTTGAGCGGTACATAGCTGCCCGCAGCAGTGACGATCTGATCAATGCGCTCGAACTCATCCAGGCAGAGGAGAAAGGTCTTGCCGGGCACGGCCTGCTCGATTGTTTCTAACCATTCAAGCAGGGAGGCGAACGGGTCACAAGCCAGCTCTTCCTCATTCGGCGGCGGTAGGGTCAGGCGGTGCGTTGTCCGGGATGACTCAATAATCTGATGAGCAAGATGGCGGGCCAAGCCGGGCAAGGTGCTGGACACTGCCATCCCTTGGCAGTCCACAAACAAGGGCAGGATGTCTGAAGGCATCTGCTTGGGCAGATAGCGCAGGACCGAGCTTTTACCGCTACGCCTGCCACCCTGCATGACCAAGGTGGGCGGTTGGGCCGAGAATAGCAGGCTTTCGATCTGGTGGAACAGGTCACGGCGGCCCTTGAACAGGCTGCCAGCCTTGTCTGGTTCCAGCGGCTGGCCGGGCAGATAGACCTGACGGATTTCAAAATCTTCCTGAATGGAATTGTGCAGAGTTGTGCAGGCGGCTTCTATAATCCGGTACCAGTTATCCAATATGCTACTAAATGCGCTAGCCTCATTATCGTGAAGAATATCCAGCCTATTACGTTGGTCGTTGATTTTTGTTTCAACTTCTTTCAGACGCTGTTTTCGACGAAATAACGTACTTGATTTCAAAGCTGATCTAACATCTTGACTAAGCTTTAAACAACTAAGGACATGATTGCCTGCCTTGTTGGTCAATGATTTCGCTATCCAATCAATCCTGTTAGATAACAAAGCAATATGAGACACTGTCTTACAGCTTGCAAATAATCTAACAGCAATGGAAAAATCTTCTGTAACTATTTCTATATCAATAAGATGCAGCCTATCTGGCAATTGTCCAGATAGCTCAAGAAAATGCAACAACTGCCCTGTGATATGAACTGGCTTTTGTTCGGCAAGCTGTTCATTCACAATCCCCCAAGCCAACATAAATTCCTGAATCGTATAATGGCTGAAACGAAAAGCCCGCTCAGAATTGCGGTTCAGCAGAGATCGTCCACCCAGCTCAAACTTCTCCACCCAGCCGATATTTTCATCCTCCCGAACCAGCTGCTGCAAGCCATCCTCTCCAATTATCCTTACACCCTGCCGTTCCATCGCCTCTGCAACCCGTAAGCAGGCATGAAACAGTTCCTTTCGTTCCGGCACCCGTCTATCCTTATACTGGCCTCGAATCTTACGCACTTCCCTATTCAGCCACTCATCCACCAAAGCCTCGTAGACCGTGTAGGCATTCCATTCCTGCTGACATTCTACTGCCAGCAGCTTATCAATATGCTGCAAAAGCATAGGCCGCATCCGTAAATCCTGCATATGCTCTAAAAGGACGGTTGCCTTTGCCCGCTTTTTTTTGATCCGGCTTTGCAGGAAAGGCCAATAATACCAACGCAGGGGCAATTTACGTTGAATAAACTCCTGAACCTGCTCATCGCTGAAAGGCGAAAGATAGAGCACCGGGCAATGATAACCTGATAGCACCTTGATCTCGGCTCGACCCAGCCGGTCCGGTTCCATTTCCGGGAAAAATTGAGTTCGGCTAGAAATAATCACTCGGCGAAAATCCTCACTAGCGAGCAAGAGTTCCAGCAGCCGTTCCCGAATCCGCTTCCAGGATTTAGGATCTTCGTCCAGAGCATCCAGCAGCAAGACGGTTTCGCCCTTATTTTTCAATACAGCTACTCGCTCTAAGGTATCTTCACCTAGTTTGAACAAAGCACAGTTATAGCCCCTAGGCCAAAAGCTAGTCAAGTGCATGAGCTTGATCATGAGTAGCAAAGAGGTCTTTCCCATGCCCGCATCAGACAAAATAAACATCTGGTGACGCCCGTCTTTCTCCAAGGGTAATTCACCACGAAGAAAGCCATTGATCCGCTCAAAGGCTGGTTGTTGGGCCGCTGAAATTAATTCATCCTGATGGGCGTCTGCGGGGTTACGATCCTGAAAATAAGGCTCAATATATAAGCCACGGTATACTTCTGGATCAACAAACTCATCCCGCAAACCATCAAGCTCTTTTTTTTGTTCCCCTGTTATCTTCCCAAAGCGCTTCCACATTGGGTTGACCCAAGATGATTTGACAAAAGTTATTACTTCAAATCCCATTATCGACTTTTCTTTACAGCGAATTGATTCAAAATATAGAGTGATACAAATCTACCACAAAGGTTGTTAGTGCCTTACTCCTGAACTCCTGTCATAAAAAACAAGAAAATGAGCAGGCTTTTTTCTTCAGAAGAATAAGCAATTGCATTTAAAACTGTGCTTAGAGTTCAGAAATTGGGTTGCGGGCGATTAGCCCGCGTTGGTATCCTTTGGCATATTGCATGGAAAAAATTTCGGTAAATGTGAGGTGTTTTCGAGAACAAACCCACCCAGCGTTAAAACGCTGGGCTATTCTCGTGCTGTCCCTCCGGGACGCTTGGTTCACGGATAGCCCCGGAGGGGCGACAGAACATAGCCCGGTGTTTCAACACCGGGGCGGAAAGGCAGAGGCAAAAAAAACATTGGTCAATGCCAATCGAAACAGTATAATGATCTTGTAGCTTTTCTGCAAAGGATGCCAACAATGCTGCCCACATCGCTGTTGCGGCTCGGCACCGTATGGATTTCCTCCTCACATGGAACTGTACCCACATTGCCAATGCCGAACTGCTCCGTATTCTGAGCACGGCAGCGACCGAAGCAGGTTATATCCTCCCCGTAATCTGCACCCCTGATGAACTCTTTGGCGGAGACGACGAATGAGCCAAGACCCTCTTGTTGATGAAGTCCGCAGACAGCGGGCCGAAATTCTCAAGTCCTACGACTGGGACGTTGAGCGGATGTCCCGCGATGTCATGCAGCGGCAATGGCAAAGCGGCCAGCGGGTGGTATCCCGTGCCCAAGATGGCGAGTTTATGGAGCTTATGGATCAGTTAAGCCATGTAAGGGCGAGCGGGCCCTACAGTAGAGATGAGATGAATGAACGGTGAGCGTTTAATTTATCACTATTCTACAAAACTTGCTTAAAGTAGTTGAATGCATTCAGCAATAAAGTATACACAACTCCAGCCTCTTTTAGGTCAAACAGCAATCCTATGAACAAGCCAATAATGATGGTGCCGGTTAGCCACTTGCCAATATCGCTCAATAGCCCTCCTAACCAGATCGGCTTTCCTCCAAGCCAACAAGGGAAATCCCAGAACGCAGCACTCAGGTACGACTTTCCTGAAGATGCCCGCTTTGCTCTCTTCGTCACAAAACGCCTACGCTGACGCTCAAACTCCCCCTTTGCCCGCCGGGTGCTCTTCCCGGCCTGCCGTGCCTCCCAGAGCGACAAACCTGCCAACTGCAACAAATAGGGATGCCTGCCACCCCATTGCCGGGCCAACTGCCGCTCTTCCGCGTCCAAGGCTGGCTCACCGTCCACAGGCAGACACACTAACTCATCCGCCTCCTCCTCGCTGAACTCTCCCAACTCCACCACATGGCCCAGATTGAAAAAGGCCGAGGTCAGGTTCTGCTCCCCGGCATACACATCCAGGGGCCTGCGACTGGAGAGGATGAACATCAAATGACCCGCATTCATACAGCCGCGCAACTGATCAAAAAAGCAGTCCGTAAACTGCTCGCTGTTCTTGAGCAGCACCTCAAACTCATCCAGACAGAACACCGGCAGAAGGACATGATTCGTGCATTGCTCCAAAAGGTCGACAAAACCCTGAGAGGTCCGAGGGGGCGCAAGCAGGGTTCTCCGCAAAGGCTCGACCCGCTGTATTGTTTGCTGTCGTGCTAAGGCCCGGCCTAAAGCTTGAAAAAAGGCCGCCTCGCTTGACGGAGTTTTGGCCTGAAGATCCAGATAAACCACAACAAAGCGGTTCGGGCTACTCACCCGATGTTCCCAGGTCTGAAAAAAATGATAGAGCAGCGAGGACTTGCCCATGCGCCGTTCCCCGACCACATTCAGGCTGGTGGGCTGGGCACCGCTCATCCGCCCGGCAAGGATGCGCAGTTCGTTCTTACGCCCGACAAACAGATGCGGGTCTGTAATCATTGGCCCTGCAACAAAGGGGCAGGAATGGGTTAAAGATGTCTGCATAGCCTGTGAGGATAAAAAAAGAAAAGAAGAGACAAACCCACAGTTGCCCTGTAGTGAATATAAGGAGCAGTCCTGCCTGTCTGCCTAGCATAAAAGGGCAAACACAGAGGTTTGCCCCTACGGTTCCCGATATAATGGGATTTCTTGGATCCTTACCCCTGGTGACCAGACGTGCCTTGCTTTGACAAAGGCGGTGGCTCAGTACTGGAACTGCTGATCTGACGCTGCTTCTTGACCTCATAGACAGCAAGGATAAACAGACATGCATACGGATGAGTTACCAAGCCGCCAAAGACAATAGAGCTGCCAATGGAATCGAGAATAATGAGCACTGCCACCACAGCTATATGCTCAACAATGGGTTGTTCCATAGCCATACGACTGGATTCCTTAATAGCCTCAACCAGACCCAAGCGTTGATCTGTCATCAAGGGTAACATATAGATCAGGAAATAGGTTCCTGCCAGCAGGATGGCAATACCAGGCAGAATCAAAAAAACCAGGCCGATAAAGACAACAATGATAAACAGTGCCACAAAACCAAATAAAGGAAAAAACAGATCCATATGGGCAAAGAGATCCTTCACTTCCGGTGGCCTGTCCTCCCGCAAAGCCAGTAACAGGGACTGCATATAACCGGCAGAGACCACAGGTGCCAGAATGCCAAGACTGGCAATAGAGACCACAATCATCACCAGTGTGTTGACCAGTATCGGGGCAAAATGTCCTGTAAAAACCTGCCAGGCCTGTTCAAAATATTCCTTAAAATCCATACCTCCTCCTTCCGGCAGAACCGGGTTGATGTCCATGTGGTAACTCCAGAGAGTCACCAATACTTTCATATCAATACATACTATCAAAGGTAACAGCATGGAGAAGAGCTTGACAAGGAGTTAATTTCTTATTCTTAAAAATGGCTCCCAAAAATATTGCCAGGGCCTCTTGCGGCCCCAAGCGGGAAAACTTTCCAAAACCTCCTTGCATCTGCTCATCGGATAATGGTAAACAAAGCATGCATGACCCCCGTACTCTTATTTCAAAGAACATTCCTCCCTTCTTGGGAAGGACAACCTTCTATAAACAGGAGAAAAAGACCATGGCTGTTGTTGCCCCGTTTTGTGGCGTTCGTTATAACCCGAAAAAAATTGAACGACTGGAAGATGTCGTTACTCCACCTTATGACGTTATTTCCACAGACGACGAAAAAAGACTGCTGCAAAAAAATCCCTACTCCATGATTAATCTGGATCTGTGCAATATATCGCAGGGAACAACCAAGGATGACGGCCGCTATGAGCAGGCTCGGGAGCGATTTCAAAGCTGGCAGGAAGAAGGCGTGCTTGTCCAGGATGAGCAACCAGCTATCTATCTCTATTATATTGATTATAATCATCCCAGTGGCAAGCGCCTGACCCGCAAAGGCATTGTCAGCCTGGTTGGTTTGGCAGAATTTGCTGAAGGCATTGTCAAGCCCCATGAAAAGACCTTTTCCGGGGTGATCAGCGATCGTTTGCAACTCATGGAGACCTGCAAGGCCCAGTTCAGCCAGATCTTTTCTATCTATTCCGATAAGGAAGAAAAGGTCATCAGCAGGTTAGAAGAGGTCCGGGAAACAGCTCCCCTGATCCAGGTGAATGACCAGCATGGCAATACCCACACCCTCTGGCAGGTGACCGATGCAGCAGCCCTGGAATATGTTCATCGTTTCTTTGCTGATAAATCCGTGTACATTGCTGACGGACACCATCGCTACACCACAGCTCTGGATTGCCGGAAACGGGCCTTGGCCAATAACCCTGATCTGCCTGCGGATCATCCCTGCAATTATATTATGATGTACCTCTGTGCCTGCGAAGATCCAGGCCTCTCTGTCCTGCCTACCCATCGTCTGGTTCGTTGGCCAGGTGTTCTGGGAGCTGACCAGCTACGGGAACGGATGCAACAGGGGATGACAGTCACAGAAATTGACCAGGGAAGCCGGGAAACCCTGATTACAGAAGTACTGAACAGGATGAACGAGGCAGACAACAAGGGAGGCACCCCTGCCTTTGGTGTCTACCATCCTGGTGAAGACCGGGCCTTTCTCCTTTGCGTGCAAGAAGAAACCATTACCCGTTCCCCCTCACTTGCAGAAAAGCCCGAGGTCTTGCAGGGACTTGATGTGGTTATGCTTTCAGATCTGCTTATTCAGGATTACCTGGGCCTGGGGCATGAGCAATGCGTACGCGATGGCTTGGTCAGCTATATCAGTGACGCAGATGTAGCCCTGGATGAAGCTGTCAAAGAAAGCGTACTTCAGGACTCCAATACCCCTCTGCTCTTCCTTCTCAACCCCACCAAGGTGGAACAGGTGCTCAAGGTGGCTGACAGCGATAATATCATGCCCCATAAATCCACCTTTTTTTACCCTAAAATTATGACTGGCCTGCTCCTGAATAAGCTGGATGATAAAGAGCAGGTCAGGGTTCCGTAGGGGTACAACCTATGTGTTTACCCTCCATACTGCGGTCTGAAAATAACGGGCAGACACACAGGTCTACCCCTACCAATCCCGCTTATGTCCCTGACTGACGATACCCTTTTTGATGGCCGCCTGATTTGTCGTCAGCACCAAGACGGCTACCGTTTTTCCCTGGATGCAGTACTCCTGGCCCATTTTTGCCAGCCTGCATCCCGGTCCAAGGTGCTGGACCTGGGCACAGGTTGCGGGGTGATCAGCCTTATCCTCTGCTATCGTCATTCAGATATTCAGATTACTGGCCTGGAACTGCAACCTGCCCTGGCTGAACTTGCCCGGAATAATGCTCAAGCCAACAAGTTTGATAATCGTTTTACTGTGCAGCAGACCGACTTGCGCAGAATAAAGAAGGCCTTTCGAGCAGAATCCTATGATCTGGTGCTCAGTAATCCACCGTATTATAAAACAGGCAGCGGACGCAGGAACCAGGAAGATGAGCGGGCTCTTGCCCGCCATGAACTCACCGCAGATCCAGAGTCTGTCATTGCAGCAGCTGCCTTTGCTGTGAAAAATCGAGGCATAGTGGCCTGCATCTATCCGGCAGAACGTCTCGCCACTGTGCTTGCGGTTATGATGAAAAAACGCCTGGTTCCCAAACGGATTCAGCCGGTGTACAGTTACCCGGAAGATAAACAGGCACGATTAGTCATGATTGAGGCCATGAAAAACGGTGGTGAAGGGGTACGTTTGCTTCCGCCGCTCTATATCTATCAGCACTCTGATGGCACGTACTCTGCTGAGGTTGCGGCTATGTATTTGGAGTGAGAACCCTTCATTTGCCCTCCTTCCACACAGCTGATCCATCCGGGAAATGATCGACGAGGACAGACGATAATGGCTGATTTGGTTTTGGACAATTCGGTCGTGGAATCTCTGGAAAACGTTGAGGCGGAAAGATTCCTCGCCCTCGTTCTGCGCGAGCCAAGTGTTGAAGATCTTAGCAGGGTTGCTACGCGGAATTGTGAGGAGAACGCTGAAGGATGATTATTTATCGCTGTATGCCTCGACAAACTCCTCGACAGTAAGACCAGCCTGCCTGATTGCGCTTCGGAGGGTGCCGAGAGCGAGTTCCTTATGTTCCGGGATTACACAGCCTTTATTATCCCTTCGCATGACAACATGACTTCCTTTCTGCCGGGTAACATAAAAACCGAGCCGCATAAACACCTTGACAGCATCTTCCCCGGATATCCTCGGCAGCTTAGGCATGGGCAAGTACTTCAAACGTGGTCATGATCGGGCGAAATGAGGTCGCCTCAACAGGAAATTCTTCCAGGTACAGCTCTGTGGCTTCCTGAAGATTCTGTACAGCTTCCTCAATGGTTTCTCCTTGACTGGCTGTCCCTGTTTCCGGGCAGTGGGCCACATAAAATTTATCTTCTTTGTATATAACAGCAGCAAATGTATGCATCAAATCACCTCATAGAACAATTGTTCGGTCAAAAAAAATACAACTACTTCAGTATACAACACGACAAACAAAAAGGTAAGACAGAATGGCTTCCCTGAAAAAAATATCACTACCGGTTCTCTTTGTCAGACCACCATTAACCACCGAACGGGCCCGGCTCTTCTTCTGGTAACAACAAAGGTTTTCTTCCTGCAATCGTGATGTTATTGCTGTAGGTTTCATCAGAGGCTTCCCGGCATGCGCAATGGCTTGTAAAAAAACACTGTCCGGGTTATATATTCTTTAAGAGAGATAAGACCATCAGATGTCAAGCAGGCCCTATACTGTTGATGCTCTGATAATCAGGCGCAGAAGTAGAAAAGAGACGCAAAAACATGAGTGGCGAGCAGCAGACCCCAGAAGCCGAGTCCTCACCAGCATTTGGCGAAATTCTGATCAATCCGCAGGCCGGAACAGCCGGGAAAAAAGAAGAAGAGAAATCCGTCCCTCCTCCTAAACCCAAAAAACGGCGTGCCCAAGGTAACAAGCGTACCTCAAAAAGCAAAGAGCCGAAAAAAAAAGCCGGGTCAAAGAAAAAGCTCCTCATATGCAGCCTTGTGCTTATCGTGCTGCCAGTGCTCCTTTTTCTCGCCTATCTGGCTGCAGCGACCTATCTCCTGCCCTCCTATATCCAGAATCAGCTGGCAGCGCAGTATGGTCAGCAGCTGAACCGCCCTGTAACCATAGGCCAGGCCGAGTTCAACCCGTTCACCTTTGACCTCCATCTTGCTGATATTTATATCGGCCCGGAGCTTACCCCTCAGGGAAAAAATGAACCTGCTTTATGCCGCATTGCCACTTTTGATACCAGGATACGGCCTGATGCACTTTTGCAGGGAAAGATCCTGCTTGAAGAAAGCAACATCAATAAATTACAGGCAGAGGTAGTTCGTCGGGCTGATGGCAGTTTTACTGGCCCGGGCCTGGAAGGACAAAATGCCCCCCTGTTGCCCAGCTGGCTCAAGCTGGATGGGCTGGGGCTGGCAGAAAGTACGCTGATTCTTCGGGATGCCAGCACCGACCATGAATACCGTCTTGATGAGATAACCTTTTCCCTGCCTTCAGCAGCAACAGGAGCAACCAATAAACAGGATGCAGCAATACCCACACTTCATGCCATGGTCAATGGAAATCCGGTACAAATCCAGGGAGAACGCCTGATTGACCCGGATAAAGGACCGCTAACCCGGTTAACCCTTCAGCTGGATGACATTGATCCCCAGCAGATCCTGGCTTGGTTACCCAGCATGAATGATGCACTTCACATAACAAGCAAAAATACCACAGCACGCCTGGAACTCATCCTCACGGATAATCCGCAAGATGAAGAAGAGCTGGCCCTGTCCGGGACAATCTCCTTTACTGACCTGGACATGAAATCCTCTCCCCAACAAAGGAATGGACAAAAAGATGTCTTCCAATGTACATCTCCCAGCGCAAAACTCATTATCCAGGCAAATCCCTTTCGCAAGCAGTACAGAATTAACGAGCTGATCCTGAACGATCCCCAGCTCTCCCTTCCAGAGAGCAAGGGTTCGTTGGACGACCAGCCCTTATCAAACTGGCCTGGACAGATTTTCAAGCCTGCTTTGCTCCCTATAGATCTACAGATCAACCGTTTGTCCATTAACAACGGAACTGTCCATAGGGGCAAACAGAGGGGAACAACGCACTGGGATGCGCTACAATTGGAGCTGACAGGCTATCAAAATCGCGCCCGTGCGGAAAAGGCACAGGAAAACGAACCAGCTGTCCTGTCTTTTTCTGCACAGCAAGGAACAAGCACGGTCCGGTTTAAAGGAACAACCACCCCGGCCCTTGACCTGATAGGTGAGATATCCCTCCAAAATCTGGATGCAGGTCTGCTCCAGCCCTATCTGGGTAACGGTCAAACACAAAATAAAAATCAAGTATTACAACTCACAGCCGGTAAGGTTGATTTGATTATGCAGGCAAATCCTGTAGAGAAGCAATACATCGTCAGAGAGCTGACCCTGGAGCAACCGCAGTTGCTACTTGCACAAGCCGATCAAAATAAAACAGGTGCCTCGTCTTCTGATCAGCTCCCCTTGTCTCACCACTTGGGCCAGCTGTTTCAACCAAGTTTACTCCCCTTTGACCTGAGCGTTGAGCGTTTCATTATCAATAAAGGAAGTCTCAAAAAACAACAGGGACAAAGCTGGCAGGATCTGCACGTCAAGCTTGTTGATTACCATAATCGCACATCATCCTCTGCCCCGCTTTCCTTTACTGCCCGTCAGGGAAAAATGACAGTACGATTTCAGGGAAGCACAGCAGCGGATCTCAGCCTGAATGGCAAGATTTTTTTGGGCAACCTTTCTGTAAACCAGCTCCAAGCCTACTTGGGCAGTCAGCACGGACTCCGGCTTTCTGGCGGCAAGGCTGAAGTGAGTGGCCTTCTTCAAACAGAGCAGACTGGCAGGAAAAAGCACAGTATACTGATAAAAGAAGCAAGAGTTACTACGCAACATATCAATATACAACGGGAAAAACAGGAAAGCCCTCTGCTAACAGCAGGCTCAGCAGCAGCAGAGCAATGTACGCTCCATATAACGCAAAAGCGTCTCTCCTGCGCAGACCTTAGCCTGGAACAGGCTGATTTTTCTTCAGCAGCACCTGCTTTCTTTCTTAGCCCGGAAGAACCAGAATTATTCTCTGCATTATCTTTTAATACCATTACAATAAAAGACTCTAAGGCCCGTTTACCTATAGGGAGTTATCAAGAAAACCTGCCTAACAGCCTGATGCTTCCGCTGACCAGACTCAATATGGAGATCAAGGATCTCCAGGCAGCGTCGTCAGAACAGGCAAACCTGCGCCTTCTGGCCAACCTTGGTGCTAATGCTAATGCTAATACTCATGGTAAGGTTAAGGTAGAAGGCTTTTTTCACCAGGCAAAGGGGAAACTGGACCTGACTGTTGAAAATTTGAGTATAAAGGCATTGGAGCAGCCTTTTGCGGCTTTATTTCGGAAAAAATCTGCTCCTGGCCTGAAACAAGGAGATCTTTCTTTTCAAGGGCAGGTTCAACTCCCTGAGCTTAATTTTCAGGGCAATGTCCAGCTCAGCAATTTGGTTGCAGAAAATCGGCAAGGAGTTCATTTGCGCTGGAAAAACGCCAGAGGCAATGAGGTATTAGGGGGCATGCAGCCTTTTTACATGCATATCAAAGATCTTGTTGTTCAGGAGCCAGAATTGCAATTGGGTTCCTCAAAGGCGGAACTGCCTGGAGCCTTACTTTCCCTGTTCCGAAAAGAGGAAAATAAGCCGGTACTGCCGCCGTTTACCATTAAGCAATGTCGTATTCAGGGAGGCAGTCTGCTGCCCGATACCAGTACAGGCAAGAACTATACAGCAGTCCAGGGACAGCTTGCCCCTTTAGCCTCTGGGACCCCAGCCTCCTTTACCTTTTCCGGCAAGGTCAATACAAGGAAATTCACAGCTCAGGGGCAACTCCAACAGACTGGTGCAGAGGTTGACAGCTTCACGGTCGCAGAACTGTCTTTGGACAGCACTACCCAGCAATTTAAAGAGCTACTTTCTCTGGAGCAACCCGGCAAAATTCGCTGGATTCCCTCGGCTGAGCGCAACGACCAAGGCCAGGTTCATTTTAGCGATTTTCGCCCTCAGCAGGACTCAGAATATGCCCTGCTCCTGGGCCTGCTCACCAACAAAAATGATGCCTTCAGCATTCCTCTTGCTCTGCCTGCAACGGCTTCCCCGGCAGAAATCGGCAAAAAAACCAAAGCACGACTCCAACGCCTGCACCTCCAGACAGTTGTTTCTCCGCACACAGTGCTGGAAAAAGAGTTTCCTGACCTTACCTTACCCCAACGGATCAATTTTATCGTTGGTGATAGTCTCCCGGATTTTATGGATGATCTGGAAAATTTTGCTGCTCTGCTGGACCGCCGCCCCTATCTTCGCCTCCAGCTTCGTGGCTGCTACGATGATACGGCTGATCGTAAATACCTTCGTGGCCTGCTTCAGGAAGAGGAAGACTATCGGATTGATCTTGAAAATATCCGCAGACAGGAAGAAATGGCCCGCCTGCTTGCAGAAGAAGAGCTTCGGCAAGTGGAGCTGGTAAACACGGATTCGCCCATTGGCGAAAATCTGATCCCGGTGATTGAGGCACGGGAAGATCTGCAACCGCTCCCCCATCAGCCTATTGACCTTCCCCAGAAGATCCTGCCGGAACTGGCCCGGCAACGGGCTTTGGTTGTGCAGAAGTATCTCATGCATACCCTTGGGCTGCCCGCAGATAAAATCATCCTGGAAAAACCCTGTGCCGGTGGCCCTTGGGTTGACCTGCTTATTGGACCAGATTGGCAACAACCAGCTAAAACTACAGAAGTATCAGAACAGCAAAACAACCAATAAACATTACATTTTCGAGTTTTTTTTTTCGCAATACCATCATATTTGCTTGAAAAAAAAATTGTTATCTGTTTTGAAGAAGTGGCTTCCTTCATCGCTCCTGTTTCCTGACGGGATAGAGAACAGGATAATACATAACGAAACCTGAACCGGTTGCCTTAACAGGGATCTCCGGTATATTTAGTTCAACCTCATGTAGATATTTTCCAGGGCGCAGAGGAGATCTTCTTCTGTGCCCTGTTATTTTCAGGCCCTGGACAGCCTGACGGACATACAACAAGAGAGTCATTAATCTGTTATGGAACATGCACTTCCATCCCTTGAGCCACAATCACGACCAACCCATGAATGCGGTATCTGCGGAATATACGGTCATGAAGACGCCGCCAAACTCACCTATTTCGGCCTCTACGCCTTGCAACATCGGGGGCAGGAAAGCGCAGGTATTGTTTCTGGTGACGGCCAACAGATGCATCTGCATAAAGATATGGGTTTAGTCCCTGAAGTCTTTACAGAATCCAATCTGCAACGTCTGAACGGCCATCTTGCTATGGGCCATGTACGTTATTCCACCACTGGTGAATCCTCAATTATTAATACCCAACCCTTTATGGTTACCCACCAGGGAATCCCCATTGCAGTAGCCCATAATGGCAATCTGGTCAACTCTGTTGATCTACGCAATCATCTGGAACAAAAAGGCTCTATTTTTCAGACCACTATGGATAGCGAGATCGTTATCCAGCTCATGGCCCGGACCATGCATATGGGCTTAACCAAGGCAATCAAAGAGACCTTTGCCTGTATTCGTGGTGCCTATTCCCTACTCCTTATGACCCCGGAGACCATGATTGCTGTTCGTGATCCCAATGGTTTTCGTCCTCTTTGCCTGGGCCGTCTGGCTGGTGGGGCCTATGTGGTTGCTTCAGAAACCTGTGCCCTGGATCTGATCACAGCGGAATATGTACGCGACGTTGAACCGGGCGAAGTACTGATTATCAATAAAGACGGCCTGGAATCAATCTTCCCCTGGTCGCCCCGTCGTAAAAGCTATTGCATCTTTGAACAGGTCTATTTTGCCCGGCCTGATAGCGATATCTTTGGCACCAATGTCTATGCGGTACGTAAACGAATGGGCGAAATTCTGGCCCGTGAAGCCAGGATTGATGCTGATTTTGTCATGCCTTTTCCTGATTCAGGCAATTATGCAGCTATCGGCTATTCCCAGGCTTCAGGTATTCCTCTGGAAATGGGCATGATCCGTAACCATTATGTGGGACGAACCTTTATCCAGCCATCCCAGGCCATGCGTGATTTCTCTGTCCGGGTAAAACTTAACCCGGTTGGTGCCCTGCTCAAAGACAAACGGGTGATCATTGTTGAGGACTCCATTATTCGGGGGACAACTGGCAGAAGCCGAGTTAAGGCTCTACGGGATGTGGGGGCAAAAGAAATCCATATGCTGGTCTCCTGCCCACCAACCTGCCATGCCTGTTATTATGGTATTGATTTCCCCTCAGCAAGCCAATTGATTGCCTCAACCAAGACCCTGGAAGGTATTACAGAGTATTTGGGCCTGGATTCCCTGACCTACCTGAGCCTTGACGGACTGGTTGAATCCACAGGTTTACCCAGAGATCATTTCTGTCTGGCCTGTTTTAACGGCAACTACCCCGTTCCTCCAGATACAAGCTTTACCAAGGACGCTCTGAGTGGCTGCGGTTGTGGCTGATTTATACGCAGCAGGACATTTTTCTTCCTATCTGCGACTGCTTCGCCAAAACCCCAACTACCGCCGGTACTGGATTTCCAGCTGCATCAGCCAGATTGGGGATTGGTTTAACTATATTGCTATCTTTGTCCTGCTGAATCAGTTAACCGGGTCTGGTCAGGCAGTGAGCTGGTTTCTGATTGCCAAGCATTTACCCCCGGCAGTGCTTGGACCTGTGGCCGGGGTTATAGCTGATAAATTCAGTCGTAAAACAATCCTGGTTACGTGTGATCTTTTGCGGGCTGTCCTGGTGCTTTCCTATCTGCTGATTCAATCAACAGAATATGTCTGGATGGTCTATATATTAGCCCTTACTCAGGAATCTATCTGGACCTTTTATCATCCTGCCCGCCAGGCCACAGTTCCCAATCTCTGTACCCGTGAAGAATTGAGTATTGTCAACGGGCTTTCCGGGGCATCCTGGTCAATTATGCTGGCATTTGGCGCAGCTCTGGGCGGTTTTTTTACGGCTCAATTTGGCTGGCAGGCAGCAATTATTGCTGATTGTTGCAGCTTCCTTATTGCAGCCTCAGTCATGTTAACGGTGCTGATTCCCCAACAGGAAAACAAGTCTGCAACGGTTTTCTCCCTGGCCCGGATCACAGGCTTGCATGATCTTCAGGAAGGTTTTTCCTACATCAAAGCACGTCCCAAGGTCATGGCCCTGCTCACCGTGAAAAGCGGTTGGGCCCTTTCCGGTGGTATTCTGGTCATGCTGGCCGTGTTTGGAGAGCAGGTCTTTGCTCAGGAGAGTGGAGGAGGTCGCGGGGGACTGAGCGGAATTCTTTTTTCCATGCGTGGTCTTGGTGCTGCCCTTGGCCCAATTATTGTCTGGCGACTTTTTGGAGACGGGGTTCCAGCCATGCGTAAGGCCATTGGTGGGGCTTTTTTCCTTTCCTGCGCAGCCTACCTGCTCTTCAGCCAGGCCCCCAATATGTTCTTTGCTGCCTTTTGGGTCTTTTGTGGCCATTTTGGTGGTTCTGTCCAGTGGGTCTTCAGTACAACCCTGCTCCACCGCCAGGTTGAAGATCGTTTTCGCGGACGCCTCTTTTCCGCTGAAATGACCCTTATGACGCTGATACTCAGTTTTTCCATCTGGTGTACTGGAGCTGCTTTGGACATGGGATTTGGCCCACGGCCCATAGTCCTGGTTCTGGCCTTGCTCTTTCTTCTGCCTGGGACTGGCTGGTTACTCTATCTTCGTTTTCTTGCCAGAACAGGCGATTCTCTATCTTGAAATTTATTATAAAATTCCAACGTTCAGCTCCCGGCAAACCTGGTGAAGCACCTGTTCCTTTTTGAACGGCTCCCCACGAATCCCGCTCCCCCCACCTGTCCGCCTGAATAAAGAATCCACCCCCAGAGGGGGTGGTATTGGTTAAGCCCAGAGGGCATTTGTCTACTTGGCTCCCGTTTCCAAA